>JAJDBR010000133.1 GCA_029261275.1 Nitrospirales bacterium
TAGGACAAGCAAATGGCAGGAGAATCCCACCGATAGACCGTAGAGGAGGAGAGGGAGGGATGGAAAGAGGACTATCCAGCCGAGGATGATGGTGAGGATGCCTCCATACATGGGGTTTCGCGTATAGCGGTAGAGGCCCTGAACGACCAAGTGCTTGGGGGCATCAAACGGCGCAGGAGTCCCCAGGCCAGCGTTGGCAAAATCCCAGAGGCACCATGCATAGATTGCGCTGCCGAAGAAGAAAAGGACCAAAGAAAGGTACAGCCAGCCCCCTGAACTTGCTGGCTGAGCGGGCATGAGGACCCAGGGCAGGTAAATCGCCACCGTACTAGGAACAACTAAGGTATACGCGAGGTTCTTTGCCACCAACACTCTAATCTGCCTTCCCCTCTCCTGGCACTCGTTCGAATTTCTACCCTATTTAATCCAACCCTGTTCTTTGAATTTTATCCGTAGTTGTTCTGCGATGGCCTCGGCCGTTCGTTCGGCCTCTCCTTCGATCGTCGACCTGCCTGTAACTTCTCCCGCTACTTTTGCCGTTCCCATCACAATAAGGCCAATGGGATTGGCTGTGGCTGCAGTGACGGCAATGGGGACAACCAGTCCAGGCCTGCTGTTACCCTCAGAATCTAGGGTGGCAGATCCGAGAAGGCGCGGGCCTGTCTTGGTCATCTGATAACCTTCTACAGATGTGGTTAACTCGGCAGCACCTGAGCCGAAACCCAGGGTAAGACGTTTGGCCGTACTGCCTTCTTCGATTGATCCAAAATACCCTATTAACATGAGATTGTTGATTCTAGGAACGATGTGTGTTTCAACAAACAATGCCGACAGGCCCATTAATTGAATTTCGGTGACCAGTTTTTTTGCTACGAGTAGACCCATGTCTCGACCCAATTCGATCTCTTCTGGTGTTGGTGGAGTTTTGCTTGAAGAAAAACGATTCGCTGCAGACGACCAACTTGGGAGGTCTGCAGCGTTTCCTGAAAATGGGTAGACATAGATGCGCTCAGGCTTCGCGATCTTTTCCCCGGCACGCAAATTGGTCTGGCGTTTGGTTACCTCTGTTGAGGCGCATCCAACGGCCAACATCAGGGCAAGCAGACATAAGAAGATACGTGTATACGATTTCATGGAAAACCTCCTCCGATTAGATGGGACAGTAGATGTACGATTTTTTCTCTCCCTGATCGTAATCTAAATGGCTAACCTCGCTCTGTTATTGAAACAACCGAACCGACTCCAAAAGCTGGTGTGCTCCGGGACCCAGAGGAGCCAGGGTCCGAAGGTATTCTGCAAACGTGGTGGCCATCGTGCGATGTCCTTGATCTTGATGAAGAGTCGTCAGCATAAAGACCAGTTGAGCATCATTTGGGGTAGCCCTGGTGGGTCTTTTCTAACACCTCATATGCCTGCTTGTCTTTCCCAGCGGAACGTTGGACCATGGCCTATCCGTACCAATGTCGTGGGTTTTCAGGTCCAAGTATTGCGGCCTGCCCAAACATCGCAAGAGCCTCGTTCTTTATACCACCACGAACCAATAAAAGGCCACGGCCATAAACCACCTTCGCTTATTACCGACAAATTACGAAAGTGCGACGCCGCACATCGCCCGGTTATGCCGACCGTCGAGGCTATCAAGGCCAACTACGCGAATCCCTGTGCTGAAGTGCCGCATCAATCGACGCGGACACGGGAGTATCATAGACGTGGCGTTGCTTCATCATCACAGGCTCAACGGATTTTGATGTGATGTGGACTCACACCACATCTCTTTCGCCTTCGCCGCCACTTGATGCAGGCGGTTAACTAGCAGCTTTTGCGTACCCAGGCGTTCCAGATTTGGCAGGATATCGGATGTGCATAAGACGCCCGACCGTATGCCTCCAATTGGTATTCATGCCCTTCAGTTGCCAATATTTTTCATGGAATTCTTTTCATCTCGGTCGAGTGTGTGCAACAGAGAACCCTGAGTCTTGCCAGGTGAGAAAAGGGTCTGGTAAAATTCTCCCGAATATTATGTGGCTTATGGGAGGCAAGATGATGAACAGGTCAATTCGAACTTCTTCGGGATGGGTGTTGGTTTTTGGAGTGGTTTTCACGGTGTCTTCAATATCCTGTTCATTTACAAATACTATTGAGAAAAGTTTTGACTTTACTTCCTCTACCACTCCCAGCAGCTGGTATTTCCCTGGTGCATTACAAAAGCAACAGAAGATTGTCTATTTCTCCAAAGCGAATTTTGGGCGGTTAAAAGAAGATATGGCGTCTGGTCACGGAAAATACCTCACCTCGTTGGCTACCTTAATGGAGGTGCCTAAAGCCCATCATCAAGAATTTTTTGTCATGACAAAAGACAATTTTCATAATCTTTTCCCAACTGAGCAGGTCACCCCCGAGGAAATGCTCCTCACCTTATCAAAAACTCTGCCTGCCTCTACGATCTCAATAGATGAACTTGCCTTGAACAAAGGGTGAATGTCAGGCAAGCGTTTGTTGCCCGGTCCCTTCATCTTTGCCACGTTTTCCTGATTGGTCTCTCAGCTTGGCTGCTTCTTAGCCTAAATTTCCCATCTGGGGCCCAAGCAAATTCGCGAGAAGAAATCCAATCAACCTACCTTGCCGAACTTATCGTCCAAGCCAGAGCAGCTGGATTGGCGGATCAACGTCAGTGGCATCTCCTCTTACATTATCGTCCAAGCCTGACAGGGGGCCACATCAGTCAAGCCGACGAACCTGAGTTTTTTCTCGCAATAAATGGAAAAATCGATCCGGAAGCTGAACTAGAGGCAACCCTTAGTTCCTTCTTTTCCTCTCAAACATTTGGATCGTTACCCCAAGCTGCCCCATGTGCGTTCATCGCTCGGTATCACTGGTTGCAGTCGCAACTGTCCTTTGATAAGGACCGCCTTCCGGCTTTCCATTGCGAACATTTTTCCCATTGGTATCGCGAATTAAATCCCAGAGGGGTCACCCTCATTTTTCCTTCATCCTACCTAAACAATCCCTCCTCGATGTTCGCTCATACCCTTCTGCGTATTGATCAGGTAGGACAAACCGAGGAGACTCAGTTACTGGCCTATTCCATCAACTTTGCGGCACAGCCGACGACGGATATCGGGATCACCTATGCGGTCTATGGGCTCACCGGCGGGTTCAAAGGGCGGTTCTCCACTAAACCCTATTATTTAAAAGTGAAAGAATATGGTGATATTGAAAACCGGGATATGTGGGAGTATCAGCTAGGGTTGAATCAAGAACAAATTCGATTCATGTTAATGCACGTGTGGGAACTGCAATTGACGTATTTTGATTATTTCTTTTTCAAGGAAAATTGTGCCTATCAGATTCTTTCCTTATTAGGAGTGGCGGTACCTGAGTGGCATCTCACCGATCACTTTATCCTTTGGACGATCCCGGCGGAAACAGTCCGGTTGCTCACCCAACGCCCTGGGTTTGTCCAAGACATTCAATTTCATCCGGCGCGAACCACGACGATTCGTCGCAAGCTAGAAGGTCTCTCAGTCAAAGAGAAAAATGTGCTGACTGAGATTATCGATGATTCTCAGGCAGAGAAGACTTCCACGAATACCACTTTATCTCCAAAACGACAAGGCCTCGTTCTTGACCTTGCCATTGATTATTTTCAATACCACAACATGACAAGTGAGGGAACGGATGTGACCGAGGAACGCCAACTCCATCGATTGCTTGGCGCACGGAGTGAGTTGGATGTTGTGTCTCCCAATGTGCCCGTTCCGCCGTTTTCCACTCAACCTGAATTAGGCCATCGACCGGCACGCGCCGGGATCGGAGGCGGTTGGCGCAATGATGAATCCTTTGAAGAAGTGACGCTACGGGCAGGGTACCATGATTTACTCGATCCGGAGCCAGGGTATCCCCCCTATTCTCAAATCGTATTGGGAAGCATGGCTGTTCGCCATTACAACAAGAGAAAACGGACGCGACTCGAAAGCCTGACTCTGGCCAATATTGTCTCGCTAACTCCGGTGGATATGTTGATTAAGGCGCCTTCATGGAAACTCAGGGCTGAGCTCAATACGGTCAAATTCAACGAGTGCCGGTATTGCCAAAATATCAACCTGAATGGGGGACTTGGCCTGGCGTTTGAATCTCAATGGATGTACCGAGTTGTTTGGTTTGCCCTTCCAGAATTTGATGCCAATTTTAGTAAGGCCTATGATGGAAGGTACCGGATTGGGGGAGGGATCAATGCGGGAATGATCATGAGCCTTACGGAGAAATGGAAAATGCTGGCCTCAGGATCGTATCTCCGGTATCCCGTGGGCGATTCCTCGGACGCGGTCCTGTTTTTTGTCGGACAACGGTACGCGATGACTAACAATCTGGCCCTACGTGTTGAATTCCAACGGCACCCCAAGGACAATGAGGGCCTCGTGAAGATTCAGGCTTATTTTTAAGGGAATCAGAGGTTCCTTTTGTTCTTATCAACTGATGCCAACGTCGAATAAGCCGTCCCTTTACACAACAGGTCCTATGTGATTTCATAATGAACTCCTTTTCTGAAAATGGTTGCTGGGTTTTCCAGAAAGGAATTCTTGTGAATTTGTGACTTCTTTTATTCCAACCCAAAAATATTCAGACAGATCACAATTAAAGATGATTTCAGATTTTTTTGATCCGAAAACCATGTTGAAAATTAACAACCGACAAGGTCGTTTTCATAATTTGCATACATCAAGGGCAACAATTTCTGAATCGATCATGTGGTAATTCCCAAGACTCAGGCAAATACCGATGCTCTTTCAAGCGAGCACCTATCGGAACTGACTGCCCTGCCTAGTTGTCGCTGCGCTAACCCTCGGGTTGGCATGTCCACAGATCGTCTGAGCCAAAGGGGATGAATTGAAGGCCTTGCGGAAACAGCTTGACGTTCAACAAGAACTGATTTTCAAGCAAGGGGAGTTATTAGAAAAGCAAATCCGTGCGAATGAATTGCAGTTATAGGAAATCCAGCAACTCAAGAAACGATTAGACCTCTTTGAGGCCATGTTGACTCGGCTGCAACCCCATGCAGGCGGTTAACGATCGGTTCTTGCAGATCCCGGCGTTCCAAGTTTGAAGGAAAGTCGTGTGTGCATGAGGTGTGACGCAACGATTCAACAAAGCGGCTTCCTTTCAACCGCATGCCGTTAGGTTGACAACTCCCTTTTATTTTATCGACCGAAGAGATTCCTTCAGCTGGCGAGCGCCAGGATCCTGCGGGACAAGGGCGAGGAGCGCTTCGGCAAACTGTAGGGCTTTGGTGCGATTCCCTTCATCTCGATGAAGAGTTGCCAGCATAAATACGAGTTGTGGATCATTCGGGTGACGTTGGTAGGTCTCTTGTAACACGTTCAACGCCTGCTTGTTTTTTCCGTCTGAACTTAAGGCTACGGCATACACATACCCATTGCGGAAGTTTTCAGGTCCAAATTTCGCGGCTTGTTCAAACATCCCAAGTGCTTCGTCCTTTTTGCCACTTCGGACTAATAAGAGGCCGAGGGCATGGAGCACATCGGCATTGTCTGGCGCTAGAGCGAGTGCCTTTCGAAGGGTCGCCTCACCTTCTTGCTCTCGATTCTGTAAGCGATAGAGGTCTGCCAAATTGACAAGAGCTGGATAAAAAGTCTCATTGTGTTGTAAGGCCATTCGGTACGCTTCTTCCGCTTTCGTCAACTGCCCACGATCCATGAAGACCAGTCCGCGATTTAAATGAGCCTCAGGTCGTTCAGCAATGGCCCATTGAGCCTGAAGAAATTCTTCCACGGCCTGATTGAGGTTCTTTTGTTCCGTAGGAGACAACGAATCCAATGGGATAGATGCCAGGTGGCGCCCGGCCTCGATCCGGACCGCGCGGATCTTGTCGGTCAACAAATGCTGAGCTAAGGCTGATCGGTTTTTTGGAGCAATCGTTGCAAGCCCTCTTAACGCGCCTATGCGAACCAATGGATCTTCATCATGAAGTCCGAGAGTGATCGCCTCCAAGGTGCTAGGGCCTGCATAGCTGTCTAAGAGGGAAAGAGCCGAAGCACGAATGATTCCTGGTTTTGTGGTTTCTGTCGCCAAATTGGCAAGTAACACATCGGCTCCAGGGGCGTGTTTCCGCCCGGCATCCAACATCTCCCCGTAATGCCTTCCGTTTCGCTGAGGATCTCCATACCGTGTCTTCACCTCTTTGGCTGCCCATTGAGCCGTTCGTTTCTGGTGGCATTGCGTACAGGCATTAGGAGTTCCGAGAGTCACGGAAAGATCCGGGCGCGGAATACGGAGACTGTGATCTCGTCGCGGATCGACGCCCATATAGGTTTTGGTTGGCATATGACATTCGACGCATTGAGCCCCCATCGAACCGGATGGATGAAAATGGTGTGCGGGAGAATCAAAGGTCTCTGAACGGTGGCAGCGGGTACACAGTGCGTTACCCGTTGCCCGTAATTTCAAGCCATGCGGTTCATGGCAGTCATGGCAGGTCACGCCTTTTTGAAACATTTTACTTTGGAGGAATGAACCATAGACATATACTTCATCATCGATCTGCCCATCTGAGTGATACAACCGTTCTTCCAGTAAAGTGGGCAG
>JAJDBR010000134.1 GCA_029261275.1 Nitrospirales bacterium
CGACTTTTCAAGAGGCGGATTCCATCAAGGCCAGCGGTCACGAGACCGCGCAAACAGGCCGGATACATGACGGCAATCCTGACTCGCTGTATTCGTTCAAAAATCCTTGCATTCTCGGGAGCGTCCATACATGACAATGCCATGAAAATTCTTCTGGTTAGTGATTATGGCGTTCCAAAGGGTGGTGCTGAAATTGTGACGTTTTTGTTGAAAGAAGGCCTACAGCAACGAGGCCATGAAGTCGCACTTTTCTCAATTAACGCCGAATTGCAGCCAAACAATGGCAAGGCTAATTATTATTGCTTTGGCACATCCACACCGGCAAGAGCCTTACTTTGGCCAGCCAACCCTTTTGCGTTTTTAAGATTGCGAAAAGTGTTGACCGAATTTCAACCAGACGTGGTACATGTCAAATCGTTTCTGTCCCAACTCTCACCGCTCATTTTACCCCTGCTTCGAGAAATTCCCGCAGTCTATCATGAAGGTTGGTATCGTAGCGTTTGTCCTACGGGGACAAAGCTCTTACCAAATGATACTTTTTGCAAGGACAATCCAGGAATGGCATGTTTGAAAAATCGTTGCTTCCCAGTTTTAGCCTGGCCTTCTGTCAACCTCCAACTCAACCTTTGGAAACGCTGGAGCTCTGTATTTGATGCGGTTGTCGCCAACAGCCACTCTGTCGCAGACCACTTAAGGGAATTTGGCATTGAGTCCGTCCAAGTCATTCGCAATGGCGTACCATTTCGCGCGCCACGTCCTCCACTAAAAGACCCAAGATTGATCGTGTATGCAGGACAACTCATCTATGAAAAAGGAGTCGATGTCCTTCTGAAAGCATTTTCCGAGATTGCAAAACAATGGCCGGATGCCAAGCTACTCATCGCAGGAGTTGGCCCAGAACATCCATCCCTCCAGCAACTGGCCAAAGATCTGAATCTCAACGATTCCCAAGTCACTTTCCTGGGACAAATTCCACAAAAAGAGATCGAAAGACTTTTTGAGCATGCGTGGATACAGGTTGTCCCTTCTCGCTCGAAAGAGGCGTTCGGAAATGTTGCAGCCGAAGCCATGATGCGAGGAACAGCAGTGATTGCCAGTAAAACAGAAGGACTTCAGGAGTATATCCACGATGGAAAAACTGGAATCCTCGTCCCTCCAGGCAATAGTGGTGCTTTAAAAGAAACACTCTTGCAAATTTTACAAGACAAAGGATTTGCAGAGGCTCTTGGCCAGGAAGGTCGAGAGTTTGCAGTCCAGACTTTTAACCATGATCAATTTATCATTCAGTTTGAAAATTTATATAAACACTTGATTCAAGTTTCCTTGATCGCAAAAAAGTTTCATCCTGTTCCCAGTGGTTGAAATGGGTTCAATCCAAGGAATGAAATGATGTTCAAACAAACCAAAATATATTCAAACAACAAATATCGAAGCCAGTTGCAAATGGGGATGCGGCGGCCCCTCTATCTCGCTCAGATCGTTACCGCCTCTACGATTCAACCCAGTTCGCCCCTCGAAAAATAGCCCCTCTAGATGCCCATATTCTGCTGACTGAAAACTGCCAAGCAAAGTGTGTCACCTGTGATTACTGGAAAACTCAAAAACAAGATAAACTTTCTACTGAATTTACGATCCGAACGATCAATCGGCTGGGAGAGCTGGGCGTTAAACATCTACGTCTTGCAGGAGGGGAAATTTTTCTCCGACCTGATTTATTTGAGATCCTTGAACGATCTCATACGCAACCTTTTCAACAAATACGAATTCAAACAAATGGCTTGCTCCTCAAAAAATATGCCCAAGCTATCAACGCTTCGCCACTCACCCATGTGGCAATCTCATTGGATGCCGTTGGGAAAACCAATGATGTTTTAAGAGGTGTACACGGCTACTTTAACCTTGCGATTGAGGGTGCCTTAAACCTCAAAGGGAAGGAAATAGAGATTTCTTGTACCTTGACCCAACCCGGAGTCGCGCATTTAGAGGCGCTTATTGATCTTGCACAATCGAATAACTGGGCATTTTCATATAATTTGCTCAACAATATGATTTCAAAATTCGAAAAGACAGACTTGTCCTGTTGGCCCAATAAAGAATCATTAGATGACATGCTGGAAATCCTAGAACGAAAAGTACGGCTACCAAGATTTGAGTTGGACTATATCAAAAAACACTATGAACAAGGGGCCTCACGTGTATATGATGGCGATGAACCTCCTTGCATTTTGGGGTATCTTCAATTGTACATTGTTTCAAATGGAGATGTACTGTCAGGGTGTTACGGCCTGCCACCTGTAGGCAATATTTTGGATAAGGATCTAGAAGAGATTCTTGGTTCAGAAAATTACCAGCAACGAAATCAAGCCATGTTACGACGGGAATGCAAAGGGTGTGTATGCAATGTCAACCTCAATCTTAAAGCGCAACACCCTTTTGCGACGTTGACCCATTCTATGGAATTTCGAAAAAAGAGTTGATATCTAGCAGTCTATGAATAGGCTTGATTCCCAGTAAGTTGTGCCTTCTATTCATTCCTCCATTGTCTTCAAATGGACATCAAGCCCTCACGCCGCTCGTCGAGTATATCGATGATGGAGTCCACCAACCATCGAAATGGCGTGGATCTTCCCCATTACGGATGCCTCTTTCCCTCGTCCCTCGGGAGCATCCTTATTGAGAGAAAGATGGGTCCGACTCCCATGGTAGTAGACCAAGTAACTTTGTCGTATTCGATGAAGATGAGCCGCATTCAAAATGATCAGGTGGTCGAGACACTCTCGACGAATTGATCCGATCTGGCGCTCCACATACGGATTTTGCCACGGGGACTTCGGAGCCGTGCACACCTGCTTGATGCCCATCCCCTCAACTCTTTGCTGAAATTCCCTTCCGTAGATTCGATCTCGATCCCGCAACACATACGTTGGAGCCGTGTCGTACGGAAAGGCCTCGACCATCTGTTGCGCGGTCCATTCGGCCGTAGGATGGTCCGTAATGGCGAAATGAACCTCTGAGCGCCGCTCATGCTACAACACGAGGAAGACATAGAGGACACGAAACGTTGACGTGGGAACGGTTAGGAAATCCATGGAGACAAGGTCAGACGCGTGATTAGTCAGGAAAGTCCGCCATGATTGGGAGGGCGGCTTCCAGTGTCGAATCATGTATTTAGACACCGTGGCCTGCGAGACTTGAATATCGAGCTTGAGCAGTTCCCCATGAATCCGCGGAGCACCCCACCACGGATTGGCCCAACTCATTATTTGAATAAGATCTCTGATGGCTGGATCAACAAAAGGACGTCCGGGATTCTGCTTGCGACTTTTCCTGGTCCAGTACAGGCGGAAACCCTGCCGGTGCGATCGGAGGACCGTCTGGGTTTGCACGATATGGAGAGCCTCCGACCCATGGCCCCAGCATTGGGAGCCCACGACTCAGCATAAACGATCCGTGCGAGTCAGTTGTGGCCTTTTTGCTGACCCGGTCAATACCGCCAGCAGTTGCCGAAGTAAGAGATTTTCGAAGAGCAGCTGCTGTCGAGTCTTAAAGTCGGAGAGAAACGTGTTCTCAGCCCATTTCTGTAGAGTCCTCATGACTGGAAATGGTGCCTGGAGAAGTAAAAAAATTCAAGTATTTCTAGGCGGATGAATTAATGGAAGGGACAGGTCAAATCCCTCCCCACCGAAACCAAAAGAGAAGTTAAAAATCTAGTGTTAAATAGGTGTTAGAAAGAGAGCAGAAAAGGGTCGATTGCAGGCCAAGCGCGGCAAAGAGAGACCAATAGGCTAGGAAGCTAAAACTCAAGACTGGAGAGGGGATGGCCAAGGTTTCAAAGACTTAGCCAATCCACTTTGAATCGATTTGAAGTCCAATACTCTATCCAATTGAGCTACGGGCGCACAGTGTTCGAGTATGAAAATTTTCATTGAGGTTTGGAAAGGTACGCTCATGGCGTATACCGGTCCAGACTGTGTAAAAACTTCCCAACCGCATCATTAGCAACGCGATAGGAGGCACCTCAGCCCATCTCCCCTTTCGTTGTTCGTTGAGACAAGCTTTTCCGTTTTGTGTCACCTCGAGCCACCTCATGCTTCGCCGGTGGCG
>JAJDBR010000135.1 GCA_029261275.1 Nitrospirales bacterium
TGCGGAAATCAAAATTTCTGAAAGAAAGGTTGCGGCACCTCCGAGTTTTTCGGTGTACGCCTTATCTCGTGGAAAAGGCGTGCCTGATGAGGCCCGACAGATGTTGGGTCATGCTCGACAGATATTGAAACAGGGGAAAGAGCAAGGTGAGGTGAATCGCTTAGTAGACCGTCGTATTGGGCTGGAAGGGGAAACGCGTCTTTGTGCGGAATTCTCGGATGCGCAAGTTGCAGAGCGATTCTTTAATCAGCTTCATCGTCTCAGCCGTGGTGTGGATTTGGTGAATATGAAAAAGGAGACGTGTCCACCTTGATAGGACATATGTTCTCCAATAGGTTTCTATACTGAAGTGCGAAGTCCTCTAGATTTGACGAGCTGTCCAGCGAGTAAGAACAAGGATGTTTACTATTTATTGCAAAGGAGCAGGACTATGAAACCCCTTCAATTTTTCTTCACCCATGCCGCAGTAATCTGTTGTGTGGGTTTCGGTTTAGCCGCCTGTTCTCATCAGGAGCATTCAACCCCGACGCCTATCCCGATCGTAGAGTCCGGACCCCGGAACACTCCGGAACAAGGGCAAGCCTTGCTGGAAGACAATGCCACAGTTCAACGGGAGAGCTGGAAGGAAAAAACATTTGAGGAATTCAAAGCGCAAACCTTCAAGGAACCCTTTGAAGGGGGGAAGTATATAGTGAATGGGGATACCCCCATCTTAGATGACAAACATCTCAGAGAATTCTTCGATCGGATTCAAGGAAGGGCGGGGCTCACCATCAACCAAGTGAATGGTCAGGATACGGCCTGGAATAGTGTTGAGAAACGCCAATTGACCTATTGTGTCAGTACGACTTTTGGCCAGAATTATGATGCGATGGTAGCGGACATCAAAGCCGCCGCTGATGCTTGGGAATCTGTTGCCGCTGTAGATTATCTCCATGTGGCCGGAGAAGATGGGTCTTGCACGGCATCCAATCCAAATGTTCTGTTTGACGTCCGTCCAGTCAACGTCAATGGACAATATTTAGCGCGGGCATTTTTCCCAGATGAACCTCGATCAGCGCGGAACATCTTAGTGGATAACTCATCGTTTCAATTAGATCCGAATAGAAAGCTCTCGCTTCAAGGAATTTTACGGCATGAGTTAGGACATACACTGGGCTTCCGGCATGAACATACCCGTCCAGATTCAGGGACATGTTTTGAGGACGAGAATTGGCGCCCACTCACAAGCTACGATGCCTTTTCGGTCATGCATTACCCGCAATGCAATGGTCAAGGCGATTGGGCGTTGACGTTGACGGCCATTGATAACAGTGGCGCAGCCTGTGTGTATGGCGCTGCTCCGGGCTTTACCATCGATACTAGTATTTGTGAGGGTTCAGAAGAGACTCCAACACCTGTGGTCGCTGTTCCAAAAACCAAAACCTTCTCCCATCAGGAAGTGGCCAGGAAAGCATGGAAGTCCTATGGTCCCTTCCCGGTAGCTCCTGGGACTATCATTGAGGCTGCTATGCATGCTGAGTCGGATCCTGGCGATCCGGATTTGTATGTTCGGTTTGACCAAAATCCTAAAACTAATGCGTACGATTGCCGTCCCTACCTCTCAGGAGCGGAAGAAATATGTTCATTGGATGTTCCCCTTAATGTAACAGCAGCACATATCAGTGTCAGAGGATATTCTGCTGGGCACTACTCTCTCACGGTTACTCACACTTCGCCCACACAGTAGTAATTCTGCCCTATCCTAAGGAGGGAGTACTTGCTCCCTCCTCTTTTTAGTATTTTAAAATTTTAACACTCAATCAATTTACTTTTTTATTTCGCAGAAGATAAGAGTAGTCCCTACGAAGAGTATCAACATGATACTTTAGGGAGAATGGGCATTGAACTTTAAGTTGATCGGATAGCTCACCGATAACGTGTAAGTATTGACAACGAATAACTATACATTTTCGCAACTGAATCTTTGAAATTTGAGTGACGGGTTTTTAGTGCTAAATAACTTTTAAACGAAAATACTATGTCCATTGCTCTAGTAGTAAAAAAGTGAAATCAGGCATGTATTGTTGCCGATACTCTTACGAGTTGGGGATCGCTTCTTCAGAGCGAACGGTATCTCGAAAATTCCTCTAAGATCCACAAGTTTAAAGAGAGTTATATCACCAATGTTGGGGCAGCAGCTCACGATATGGTGTTGCGACACTTCTTTACAAATCATGCCGAAAAAATTGACCTTTCTGGAGTTGACTCTATTTTTTCAACATGGCTAGTTCTTCATTCTCATTTAACTAAAGACTATCATTTGAATACTGGGTCTGATAATGACGATACCTACTAACCATCGAAACTCACTGCATTAATCGCAAATCAAACAGGTATTTATATCGTCGCATCTTGGCGATCTGTTGACAGTATCAAGAGGTTTTGGGCCATTGGACCAGGTCAAGAATATGCTCTTGGTGCTATGCATGCGGTCTATGAGCATTCCAATGATGTGAAAGAAATTGCCAAAGCAGGTCTTTCAGCTGCCATTGAGTTTGACGATGTATGTGGTAATCCAATAGATCTGCACATGATAGATCTGAAAAACAAAAATACAGAAAACAATATTGAACGTGCTGAAGTCATCACAGTCTCGTGAAAGAACTATTTGGCTGATTTTGTGAAAAATATTGTATCCATACTATATCTTCTAGTTAGAAGATGACTGCAATCCCTCCGTTTCTGACAATTCATTTCACAGACTTAGTGCAGCGAAAGCCGATATTGGGTGATCGCTCTCCAGGGACGGCGCCTCCTCTCGTTGCGGCGCGAAGCATGACGGGGAGGCTTTTCCATGATCCACCCCGCACAGATTTGTAACGCCCTGATTTAGGACCAGGCGGATTGCGTCCGGGCATTATGGGATAATAATCTGCCCCTAACCAATCATTCGTCCATTCGGCGATGTTTCCTGCCAGGTGATAAATGCCCCATTCGCTTTTGCCTTCTGGAAAACTATCCACGTTAGCGACCAGGGGAATTTCATGGACATGATACGCTCCAAAAACGGCAATCTCCTGTGTGGGGTCTTGTTTTCCCCAAGGAAAAACCTTTCCTGTTGTTCCCCGTGCTGCTTTTTCCCACTGGGCTTCCGATGGAAGTCGCTTCCCTTGATTGAGGCAAAAGGCCTGAGCTTCCTCCCAGGTCACGTACAGGGCGGGCCAGGGGGCAAGGGCCTGATCAGGGATGAAATGAATGCTAATGAGATGCCAAATAAGATTTCGTAATTCAGGCGAGACCTTTCGAGCATTCTTTTGCAAAAATTGCAGAAGTTCTCCGAGTGATACTTCGTATTGATCAATCTGGTAGGCATCTAACCAAATTCGACGTTGCGGAAATTCGGTGTTGTCATAATTTTTTTCAAAGGTATGCCGGTCGCCATCCTCTCGATTGGTACCCATTTTGAACCAACCCGCAGGGATAGAAGCCATGGGTGAGGGTTTGGCTAAACGAGCGATGCCCTTCAGGTGGGCATTAACCGTAGAAGGAGCAGCTTCCATTTTGCCCCATACTGGCCAGGCGCTCAGGATAGACAGACCAAGCGATAACAAAGAAAATATCCGTAATAATAAAGGAAAACTTTTCGTGGATTTCAACACGATGGTCTCGCCTTCTTTCGGAGATTAGCGATAGGATGAATGGTGATTTGAAACTGGCTCAGTGTATGTGACGAGCACTTTTGGGGGCAAGATTTTCCTGGTGCAGACGTAAGCCCCATGAGAGAAATGCATTTCACGTGTCATTAAAAAAATGTGATCAACGAAAGGGCTTTTTCATGAGTTTAGGTGAAAATCAGCGGTTAGCTGGACTCGTGCAATCTGAAATTCGAGCGATGACACTAGCTTGCACACACATGGGAGGAATCAACCTGGCTCAAGGCGTATGCGACACGGGCGTTCCTCAAGTGGTCGTCGACGCAGCCAAACAAGCTATGGACCAGGGGTTCAATTCGTATACCCGGTTTGATGGTCTTGCTGAGCTTCGGCAGGCCATCGGGAAACGCTTAGCAACTTTTAATCATATGACGGTCAACCCAGAAACTGAGGTGACAGTCAGCGCAGGCGCCACTGGCGCGTTCCATTGTGTCTGCATGGGTCTTTTGCACCCTGGCGATGAAGTGATTCTCTTTGAACCCTACTATGGTTACCACTTGAGCACCATATTGGCTGTGGATGCCGTGCCAATAGTCGTATCCTTACAGGGG
>JAJDBR010000136.1 GCA_029261275.1 Nitrospirales bacterium
GAACTACCATAGTTCCCAGGTGCTGTTCCATGGTACACCCGATACCCTGCTAGATCAGACTCTTGGTTAGCTGCCCATTGGAGTGTGGCAGAATTACTGGTTGCAGACTGTACGGCATTGGGAATCAGGAACACCCCCACACCTAAAACTGAGGCAAAAAGGGTCTTTCGAAAGGTCGAACACGCAGGATCGCGGAACATGGGACACCTCCTTCAATTAAAGGGGCCCCAATCCCGATCCATCATCGTTTCTCTTTCTTCGGTAACCCGGCTATCAGAAAATCTGACCCGTGGCTTTGCGTCCCCACCTTACAATGGGTTTGCCTTTGTCGGAAAGAGGCCACCACTTTTTCTATGTTGCTAAAATATTCTTTAAGTCACTTGATCTCCTTGTTGAACTGAAGATTCAGTCACCCTATTTTGTCACTTGCCCTTATCGGTCGATACCATGGATGCTTTAGGTTCAAAAAAAGTTGTGGGAAATTGTGCTTCGGTCAGCTATCATTGCTGTTTTTTACAGCATCGTTTTTCATGTTCGGTTGATTCCATCATTTTTTTTATCAATTACTTGCCTTCGTATCACTTAACTAATCCCAGAAATCCAATGTTTCATTGTCTGGAAGGTTTGGTGCCGATGCTGGTGTGGCCTGCCCACGCACAGGCTTCACCTTGAGTTTCAGGAGCTCCGCCGAATCCAATACCAGCTACGACCTCATTTCCCAACACAACAGGCAGTCCCTCTCCGAGAATTAAAACTCGTTCGTTTATATCTCGTAGGCTTGGAGGTGAGGAGTCTTGGTAATCATTTCGGCTTATTCCTGAGTAGACCATCGAATACTAGAAGCGGTGCAGGCATTCCTGACACTACTAGTTAGGGAATGTGGTCCATCCCCATCTCCCCCAAGAAAGACTTTGACACTCCCTCCTCGATCTACCACTGCCACACTCACGTGATATCCTCCCTCCTCACATTTGCCTAAAGCCGCGTTGTCAGCCTTTTTGTGGCACCCCTAAAGATAAAACAGATTCTGTCGGCAGCTAGGCATTTCCCCAACCCATTCCTGGCTCTATAAGGAGAAACATACATCCGCTAACGAACATTCTAGTCACCGTGCACCATCTATAAAATTTCATTGAGTCATTCATTTCATTCTTCTTACCTGATTCATATTGAGAATTTTTCAATAACAGAGGCAGTTCCCATCCCAGAAGCTTGCCATGCCATCCTGTTGAACAGATCGACTCAATATTCTTCCCCATAAGCTGACTCTATCCAATTCCGAATCAAGCTGAATCTAGATTTATTCTTTTCACTCACAACCGGTCACGTAGCCCACGCAACACAATATCTCGATAGCTCACCACACCCACGACCATACGATTTTGAATCACCGGCGCTAAGGTAAGCCCAAACCGTTCAAACAGACGAGCGCAATAACGAATATCCATATTGGGTTCGACAGATAACACCGGTTTGCTCATAATCTCATATACGTTAACCCGATCTGCAGCTTTATCAGCTCCTAAAACTTTTTTTGCAATATCAGCCAGCAGCACAATCCCATATTCGTCGTCCTCATTCCGGCGGTCGACAAGCAAGCATTCCGTCTCTAAATGCTGGGCCTGCCGTAGAGCATCGGCCACCGTTTCAATTCCGTGGATTAAATCAAATTGGGTTTTCATAACATCTTTGACGCGGACCATTTCACCGTGTCTCATAGCTCTTCCTCCACGACATCTCTGAGTTTTGCCATTTGATGGACGACGCCCACCGCATCTTCCACATCAACCTGAAACGCGATCCCCGTACCAGGCTTCAGATCAAATTCACCCACAGTAGCAATTGATTCTAGAATTTCTCGTGCGAGATGTTCCTCTACAAGAAAAAGGATGACATCTCGTTGAGTTTCTAAACTAAGACCGAAAAATGTTTTTTTGACCTCTAACCCTTCTCCATGGGCACTGGTAATGACCGTCGCGCCAGTGGCACCTTTTTCCCGTGCGGCATTCATGACTGCAATAGTTTTGTCGTCTTGGACAAAGGCACAGATCAATTTAAAATGCATAAGAAGCCCCTCAAAAAGGGTTTATTGATGTTTGGCCCACCAAGTAGAAACTTGGGCATAGGCCATGACAGTAATAATTGGAAACAAACTGGCAAAGGCAATCAAGCCAAATCCATCAAACACCGGGTTGCGCCCTGGGACATTACTGGCTAAGCCCAACCCCAACGCAGCAACGATGGGAACCGTCACAGTTGATGTCGTCACCCCGCCAGAGTCATAAGCTAAAGGAATAATCATAGGAGGGGCATAAAGAGTTTGAAATATCACGATCAAATAGCCAGCAATGATGTACCAATGTAAAGGAGTTCCTGTAATAATGCGGTAGGACCCCAACGCAATGCCGAAGGCGACTCCAATCGCGACCGCTATTCGCAAACCCCATACTCCAACCACTCCCCCTGAGACTTGATGCGCCTTCAGAGCGACCGCTAATAATGATGGCTCTGCAATTGTCGTAGAAAATCCAATCGCTAAGGCAAAGGCGTACACCCAATGATATTGGCTCCAAGCGGGAATGTTAACCTTCGCACTCCCTTGTTCTACCCCAATGATAAATTCCGGTGCTGTTAATTGCTGAGCCATGATTTTCCCTATAGGAAACAGGGCCATCTCTAATCCCTGTAAAAAAAAGGCCAGCCCGACCAGGACATACAAAAAGCCAAGCCCCACACGACGCATGTTGGCAATAGGACGACGGATAACTAGGCTCTGAAACCCAACAATCACTATGGCAATGGGCAGCACATCAGCAACGGTCGCCCAAAAAGTTTCTAGAAGGTTCTCTGCCATGGGGTTATCCAATCATGCCGTAAGCCATCACAAAAATCATCGGCGTGAGAGAGGCAAAGGCAATTAGCCCAAATCCATCAACCATGGGATTGCGGCCTCGAATGGAAGAGGCCAGCTCAACACCAAGGGCGGTGACCAATGGCACAGTAATGGTCGATGTGGTTACACCTCCCGAATCATAGGCAATGCCAATGATCTCCGGTGGAGCAAAGAACGTCATTACTATAACCCCAATATACCCCCCGATAATCAGATACTGCACCGGCCACCCCCGAATGATACGCAAGACACCAATGACAATGGCAAATCCAACCGACAAGGCAACCGTTAAACGTAGTCCAAACGCATAATCTGTGCGTGCCTGTTGGGTAGCCTCAATCACATGGCCCTCAGCGGCAACTTTGGCTGCTTCACTGGCCACAGCAATCAAAGCAGGCTCGGCCACCGTCGTTCCAAATCCCAGAGCAAAGGCAAATAGCAGCAGCCACGTCAAACTTCCTTTCTTGGCAAACGCAAACGCCAATGATTCGCCGAGAGGGAACAAACCCATCTCCAATCCCTGTACAAATAGTGTCAATCCAATGAGAACAAAGAACGATCCAATCAAAATTTCTAGTAGATTGGGAATCGGTTGTTGCAACACCGCAAATTGAAAAAATCCGATGACCACAATGATGGGCAGGAGATCGTAAAAACTCCCTATGAAGGTATTAAGGAAAGCTTTAAACATCAGGTAGGCATGGATGTTGACACGTAGGGGTCACGAGTCACGCACTATCCCAAAATAGCAGGGGTTGCGCCTAAAGACAAAAAATCAAATGAAAAATGAAGGGTATTGTGTGAATACAAGCCCGAGGGGGAAGGAGAGGTCCTGGCAGAGTCTTTCGGCTTCCGCCAAAAGAGAATTCCCCCAATTCTCTTTCCCTAAGAATGAGGCTGATTAAATTGCAGTCGATTAGCGAAAAATGGTTGCGGCGTTCAAACTTCCCCTACCTACGTTGATCATGAAACAGCCAAGGATCCTGATGCGCACGATGTGATTCGTAGGCAGAAATGGCAGCCTCGTGCTGGAGAGTCAAGGCAATTCCATCTAACCCCTTGAGCATGCAATCCTTACGAAACGGATCCACGTCAAATGTATAGCGCTCTCCTTCGGATACCAATACGGCCTGTTGAACAAGATTCACCGTAACCTGATAGATATTTTGACTCCTGACACGATCAAAAAGGGTTTGAATTTCCTGAACCGTTAAGACCACCGGAAGAATACCATTTTGGAAACAATTATTATAAAAAATATCGGCAAAACTTGGAGCCAGAATACAGCGAATGCCATAGTCTAATAAGGCCCAGGGGGCATGTTCACGAGAAGATCCACATCCGAAATTTTCACCCGTGAGCAAAATTGTGGCATCCCGGTATCGTGATTGGTTGGAAAAAAAATCAGGATCAAGCGAACCATCTGGTCGAGAACGCCAATCCGCAAAGAGTCCTTCTTTCAGGCCCGTTCGATGAATGGTTTTCAAATATTGTTTCGGAATGATTTGATCCGTATCGACATCACCCCGATTTAAAGGAGCAACAGTACCAGTTAGTGTTGTAAAGGCTTGCATCATCTCCTCCGAGTTTTCACAAACAGGGTGCGTGGTTTTTAGATTGCTTCAATGATAGCCAGGCTCACACGTTCCAGCTTCGGATATCTACAAAATGCCCCTCCACTGCTGCCGCAGCTGCCATGGCGGGAGAGACCAAGTGAGTCCGACCACCCTTTCCCTGCCGTCCCTCAAAATTACGATTACTGGTTGAAGCACATCGTTCACCTGGAGTAAGCACATCCGCATTCATTGCCAGACACATACTGCACCCAGGCTCGCGCCATTCAAATCCTGCTTCCCGAAAAATCCGATCCAACCCTTCTTCTTCCGCTTGCTGCTTCACTAGCCCTGAGCCCGGAACGACCATGGCCTTCACCTTTCCGGAAACACGTTTACCCTGAACATATTTGGCAGCCACCCGTAAATCCTCAATGCGGGAATTGGTGCAAGAGCCAATAAATACCCGATCAATCTGAATATCACAGACAGGGATACTGGGTTGAAGGCCCATGTAGTCCAACGCACGTTGAGTAGCGGAGCGGACTTTCTCATCTTCAATGTCAGCTGGGTTTGGAACCGTGCCATTCACATCCGTGACCATGCCGGGATTGGTCCCCCACGTCACTTGAGGCGAGATATCTTCTCCTTGCAGTTCAACTAAATTGTCATACCTGGCGCCAGAATCCGTACTGAGATCTAACCACGCCTTCCTGGCTTGCTCAAACGTTTCTCCCTGAGGACTGAGAGGACGCCCTTTGACATACTCCACCGTTTTCTCATCTGGACTCACAAGACCAGCCCTTGCCCCGGCTTCAATGGACATATTGCAAAGAGTCATTCGACCTTCCATAGAAAATGAACGGATAATCGCACCAGTATATTCCACAACCTGGCCAATGCCTCCACCAATACCAATCCGTCCAATAATGGCTAAGATGACATCTTTAGGCGAACAGTAATCCGGCAAGGTACCTTCCACACGAATTTCCATGGTTTGAGGTCGTTTTTGAACTAGACATTGGGTGGCCAAAACGTGCTCCACCTCCGAAGTGCCAATCCCAAAAGCCAGTGCCCCGAAGGCCCCATGCGTCGAGGTATGGGAATCACCGCAGACAATGGTCATGCCTGGCAAAGTGAATCCTTGTTCCGGCCCGATGACATGAACAATCCCCTGCCGAATATCCTGCATACCATAATAGGGAATCCCAAACTCGGCACAATTATTTTCCAAAGTGGATATTTGCACAGCACTCATGGGATCGCTAATGCCCTGGCTACGATCTGTCGTGGGCACATTATGATCAGGTACTGCCAGGGCTGCTAGGGGACGCCTGGGGGAACGCCCTGCTAATCGCAGCCCCTCAAAGGCTTGAGGTGACGTGACCTCATGCACCAATTGTCGATCGATATACAGTAATGTGGTCCCATCTGGTTCTTCGCGCACCACATGTTGATTCCAAATTTTCTCAAATAATGTTTGGCTTCCCATACAACACTTCCTCCCCTTTGAAATTAGGTAGGCTTGTATTTATCGTCTTTGTCTTCCAACTAGCAAGCACCCTCAGCACATATTCCTGGATAGTCGATTAGTTGAGAATCAATCTTTGTGGTCTTTTGAGACTTCTGATATACTTTTTCTTGGTGCTCCGTCAGCATCCACCGCACGGTTTCTCTTGATACAACACAAAGCCACAAGGCAAATTTGGCCGACAACTCGTCTCATCCACGCTCTGAACCTATTCCAGGGTTTTCTGGCCAGATGTGAACGATACGACCGAGTATCGGCTAGGCTTTGCCGTATTCCAGTAGCTCAACTTTACGTCTTTCTATTCACTTCACTCATAAGCGTAAGCGGCCAAACAAAAACCGTCAACCATGTTCAATTTTCTTAGTCGATACTTTTCCCACGATATCGCCATCGATTTGGGCACCGCTTCAACCCTCATTTATATCAAAGGACAAGGTATTGTCCTGAATGAACCCTCGGTAGTGACGATTGAGACTCATTCTAAAAAAATTTTGGCGGTGGGGGAAGAGGCAAAAAAAATGGTGGGGCGGACACCCGGGAACCTGACTTGCATTCGGCCCATGCGCGAGGGAGTCATTGCCGACTTTGATATGGCCGAACAGATGCTTCGATACTTTATTCAAAAAGTTCATCCCAGAGGTACGCTTGTACGGCCACGCATTATTATCGGTGTCCCCTCACGAATTACTCAAGTTGAGCAACGGGCGGTCAAAGAATCCGCAGAACTGGCTGGCGCCCGAGAAGTCTTTCTGATTGAAGAACCGGTTGCCGCTGCAATTGGAGCCGGACTTCCCATCACCGAACCCTCCGGCAATATGGTCGTCGACATCGGGGGGGGCACGACGGATATTGCCGTCATTTCGCTCGGCGGCATTGTGTATAGTGAATCCGTTCGAATTGCTGGCGACCAAATTGATGGGGCCATTATGAGCCATCTCAAACGGGAATACAGCCTGTTGATCGGCGATCATATGGCCGAACGAATCAAAATCGAAATTGGGTCGGCCTTTCCACTCCCAGAACAAAGGCAAATGGCTGTCAAGGGAAGAGATTTGGTATCTGGAATTCCACGAACCATCTTTATTGATGACCCAGAGATTCGAGAGGCCTTGCAAGATTGTATCTCCACCATAGTGACCGCAGTGCTACTCGCATTGGAGCACACCCCACCGGAATTGGCGGGAGACATCATTGACCAGGGGGTTGTCCTCACTGGCGGAGGTTCCCTGCTGCACGGCCTGGATGATCGACTGCGCGAAGAAACCGGTTTGCCAATTGTCACCGTCGACAACCCCTTAAGTTCTGTCGTATTGGGCGTTGGAAAAACCCTGGAAGAAATCAGTCTACTTCGAAAGATCTCATCCCATTCGAGCTTAAATCCCTAAACGCTATTCTATTTTCATGCCTCGATCTGAGCCTACCTCATTGCCTATCACCACTGGCCTCCGCCGCCTCCTTGTAGGAATCATCATCCTCTTTTTGCTTCTTTTACTATTCTTACCACGGCAATCGCAAGAATGGCTGGGGCAGGTTGGAGGACCTGTAGCCATGATTCTTGAAGGCCCGCTGCAGGGAGTGTCCTCCATCCAAAATTCGGCTAAAGAAACATGGAGCCAGTATATTGCCCACCAACAGGTATGGGAAGAGAACCAGCGGTTGAAAGTCGAGATCCAAAAATTGCAAGGCGAACAGAACCGCCTCCGAGAACAAGCCATTCTTGACCGGGACTTCGAAAAACTCTCGATGTATCAAACCACCGCCCCCATGACGACCCTATATGCCCGCATCATTGGACGCAATGTCTCCAATTGGTATCGAGCCGTGGTCATTGACAAGGGCGCAAGCGACGGGGTCCATGTAGAAATGGGGGTGATTACCAATGCAGGGGTTGTTGGTCGAGTGGTCAGAGTAAACCCAACGACCTCAATTGTACTCCTCCTCTCAGACCCCAATGTGGCGATCACTGGCATGATTCAAGCCAGCCGGGATGAAGGCATCATTCAGGGAACGCCCCAGGGGAATATTCACATGAAATATCTTCCTCCACTTTCTCCAGTCCAAGTCGGTGATGCCGTCGTGACGTCAGGCCTCACAGAAGACTTTCCACGAGGACTTCACATTGGTCATATCAAACAGGTTACCAAAGCCGCCACAGATTTATTTCAATCTGGAGAAGTCACGCCGATTGTGGATTTTTCAAAGCTTGAGGGGGTCTTGGTGGTGACTTCCTTCCAGCCAGCCATCTCAACTGAGGCGTCTTCATCGGCAGGAACCCTTCCTTCCCCTTAGGAGGCTCCATGCGAACGGCTTTGCAAATACTATTGTGTGTCGCCACCGTCGTGGCTCAAGCTACCTTCAGTTCGTTACTGTCCCTTAACAACGTGTATCCTGACCTGTGCATAATTTTGGCGTGCCTTGCAGGATTTCTCTCGAATGAATACAAAGGGTTAATGATCGGACTTACCGTTGGCCTACTTCAAGATCTTTTGACACCGGGGGGAATTGGAGTCAATTTGATTCTCAAAGGCCTCGCAGGTACCCTCGCAGGCCTAACGACACATACCGTTTCGACCGTGACCACTGGAGCGGTGATCATCGTCACCCTGGTCCTATCCTTGGGATCTGGATTGGCCTCCCTCGTCCTCGCCTATCCGCCCCTTGATGGTTCAGATACCCTTCATATCATCGTGGGGGTACTGGTTCCCCAAGCCCTGTATAACAGCGCTCTAGCTGCAGGAATCTTTTTGGCTATCCACAAAGTTCAGCGTTCATTTGGTGTGATACACTTTGCTCAGAGAGGCCGCTAACAATCGCGCGCAGTGTTTCTCGCATACCGAAATACCTTATTGTCATGTTTGATTCCTCCCGACAAGCGAACGAATTGGCCGACATTCAAAGTCGATTGATTTTTGTGAAAGTCGGCTTACTCATGATTTTGGTCCTATTAGGATTACGCCTCTGGCAATTACAAATTCGAGATGGAGTGTATTATGTGGAATTGGCCCGTGACAATCGGACACGATCTATCGTGCTCGAACCAGCTCGAGGTCTGTTATATGATCGAAACGGTGCATTGTTAGCCAAGAACATCCCCAGTTTTCAATTGTATCTTTCGTTAGAGGATGTCCCAGATCGTGAGGCTATACTTGCCAAGCTTCCAGAATATATTGATGTGGATATTCCGGCTATTTCTGAAAGGTTGGCTACAAAGCGAAGACGAGGGCGCGTCAAAATAAAAAACGGCCTCACTCTCAAAGAAGCGGCATTGATTGAATCGCATCGCATTGAATTGCCTGGCGTCGTGATTCAGCCCGAGTATCAGCGCAATTATCCGCTCGGAAACTATGCGGCACATGTGATTGGATATGTTGGCGAAATTTCTGAATCTCAGTTGAAAGACCCGGAATTCCTTGACGTCCAAGCCGGGCGCACTATTGGTCAATACGGTGTGGAACAAACATTTGATTCCCACTTATTAGGTGAAACGGGACGCAAAGTCATTGAAGTGGATGCCTTTGGTTATCCCAAGCGATCCCTATCGATTCAAGCCCCGCTGGCCGGCAACGATCTCTATTTAACGATCGATATTCGTCTTCAGCGATTGGCCGAAGACCTACTTGGAGAGGAAGCAGGAGCCATCGTGGCCTTAGATCCTTGGAATGGCGATATTCTTGCCTTAGCGAGTCAGCCGGGGTTTAACCCGAACGATCTATCTGGAGGCATTAGTCCACATGCTTGGCAACAACTACTCCAAGATTCTCGACATCCCCTCACCAATCGGGCTATTCAAGGACAATATCCTCCAGGCTCAACATTTAAGATAGTCATGGCCGCCGCTGTGTTAGATAGCCAAACTCTGGGTGCGAAGGAAACGATGACATGCCATGGCACTTTCCCCTTTGGCCGTCGAGTCTTTCGTGATTGGAAACGTTCGGGCCATGGATCTGTTGATTTAACCAAGGCTATTTCAGAATCCTGCGATGTGTATTTTTATAAAGTAGGGAATCAACTTGGCATCGACCCCATAGCCAAATATTCTCGCCAATTTGGACTAGGTGAAAAAACCGGCATAGCGCTATCATCAGAGCGATCCGGTTTAGTTCCCTCCAGGAAATGGAAGCGAAAACACAGGGGGGAACCCTGGTATCCTGGTGAAACTATTTCGATTGCCATTGGACAAGGCTTTTTATCAGTGACGCCCATTCAGATGGCCAAAGTGGTGTCGATTGTGGCGACCAATGGCCAAGTGGTGCAACCTCGTTTGTTGAAAGGAATTCGGCTCAGACGGACAGGGAACCTCAAGGAAGAACCCTCGCCAATAACACAGCAACTACCTCTAGCACCCGAAACCTTTTCTAAAATTAAAGAAGGCTTGGCCGCAGTGGTCACGAAAGGCACCGCTAAACGTGCGCAATCAAATATCGTGAGCATTGCAGGAAAAACGGGGACGGCACAAGTCGTTGCCTTAAAAGATGATAGTGACAAGTCCGAAGTGGCAAAAAAACATCGCGACCATGCATGGTTTGTGGCCTTCGCCCCTGTTGAACAACCAAAGATTGCCGTGGCGGTCATTGTCGAACATATGGGGCATGGCGGGTCAGCTGCCGCCCCATTGGCAAAAACCTTAATTGAAGCCTATATCAATGGAGAGGGTCAGCAACAAGATGGTTCGCTGTAGAGTCATTCGTCTTTGCCATCTGTCCATAGCCCGTTAACCATGTCTCCATTTATGAATGACAATGTGAACCGCCGTGGCCTGGACACCTTTGATTGGTGTTTTTTAGGTATCATTGCTGCCATTATTTCAATTGGCATCCTTTCTATCTACAGTGTCACGAATGCAAATTCCTCGACAAAATTTCCAATCTATCTGAAACAAACAACCTGGATGGTAGTGGGAACATTGGCTTTTCTCGTCGCAGCTGGCATCGACTATCATAAATTCGCGAGATTTTCCTATCTATTGTATGGAGCAGGACTCATCTTGCTCATTATCGTTCTCATTAGTGGGAAAACCAGCCGTGGCTCACAGCGTTGGATCCCGCTTGGGCCATTGATGGTTCAGCCTTCTGAATTCATTAAAATTCCACTGATGCTCACATTGGCCTCCTACTATGGCACGACTAGCCGGGAGGGATGGCTGCGACGTTTGATTATTCCTGCGCTAATCGTGCTACCGGGATTTTTACTCATTCTTAAACAACCAGATTTAGGAAGTAGCTTAGGATTTCTCGCCATTTTCATAGTCATCGTCCTCACGGTGGGCATGAAATCTAAAGCCTTCGGATTTATCGCATTGGCAGCCCTCATGTTATTCCCATTTGTATGGGGGGGAGTATGGGGCTCTTTACATGGGTACCAACAGGATCGAATTTTGAGTTTCGTCGATCCTAGTTCGGATCTTGGCGGAAAAGGCTATCACGGGCTCCAATCGCGTATTGCCATAGGATCTGGCCAATTATTGGGAAAGGGGTTATATGGAGGGACACAAACGCAGTTTCAATTTCTTCCTGAAGGTCATACTGATTTCGTTTTTGCCGTCTTTGCGGAGGAATGGGGATTTATAGGCTCGCTCGTCCTTTTATCATTATATATTATTGTCCTATTAATGGGTCTGGAAATTGCTTTTAATGCGAAAGACATAACCGGGTCTCTTCTTGCAGTCGGAGTGGTCACCATGCTTGGATTTGGCATTATCGTCAACATTGCCATGACGTCCGGGCTGGCTCCCATCGTCGGCATTCCTCTTCCGCTCATGAGTTACGGGGGAAGTGCGATGGTCGTGAACCTCACAGCCCTAGGCCTTTTGCTCAATGTGAAGCGCAGGCGACTGTCTCTGTTATAGTGATGCTTCTATTGAAGGAAGCCATTTCGGACTTCCTTTACCCCAAAATATGTTACGCTAAAAGAGTCCTTCCATCTCAAAAACTAATGTGCCTATCATTTCCAGCGTCAGATAACAACATACGTCTACTGATCTCTTGCAACATGAAAGTACAGCACATTATTCATCTTTAGCGATTACAAACACGTCTCAGAGGGACGTTGCGCTCCAATCCCATTTTGTGAGCACCAGCCAACAGAGTGGTTGAGGTCAATCTCCATCAACCCACGGCAAACAAGAGAAAGTCATTCTCCCAATCTTTCTCTCTCCTGGGCTCACAACTATCCCCAAAGGGCAGGGCTGGCTCGCTCGACCGTCTGTGTACGTCAAGGAGACCTCTATGGGATCTGAAATTGCCATCAGTGTGACCCGAGAAGAAACTCGGGTCGCCGTTTTAGAAAATCGAGTCGTCACAGAACTCTTCGTCGATCGGCCTAGAAAAAAAGATTTTGTAGGAGATATTTATAAAGGAAAAGTGATAAAGGTCTTGCCCGGCATGCAAGCGGCATTTGTGGACATTGGCTTAGATCGGGCGGCTTTCATTCACGTATCGGATCTCTCGGTTGGCACGGAACCTGGAGATACACTCGTGGATCACGAAGAGGACGAACCCAGTTCCGACATGCCACGCCCACGACGTCAAACTGCCCGTCCCATTGAAAGTCTCTTAACAGAAGGACAAGAACTTCTTGTTCAAATATCCAAAGGACCGATTGGAACCAAAGGGCCTCGGATAACCACGTATGTGTCACTTCCTGGCCGATTTCTAGTTCTGATGCCCAATGTTGATCATGTGGGCGTTTCCCGACGGATCACCCACGATGAAGAACGCCATCGCCTGAAAGACTTGATGCGCCGCATCCGGAAACCAGAATATGGGTATATTGTCCGAACCGTCTGTGAGGGCGTGCCCGAAGAAGACTTGGTGTCTGATACCAAATTTCTCACCGCTTTATGGGAAGACACCCTGAAAGCGGCAAAGCGGCAACCGGCGCCTTCTCTACTCCACACTGATCTGTCTCTTCCGCTTCGTGTGGTTCGCGACCTGTTCACCAAAAAAATCGACCGATTATTAATCGATACCAAATCCGGATTCGATGAAATCAAAGATTTTGTTCGGCGTTATCTTCCAGAACAAGCATCCCGGGTCCATTTTTATGACAAGAAACAAGAAGGCCTCTTTGATCACCTCGGCATTGAAATGGAAATTACCCGTGCGCTAAGTCGAAAAGTGTGGCTTAAATCCGGAGGACATATCGTCATCGACCCAACCGAAGCCATGACGGTCGTTGATGTGAATACTGGACGATTTGTCGGAAAACGCGATCAGGAAGAAACCATTCTCAAAAACAATCTAGAAGCGGCGAAAGAAATTGCGTATCAAGTCAAATTACGAGGAATTGGTGGAATTATCGTGATTGATTTCATTGATATGGAACGAGAACGAAACCGAGAAAAAGTGTATCAGGCCACGGTGGATGCCATGGCCAACGATAAGGCTCAAACTCGAATTGCTCGAATTTCCGATCTCGGGTTGATTGAAATTTCTCGTGAACGAGTGAGGGAAGATCTTCTCCGAACGTTGTCAGAAGTGTGCAACGAATGTGAAGGCCGAGGATATACCAAATCCACGATGACCGTGGCCTATGAAATATTTCGAGACATTCGGCGAATCGGCAATACCCGAGGCCAAGGTCAACGTATTGTGGTAGGTGCCAACCCCAAAGTCATTGAGTTGCTTTTTGATACTGAGCATGGGGGCATCGAACAATTAGAACAAGAATTTCAACAAC
The DNA here is from genome assembly GCA_029261275.1 of Nitrospirales bacterium. Taxonomy (GTDB): domain Bacteria; phylum Nitrospirota; class Nitrospiria; order Nitrospirales; family UBA8639; genus Nitrospira_E. The sequence continues at coordinate 13,655 of JAJDBR010000136.1, forward strand.
AGGTGCTCTTCAAGGCTGACCCCCTTCTCCATCTGGAACAATATGACATCGTGATCGTTGGCAAAGTCACACAGCGGGGCGAGGCTCGGGCCGCCTCCTAAGACAATAAAGATGGGCAGGACCTCCGCTTTGCAAGGTTGGTTAGAATTGCGAGCGGTGAAGGGGCTCGGCCCCATCACATACGCCAGGTTGATCAACCGATTTGGATCACCTGACGCCGTTCGCCGCGCCAATCTCTCCGAGCTCGTCGAAGCAGGGGAGCTATCCCCTTCTTTTGCCCAGGCGCTTAAACAACCTCTTTCTGATAAAAATGCAAAGCAAATTCAGCGTGAATTGGATGCTGTTGAATCAGGACAATTTTCTATTCTCACTCTCGCCGACCCCCAATATCCCGCCCAACTAAAGACGATTGCCGATCCTCCGTCAGTCTTGTATTACACCGGACAATTGTTGGGTTGTAACCAACAAGCCTTGGCTATTGTCGGTGCACGCAAAGGCTCACATGCTGGACGGGCATTCACACGGCAACTCAGCGGAGATTTAGCAGCTCTGGGCTTCACTATTGTAAGTGGGTTAGCCCGCGGCATTGATGCCGATGCTCATGAAGGGGCATTGGCTTCGGCAGGACGAACAGTGGCTGTCTTGGGGTGCGGAATTGATCGGACCTATCCTCCAGAACACCAAAAACTACGGCAACGAATCGAACAACAAGGTGCCGTGCTCTCGGAATTTCCCATGGGTACCTCTCCACAATCCTTTCATTTCCCTCAACGCAATCGGGTCATCAGTGGACTTTCACTGGGGGTCATTGTGACGGAAGCCACACTGAAAAGCGGATCTCTCATTACGGCTCGAATGGCACTAGAGCAAAATCGTGAGGTCTTTGCTGTACCGGGGAATGTCACACATCCCCTGAGTCAGGGGCCTCATCACCTTATTCAACAAGGAGCCAAACTTGTTGAAAAACCGTGGGACATTGTGGAAGAAATTCTTCCTATGTTAGAACCCTCTTTCCGTGAACACCTGGAAACCCAACAAGAAGTGGTAGAAGGCCAGCCTTCAGCCATCGCGTTAGGACCCGAGGAACAGCATGTTTTCAACCGAATTCCTTTGGAACCTGTTTCGCTTGACGAATTAATTGCTCAAGGTTCATATTCTTCGTCCGAAGTGATGAGTCTTCTCTTGTCATTGGAGATGAAAGGCCTTATAAAACAAGTACCGGGTCTTCAGTATGTCCGGATCACGATCCGATAAGAACCATTAACCAATTTCTTTAACGAAAAATTCACCATAAATCCTCAAGACATGTTCTCACGTTACTACTATGGCTAAATCAATCTTCATCGTTGATTCGCCAACCAAAGCGAAAACGTTTTCCAAATATTTGAGACGCAATTATCAAAAATTGGCATCCATCGGTCATTTCAAAGACCTTCCAAAGAGTAAGCTCGGCATGGACCTCGAAAATAATTTCGACAGAACCGTCGGCAGGCTAGCCTGGGCGCTTGGCTGGAACGGTTGCCGAAGGGCCTACTTGCGACGGTTGGGGAAAATGAATTGAACTCCCAGCACAGCTTGCCTGTACCCTACGCCGTCCTTATGATGTGCACGAAAAAAACCCCGTCACATTGCGACAGGTGGATTGAGAAGACACCATTTTTATTCTGAATTTGCACTGAAACCTCCACGCGTGACTATCGCTTTTCCTTACATCAAAGATGCCAAAGGAGTCCTCCCCGGTAGGGGTTACTAATGAGTAAATCGCTAATAATTGCGGAGAAACCCTCTGTTGCAGCCGACATCGCGCGTTCGCTTGGTGGACTGAAACGCGAGAAGGACTATTTTGAAGATGACCACTATGTTGTCACTTCGGCGGTTGGGCACCTCCTTGAAATCAAGGCGCCTGAAGGCGTAGAGGTCAAACGTGGGAAGTGGTCTTTCGCCAACCTGCCGGTCATTCCCGATCATTTTGACCTCAACCCGATCGCCCGAACCGAAGACCGGCTCAAGTTGCTCGCCAAGCTGATCCGCCGAAAAGATATCGACCGAATCATCAACGCCTGTGACGCCGGACGCGAAGGAGAGCTGATCTTCCGGCTGATCGTCCAGCACACGAAGGCCAAGCAACCGACAAGCCGGCTTTGGCTACAGTCCATGACGCCCAAGGCCATTCTCGAAGCATTTGAAGGACTGCGCGATGATGAACAAATGAAACCGCTCGCCGATGCCGCCCGCTGTCGATCAGAAGCAGACTGGTTGGTTGGCATTAACGGCACCAGGGCTATGACGGCGTTCAACTCCCAAGACGGAGGTTTTTACCTCACCACCGTTGGCCGAGTTCAAACACCCACACTGACCATCGTCGTGGAGCGCGAGGAACAGATTAAGCAATTCGTCTCTCGGCCATACTTTGAAGTGCATGCCCAATTTGATGTCGAAGCCGGACAGTATCCAGGTCGCTGGTTTGATACGAACTTCAAAAAGAATGATGAAGATGCGGAACGGCGATCAGAGAGACTATGGGAACGCAATCAGGCTGAAGCCATCATGCAGGCCTGTCAGAGTCAGCAGGCGGTGGTCACGGAAGAAACCAAGCCGTCAACGCAAAGCGCACCAATGCTGTTTGACCTGACCAGCCTGCAACGTGAAGGCAACGCCCGGTTTGGCTTTTCGGCCAAGGCCACATTGTCACTGGCACAAGCGCTCTATGAACGCCACAAGGTGTTGACGTATCCAAGAACCGATTCACGTGCGCTGCCGGAAGACTATCTTTCTACAGTCCAAGATACGCTGGGCATTCTGCGTGATGAGTCAAGTGAACGTCTGTCAGACATTACCGGCGGAAGCGGCGGCAATCCGATAGGACCCCATGCGGCAAAAATCCTGGGCAATGACTGGGTCAAACCGAACAAACGCATTTTTAATGACGCCAAAATTTCTGATCACTTCGCCATTATTCCTACATTGCAAGCACCCAAGAATCTCAGCGAGGCCGAAGCCAAGATATACGACTTGGTCGTGCGTCGATTCATGGCGGTGTTTTTTCCACCTGCGGAGTTTCGAAACACCACCCGTATTTCCGAGATTGGCACACACCACTTCAAGACCGAAGGCAAGGTAATGGTCCAGCCGGGTTGGTTGGCCATTTACGGTCGTGAAGCGATTGCTGGTGAGGGCACACTCGTCGCGGTTGGTGAGAACGAAAAAGCCACGGTCGGCGATATTGACGTTCGCGACCTAGCGACCAAACCACCCGCCAGATACACCGAAGCCACACTGCTTTCTGCGATGGAAGGCGCAGGAAAACTGATTGATAATGAAGACTTGCGCGAAGCCATGTCTGGCAAAGGTCTGGGCACACCGGCAACCCGCGCAGCGATCATCGAAGGCTTGATTGGCGAGAACTATCTCATGCGCGTAGAAAAGTCCCTGATGCCCACC
>JAJDBR010000137.1 GCA_029261275.1 Nitrospirales bacterium
CATCGACTTATCCAGCTATACGCAAGCGCAGCTCAATACAGTCGCGCGGCAATTAAACGAGCGACCGAGAAAGACGTTAGACTATGAAACACCCGCAGAGAGATTTCAGGCGTGTGTTGCGGCGACCGGTTGAATTCACCACCAAGAGCGGACATTAACACACTTTCCTGAACAACCTTTTTTATTCTAATTCGTAGTCTTTATCTGCCGTAAAACCAACAGCGGGGATGGCATGTAGTATCCACAAAAACCATCCTAAATAGTGCAAACGGATCGGCAACTGAGTTGTTAAGGACTAGTCAGCAAACAGGCGCTAAGCGAAAGCCAGAAGAATGCTATGGGAGAGCGGGGCTTCTGAACTGTATTTGCAAGATGTGTGTTGTAGTACCAACCTAATGAGCCTTCTCAATCCTCATTTTTTTGATGCGGGAGAGGAGGGTGGTGGGTTTGATGGCCAGCAGTTCAGCGGCGCCACCTGTGCCGTAGATTTTCCAGTCGGTGGTTTGCAAGGCATTTTCAATATTCGCCTTTTCGCGCAAACGCATATCCTCGTCGGTGAGCACCTCGTTGGGATTGTCGCCATTTTTCTTAATGGGGGTTTTAATGGACGCCCCGCTAGCCTGTGGAACCGGTAAGTCGAATTTGACTGAGCCGCATCGAGATGAGATGACGGCGCGCTCGATAATGTTTTGCAATTCTCTCACGTTTCCTGGCCAATGGTAGTTCTGCAGCTTTAAGACTTCGGCCTGAACCAGATCTCTTCCGGTGCAATTGAGTTTCTTGCGGACCTGCGCCATGAAGGTGGTGGCCAGTAGCGAGATGTCTTCTTTGCGATTACGAAGCGGGGCCACTTCAATCGGAAAGACATTCAATCGGTAATAGAGATCTTGTCGAAAGCGTTTGGCTTCGACTTCTTGTGCAAGCTTTCGGTTGGTGGCCGCGATGATACGGACATTGACCTTTCGAGTAGCTTCCTCCCCTACCCGTTCATATTCTCCTTCTTGCAGCACTCGCAACAATTTACTTTGCATCTCCAGAGGAATTTCTCCGACTTCATCCAAGAACAGCGTGCCGCCATCCGCCGCTTGAAATCGCCCGGCCCGATCTTTCATCGCCCCAGTGAACGCGCCCTTGGCATGGCCAAAGAATTCGCTTTCATAGAGTTCTCTCGGAATCGAGGCACAATTCACGCGCACGAGCGGATGGTCCTTGCGTTTGCTTCGACGATGAATTTCACGCGCGACGAGTTCTTTTCCTGTGCCCGACTCGCCGGAAATCAATGCCGTGGCATCTGTGGGGGCTACCAGTTCGATTTGCTCCACGAGGTTCGCAATTGGCGGACTCTGCCCAACAATTTCGCCAAAATGCTGCGCTTCCAGGACTTCTTCTTTTAAGAAGGTGTTCTCCAATTCCAGCTGAATTTTGAGGCGTTCAATTTCTTCGAAGGCTCGCGCATTGGCGATGGCCACACCCACATGATCGGCAATCATACGAAACCAGAGGGTGGCTTCATGGGTGACGGGTTCTCGGTCAAACACCGCTAAGGTGCCCAAGACTTCTCCTTTGTAGATAATCGGCTGCCCGTGAAATCCACAAATGCCTTCTTGCTTGGCCCACTCCGGCTTGGCCACCCATTCAACATTATTTTCCAATTCATTGATGACGAGCTGCTCCCCGGTCTTTCCAATCCGTCCTACCTTACAGACGCCTAAGGGGAATCGCGCAAAGTAGCCATCCGTGTTGGACCATTCTGTTTTGTCAGGCCCACTCGACCGCCCTGCACTAGCGACCAAATGGAGACACTCCGTTTGATCAGGACATTCGTCCTTGAAGCGACAGGTGGCACAGATATCACCGGGTTGCGTTAACCAAATTCTGGCCAGTACCACCGTCGGACGATCTGCTAATCGACGGACGATCAGCCACAACAAATCATTGAGCGATCGTTGTTGGGCGATGTCCAACACCAGGCATTTAAGGGAATCCAAGGTCGTGGGCGTTTGGCACTCTGATGTAGTTGTGTCGATTGGTGTATTCATAGGTCAAACAATAAACGAAATTTCGTTATCGTGCAATGATCTTTCGTTATACACGAAATTTAGCGGTCACTACGAAATGCCAAAAAACATAAAATATCCTTTATAGACAATATCTTACGATTTTTCGTGGCTTGGCATAATCATTGTAATACTACGAGGATGTTCATGAAATATTTTCGCTCTAGAGAATGAAAGGATCCTATGATGCCACGAATACCAGCCATCAACCCAGATAACGCGACAGGCCAGGCACGAAAATTACTCCAAGGCGTGGAGTCAACACTTGGCTTTGCCCCTAATATTATGCGGACCATGGCGAATTCACCAGCCGTGCTACAGGGTTATCTTGATTTTTCCCGTGCTCTTTCCAAGGGCAATCTTTCCCCAAAGTTTCGAGAGCAAATTGCCTTGGCCGTTTCGGAGGTGAATGACTGCCAGTATTGCCTGGCGGCTCATTCGGCCATCGGACGATCGGTCGGGCTGAGTGAGGAAGCTATAGGAGATAGCCGCAGAGGCGAATCCCCGGACACAAAAGAAACCGTTGCTTTGGCCATCACTCGAAAGGTTGTTGAAAACCGTGGATGGGTCGGAGATGAGGATGTCGCCAAACTCCGAAAGGTTGGTTTCTCGCACAGCGACATTGTCGAACTCATCGCCAATATTTCGGTGATCTTGTTCACCAATTACTTCAATCACATAGCAGAGACCGAAGTGGATTTTCCAGCGGTTTCTGAACTTGAAGCTCGAGCGTGAAGACCGTAGCGTCAAGATTTGCCTACATCACTCAATAATCTTTCAGTTTAGGAGAAATGACATGAGCAACACATCTGAACTCGCACTCATTATCGGAGGAACCAGTGGAATGGGGAAAGAAACCGCCAGACTCTTGGTGGAACAAGACATTCCAGTCTGGGTGACCAGTCGTAAGCCCACAAATGTGGGACAGGCCAAGAGCGAATTAGGCAAGAACGCTGAAGGCACCTCCTTGGATCTATCGAATGTCGAGAAGGTTCATGACTTTATTGCCACGGTTGCAAAGGAAACGCGACATATTAAATATTTGGTCAACGCCGCAGGCACATTTTCCCCTAAACCCTTTCTGGAAATGACGGGGAAAGACTACGACCAATATATGGATCTCAATAAAGCGTTTTTCTTGATTACTCAGGCGGTCGCCAAGAACATGAAAGCTCATGGAGGCGGGAGCATTGTCAATATCGGCTCGATGTGGGGAAAACAAGCCGTCAAAGCCACTCCCTCTTCTGCGTATTCCATGGCGAAGGCCGGACTCCACTCCCTCACCCAACACCTCGCGATGGAACTCGCAGACGATGGCATTCGCGTCAACGCCGTGTCTCCTGCGGTTGTCGTGACGCCTATTTACGGTTCATTCATTGAACCTGACAAGATCGAAGAGACCTTACAAGGGTTTAATGGATTCCATCCAATCGGAAGAGTCGGCAGGCCAAAGGAAGTTGCAGAAGTGATTACTTTTTTACTGTCAGAGAAAGCCAGCTGGGTGACCGGCGCCAATTGGGATGTTGATGGTGGCGTGCTGGCAGGTCGGAACCAATAACGAACTTCACACCCTCTACATTATGGAGAACAGAACAATGAAACGATTCAACACATTTCTGAAAATAACGGCCCTTGTACCATTAAGTCTCATCGGTACCATCGCCATAGGCATGGTCTCTCCACAACCGGCACACGCTGAAGCTACTCAGGTTCAAAATATTTCGGAGTCAAAAAGTTATCCAACTCTTCACAAGACCATCGAGATAGATGGTCAAACCATCTTTTATCGGGAGGCAGGGGCCAAAGATAAGCCAACCATCTTGTTGCTCCATGGCTTTCCAACTTCCTCTCATATGTTCCGCAATCTGATTCCGCAGTTGTCGGATCGGTATCATGTCGTCGCACCAGACTACCCAGGCTATGGGAACAGCTCCATGCCAACGGTTGATGCCTTCGACTACACCTTCGACAACCTCGCGAAGGTGATGGACCATTTTATTCAGAAGGTGGGCATAAAGACGTATAGCCTCTACCTCATGGATTACGGGGCTCCCGTCGGATTTCGGATAGCGGTCAATCATCCAGAGCGTGTCGAGGGCCTCATCATTCAGAATGGAAACGCCTACATCGAAGGCCTCAACAATAATTTCTGGGAACCTATCAAGGAATACTGGAAAGATCGGAAAGCCGTGAACAAGGGTCTCGATAACGCATTCTGGAAGAACGTGAAGGCCGCGTACAAGCAGCCTAATATGTCGAATGAGGACGCGCTCCGCTTCCTCGTCACCTTAGGCGCGACGCAATGGCAGTACACCAACGGCGTTCGCAATAAAGAAATGATCAGTCCCGATAACTGGCACGTGACCCAGAGACTGCTGGATCGGCCAGGAAACGAAGACATTCAACTGCAGTTGTTCTATAGCTATGGTTCTAATCCACCCTTGTATCCCAAATGGCAAGCGTATCTTCGAAAACATCAACCACCAACATTAATTGTTTGGGGTACGAAAGATGAGATCTTTCCAGCTGAAGGCGCACATCCGTATAAACGTGATTTAAAAAATCTGGAGTTTCATTTACTCGATACGGGGCACTTTGCACTGGAAGAAGATGGTGAAGTGATTGCCAACCATATACGCCGATTTTTCGATAAGAAAATGGTGGCCCACCGATGAACGATCGGCATCACTGAAAAGTGATGGGTCACGTACTATTTATTTCATTACAAGGAAACAGATCATGACAAAACTTTTTGAGCCGATCACCATCGGTTCCCTTACATTGCCCAACCGCATCATCATGGCACCGTTAACACGGATGCGTGCAAAGCAACCCGGAAATGTTCCACACCAGCTCAATGCCAAATATTACGCACAGCGTGCATCTGCTGGTTTGATTATCTCGGAAGCCACGCAAATTTCCCAACAGGGACAGGGCTACCCAGGCACTCCGGGAATACATTCTCCTGAACAAATCCAGGGCTGGAAACTGGTAACGAATGCGGTGCATAAGGCTGGAGGACGCATATTCCTTCAGTTATGGCATGTTGGACGCATCTCACACACTTCTCATCAACCGAATGGAGCGTTGCCGGTTGCGCCTTCTGCTCTTGCTGCGGAAAACAGTGGAACGTTTACGGCTGATTGGCAGGAAACGCCTATTTTGATTCCACGTGCACTTGAAACAGATGAAATTCCGGGAATTATTGCTGATTACAAAGCAGGTGCTGAAAACGCCAAAGCTGCCGGCTTTGATGGCGTGGAAGTGCATGGCGCCAATGGGTATTTACTGGATCAGTTTCTACAAGATGGTTCCAACGCACGAACCGACCACTATGGAGGATTCATTGAAAACCGTGCCCGCCTGTTATTAGAGGTGGTCAATGCGGTTATCGAAGTCTGGGGAAACGATCGGGTTGGTGTGCGCGTCTCTCCCTATAACGCGTTTAATGGCATGAAGGATCGTGATCCCATCAAGTTGTTTTCCTATGTACTTGGTGAGTTGGATACACGAGGCGTGGCCTATGTCCATTTAATTGAGCCACGTTCGTCCTTCGCAGGCATGCAAGAGGAAAGTCTGGAAGACACGCCACAAGCCGCCTCATTGTTTCGTGATGGCGTGAAGGCGGTTCTAATTTCGGCTGGAGGCCATACTCCTGATTCGGCCTTGGAATATACAGAAAAAAGTTTGGCTGATGCTGTTGCGTTTGGACGGCACTTTATTTCTAACCCAGATCTCCCAGAACGTATCCGAAAGTCTGCGTCTCTCAATCCCTATGATCGTGCCACTTTTTATGGCGGTGACACCACAGGATATACTGACTATTTATCTCTGGAGGAACAAGCGGCATAACGCCCCCACTTCAGCAGGAGGAGAATCCATCATGACACAACCTACAAGTGATATCGCGTTTACCCCATCTGTAAAAGCCGTACAGGAACGAATGGGGTCACGCGCACAATATGCCAGAATGGAGGAGGAAGCGGGATGGTCTGACACTATTACTCAAGAACTATCTGACTTTTTGAAAGGAGTAGATTCGCTCTATTTGGCCACAGCCAATGCAGATGGAAGACCGTATATCCAGCACCGGGGAGGCCCCAAAGGGTTCCTCAAGGTCTTGAACAATCACACCTTGGCTTTTGCTGATTTTGCGGGCAACCGTCAATACATTTCATTGGGGAATTTGGCCGAGAATAACCAAGCTTTTATTTTTCTCATGGATTACGCCACTCAAACTCGCATCAAAATTTGGGGAACCGCAGAGGTTATCGAGAACGATCCTGGGTTGGTCGAACAACTCACTGATCCCACGTATAAGGGAAGACCTGAGCGAGTGATTCGTTTTCATGTGGAAGCATGGGATGCCAACTGTCGACAACATATTCCAGTGAAATACTCTCAAAAAGAGGTGGACGCCATTGTCCGACCGCTTCTTGAGCGCCTTGAGCAACTTGAGACCGAAAATGCGCACCTGAAAAATCCTTTGCCCACAATCGTGTAAACAATCGCCAAGACAAAAGGCTCAAAATTCGAACCGAAATAGGAGACAAGGAAATGACAACCGCCGTACAATTGAACAATCCACATGAATCTTTTAGGGAAAACCGAATCATGACTGATGAATCAGAAAATTGGGCCGAACGCTTTAGGACCCTCTTTGACAAGAAGGTCGGGATGTACAAAAACGGTATTCACAATGCGCTGGCGATGTTTTCCAAAGAGGAAGAAGCCTTTCTTCGTTCTATTGGAGCCACGACCCAGGAAGTTTTCGACTTTGTGGAAGATTGGTGCGAGGACGAAATCCCCAATCCTGAAGTGGCCTTGGCCATCGTCAAGATTCGACGAGACTATTTCCTCAAGGAACAAGAGGGACAATTCTCTGAGAGAGTGAGGAGCGAAAAGGAATTCCCTTCCCGAGGAGCCTCACTGGCTGGGTTGGAATGGTTTCCTCGGATCGTTGCAAAGGCTCAAGCCAAATTGCGTGGAGAGTTACCACCAGATTTAATGTATAGTTGTGGTGGCGACAGAAGGTTTTTAAACACAGTCAACGTTTCTCCCGTTGAATTTCTTGAAACGGTTCGTGAAGCCGGAGACAATGTTGAACACATTGTGAAATTCGTCACAGATCGATCAAAAACTTAATATTTTCTAATTAGGCTGGAGGTTCGTAATGCCAAAAATCGTACGCTTTCACGAAACAGGCGGCCCAGAAGTCCTACAACTGGAAGAGTTGCCTTTGGCAGAACCTGCTCAGGGGGAAGTCCGCATTAAGGTGGAAGCTATCGGGCTCAACCGCGCGGAAATCATGTTTCGAAAGGGTCAATATCTGGAAACGCCTCAATTTCCCTCGCGGTTAGGGTATGAATCTGCTGGCATCATTGATGCCGTCGGACCAGACATTACGGATTTCAAAATTGGCGACCGCGTGAGTACGATTCCGTCTTTTCCCATGGGCCAATATGGCGTCTACGGTGAAAGCGCCATCGTCCCAACCTATGCCGCGGCAAAATACCCAATAACGTTATCTGCCTCTGAAGGTGCCGCCATTTGGATGCAGTACATGACCGCCTTCGGGGCACTCATAGAATATGGACGGGTCAAACAAGGCGAGGCGGTCTTGATTACCGCAGCCAGCAGTAGCGTGGGGTTGGCCGCCATTCAAATCGTTAAAGCTGTTGGAGGGCTCGCTATTGCCACAACACGTGGGGCAGATAAAAAAGCCTTCCTCCTTGAAGCCGGCGCGGATCATGTGATCGTGACAGATGAGGAAGATCTCGTGGAAAGAGGGATGGCTCTTACTGCTGGTAAAGGGGTACGGATGGTCTTCGATCCAGTCGCAGGACCGTTATTGGAACAACTCGCTGCTGTCACAGCACCTGGGGGAATCATCTTTGAATATGGAGCCTTAGCCCCACACCCAACCCCGTTTCCCTTGTTCCCAGCATTAGCGAAAGGATTAACGGTTCGAGGGTATACCCTCTTTGAGATCGTGAAAAACCCTGAAATGCTGAAACGAGGG
>JAJDBR010000138.1 GCA_029261275.1 Nitrospirales bacterium
GTCCCATGATCTTGGAGCCAAAGTGCTGAATGTTTTTTTCATGGTCTGTACGGGACGAGGAGAAGAACTTACAGACATCACTCCCGAACAATACGAAGACGTGTTAAGTCATTTGATTGAATCCCAGGACAAATACCAAGACATGTTGGTTCGGGCCCGATGTGCGCCACACTTCAAGCGCCTAGCGTACGAAAAAGATCCGAACTCCCCCATCACCAAAGCCACGGGCTATATGGGTGGAGGCTGCCTAGCAGGGACTAACTACGCGCGCGTCACCCCAAACGGTGACCTGACTCCCTGCCCCTACATGCCATTATCCGCTGGGAATATTCGTGATACCAGCTTTGTCGATTTGTGGGAGAAGTCGGAAATTTTCGATTCCTTTCGATACCCGCATCTCAAAGGCAAATGTGGCGATTGTGAATACAGTGAAATTTGCGGAGGCTGTCGGGCACGTCCTTACGTGGACCATGGTGATTGGATGGATGAAGATGAATGGTGTCTCTATACTCCTAAGGGCGGCGAGAAAATCCAGGTGGCCTTTAATGTGGCAGAGGCTTCATCCGTAGAATGGGATCAAGCTTCGGAAGAACGACTCAGTCGTATCCCGTATTTCTTGCGGGCCATGGTGAAAAAGGGTGTAGAGCGTCATGCCCTAGAAGAGGGCATCCCGGTCGTCACCATTGAATTAATGGAAGAACTTCGCAAGCGGCGGTTTGGCAACGAAAAACCGGTCTTTAAGTTCTGATGGAATCCCTTCTTGGGGTTCTCACCGACCTCAATCAACTCATTCCTATTTTAGTGCATTGGCTACATCTGCTCTCCGCAGTCGTGTGGGTCGGTGGTCTCGCTTTTCTAGTCATGGCTGTGACCCCTTGCCTGAAAACGACCGTTCCAAAAGAACTGATCAAACCCATATCCGAAACATTTTATAAGCAATATAAGCGTGTGGTGGGTGTTTTATTAGTGGTCATACTCTTTACGGGTGGGGCCAACCTGCATTATGTGAGTCAAGGTATGGTCATGGCGACTGGAGAAGGGGTGGCATACCATGCAAAATATCTCATGGTCTTTTTCATTAAATTGTTCTTGGTGCTTGGGATTCTGACCATTTTCCTCTACACGATCATCTTTAAAAACGACCCGACTGGCCATGAAGACCAAGAAGAGCTGGAAGAAATGGCTGTCGAGCCGGTGCCCTTTCAGCGAGTGGCCTTGTGGATGGGCGTGTTTATTATTTTATGTGCCTCGGCCATGAAGCATCTTCATACCTAATAGAGGTTTTCCCGATCAGTCCTAGCTCGATATCTTCCCCTCTTTCTCCCCTCACCACATATTCATTAATTTCATGACCTCAACTAATGAGCCACTCAGAAAGGAAGAGGCCATGTTGTTCATAACAGCGAACATAAAAAAAGAGTGGATAGAGAAAAAAATGAGGAGCGTTCTGATGCCGGCAAGGTTGGGGATTGTCCTCGTGAGTATAATCCTGTTCCTGGGTGGAAGTTGGGGAGCCTGGGCTCAAACACCAGGGAACCTTGATGATCCAGAGACCGTAATTCGAATGATCGTCAAAGCCAATGCCGAAATGGATTTAAAGACCCTTGAAGCACATATGGCAGCGGATGAAGATACCGTAGGTTACACGATTGGCGGTCGCAAATACATTGGGTGGAAGGACGTCAAGCAAGCTTTTGAAGAAGAGTTTTCTATGCTCAGTGGATTAACTATTGATATTCTTAATCTCAAGGTTTGGCAACGAGGAGAGGTCGCCTGGTTTGCCATGGAAATTGATTACAACCGTGAAGTGCAAACGGCTGCTGGCCCAGTTAAGAAAACCTGGCCGTTGCGCGATACTGGGGTCTTGAATCGTCGCGATGGGACCTGGATGCTGGTCAATTGGCATGAATCCATGCGGGAACCCATCAAGCCATTGGCTGTAGAGCAAGAAGTTACACCAATCAAAGCTGGAGCCAACCCGGTAGAGGTCAACCTTACCGGTGAATGGGAGATTCAAGAAGAGGACAAAGCTTATCAAGCGAAATTAAATGCTAAGGGCAATGGGCCATACAATTGGCAAGAAGGTCGGATTCAAACTGAAAAAGTGGTTGGTCGGCTCTGGTCTGGAACCTGGCATCAAAAGGGTAATGATCGGGAAGGCGGATTTGAAGTGCTTTTGTCAGAAGATGGGAAGACCGCTGACGGGGTGTGGTGGTATCTGCGAGTCGGCACACAAAAAAATATCCCCCCACGTGAATGGGGCGGTACCTACAAAATAAAACGGCTGTCTCCTCTCCCTTCCTCGTAATCCTTGGGAATCGCAGTTATCCGTGGATGATAAGGAATCACGCCACTGAACTGTTTAGCATTTTTTCCTGAAAAAACGTTCCTGCCTCTTCTCTCAAATCTCTCGGTTTTCTGCCAGGTTGGACTCGTCTCAAAAAATTTCAAAAAACAACGATCAACCCTCTTTAACCGGTCCAAGCTCCCTTCAACTTTGCTCATTCCTATGGGGAATCGATTGTGGGAAATTCCCCAAGTATCGTGTACGACAGCCTGAGTTCAAGGCCTAAATCATGGGCTCGTGTCGTAAACAGTGGGCAGATGGCAATGCCTACCAACAAGAGGAGGTTCTCTATGAAAGAATCATGTTGTTCCCCAATCATGCCTTTTTCTTCACGAAGTATCAAAAGTGTGGCTATCCTCAGTTGTCTCTTGTTTATGGGGACGCAAGCTGTCTGGGCACAATCATCGAATGACGCGACGCAAAACGATCATAAAGTTGTGGCACAAAAACGAGTGGAAAAAAGTATCCCAGGCACCTATTACTATCAATCACATTATGAAATGACGAAAGATGGAAAAGGAAATTATCACTCAACTTATGAAAGTCAGAAGAACGAGTGGTTTTGCTGTCGGAATTGGTTTTCATCAGAAGAGGAAGCATCGACAAAATCAGGTAAATCGTAATTTTCTTCAGATATTCAAATATATTCGCCATTTCTCTCGGTAAGTATTTTCCCCCCAGATTATTTCCGAAAAGGCGGCTGGTAACGTTGCCAGCTGCCTTCCCTGGTCCCTGTTCCTAAGCTAGGCAGACAATTTTGGGATTTGCTACAGTGTCGAAATACTGGATCAATTGATCCCTCCTCTGTAACCCATTCAGCTAATTAAGGATATTGTTTGTTTATGGTTCGAGCATCTCACACCCGATCACGTCAAAAAAGGTCACGGCCAGGCCATGTCACAAAAACCGAGGCACTCCCTTTGAGCCTTCCCGAAGAGGAGAGCGGCGAAGACCTGCTGCCACATAAACCATTGGTGGTCATTGTGGGGCGACCAAATGTCGGCAAGTCCACCCTTTTTAACAGAATTGTTGGGCATCGGACGGCGATTGTGGATGATGTCTCGGGTGTCACACGCGACCGGAATATGGCGGAATGCGACTATCAAAACCGCATGTTTACCTTAGTTGATACTGGTGGATTAGATCTCAATGCCGAAGATGTGATCGTGTCGCAGATTAAAGACCAAACTAAAATGGCCATGGTCGAAGCTGACTTGGTGATCGCCGTCATGGATGGGCGAGTCGGATTATCTCCCCTGGATACAGAACTGGCCGACCTCCTGCGGCCCATCACTAAACCAGTCTTTTTGGCCGTCAATAAAATTGATACCCCAAAGTCCGAACCCCTGCTTGCGGATTTTTACCAGTTGGGCGTGAAAAAGATTTTTCCGATTTCTGCTGAAGGGGGGATGGGTGTGGATGAACTGCTTGAAGCGCTCATGCCCTATCTGCCGCAAGTTCCGGACGAGTCTGCCAAACTTGAAACTCCACGTATTGCTGTGGTGGGCAGGCCGAATGTCGGCAAGTCAACCTTGGTAAATGCCATATTGGGTGAACAACGTCTTATTGTCAGTGACATCCCTGGGACCACCCGAGATCCTATTGATTCGCTCGTCACCCGTGACGGCCAAAGCTACATTTTTACCGATACGGCGGGGATTCGCAGACGAGGGCGTATTGATCGAGGCATTGAAGGGTATAGCGTGGTGCGCGCCATGCGGGCCTTGGGGCGATCTGATGTCGCGGTCTTAGTATTGGATGGCATTGAAGGTGTGACGGAACAAGACACCAAAATTGCGGGGTTGATCAGTAAGCAAGGACGCGGGTGCGTCATTCTGGTGAATAAATGGGATGTTCGTGAAGATGACCCGGCAGCGCACCCTGCCTACAATTTAGAGCTATCACGGCGTTTCCCATTCTTTGCTCATGTTCCCGTGCTGTTTGGCGCGGCGGTACAATCTGAGACGCTCCCACGTTTATTCTCTAAAATTGATCAAGTAGTCGCCTTTTTCGCGAAACGGATTCAGACGCGAAAGCTCAATCTCTTTCTTCAGCAACTTCTCGAAAAAAATCCTATTTCCCTGCACCGTGGTAATCCCAAAAAATCGATGTTCATCACCCAAGTAGCCACGAAGCCTCCAACGTTTGCCTTATTTGTCAAAGGAGCGGAGAAAATTCCGACTGCTTATTTGCGGTATCTGGAAAATTCCATCCGTGCGGAATATGGATTTCAGGGTATTCCAATAAAAATATTGTTGCGAGGAAAAGGGAAAAAGTAATTGGCAAGTGACTCGAAACGGCTGTCGTCAAAATTGTAAATCACATTCGACTTAGGGATCGGAAGTATTCTACAAAGGCGTGCATGCCGCCTGAGGCCTGCCCCCAATCGAAGTATTCATTTGGGGCATGGTAGCCATGTTCTGGCAGACTCAATCCCATAAATAAAATTGGGACTTTCCAGGCTCGTTGTAGCGTGGCCACTGCTCCGATTGACCCGCCTTCCCTGACGAACACTGGGCGACGCCCAAAACCCTGTTCGACCGCATCTTGTAGGGCATCGGCATAGGGCCCTTCTGAAATACCGCGATATGGTTCCAGAGCTTCATCGTTGATGACCTCGATATCTGGATTTCGCTCCCGGAGATGTTTTTTTAAGAGACGGAATATCTTTTGGGGGTTTTGATTAGAGACTAATCGCATGCTGACTTTAAGTTCCCCCCAAGCGGGAACAATGGTTTTCATCCCAGGTCCGGTGTGTCCGCCGGTTAAGCCATGAATTTCAAACGTCGGCCAGGCCCAAATGCGTTTAAGTAACTCTTTAGGGTCGGAGGTCCGCAACGATCGCAGTTGATACGCTTCTTTAAACTTCCGTACTTGAAAACCTGAGGCTACAAAGTCTTTCAATTCTGTGCGAGTGGGTGGTACCACATCATCGTAAAACCCAGGGATTTTGACCCGTCCGGTTTTGGCATCTAGACATGAATAAGCGGCATCACACAATTCTGCGAGAGGATTGCGAGCCCCTCCCCCGACGAGGCCTGAATGGACATCGGTTTCTCCCGTTCGAAGGACTAAGTGAACCCCTAGCAGACCGCGGAGCCCACAGGACAACGCCGGCCGATTTTTGGCAACCCAAATCGTATCGGAGACCAACACGGAATCAGAAGGAGGGACGGTTTTGCGATTATGTAGGACTTCGGAAAAATTCGGACTGCCGATTTCTTCTTCCAATTCCCAGAGCACTCGAATATTGAGAGGAATACCAGCTTCCCTTGCGAATCGTGCTGCAAAGAGGGCCGTGAGGGCCGGACCTTTATCATCGGTCGCCCCGCGCCCGCAATATCGGTCGCCGTCTTTCAGAAAGGAAAATGGCGATTGCCGCCATTCTGGTTCTTGCGCGGGTTGAACATCCAAGTGATTGTAGATGGTCACTGAAGGGTACTTCCGGCCCGCCCACCATTCGCCGGCGACACTGGGATACCCTTTGGTCTTGATGATTGCTGCCTTAGCGCCGAATTGTTCCAAATAGTCTACAGCTAAAGCAGCGGTTTTTTGCATATCCGATGCATGATCGGGGTCAGAACTCACTGATGGGGTTTCAACCATCTGCCCCAACATGTCTTCAAAATTTTGACGCTGCTCTTGAATGTAGGTGCGTAATTGAGAAAGTTGAGGTCCCATTTGGAAGCAATCCTTTTTATCTGCTCATCAAGCGAAGATATTTTTGACCATGCCAGAAGCAGGCAAAATTTTTGATGAAAAATCCATTGAAAATACCAAATTCTCTTTCATCACCCAACCGAAAAAGGAACGGGGGCAAACGTGATGATAAAAATGATGAGGGCTCCCCAAGCTACCCATTGACGGCTTTTTCCTAACCCGACACCCGGGTCCGTAACTGGAGGATGAGCCAGCCCAACAATGCCTGCCATCCCCACCCAGACAATCCACCCAGGCCAACCCGTGAGTCCAAGATAGATCAGAATCGGCACGGTAACGTAGGCCAACTGTCGTTGCTGTCGTCCAAAAACAGCGAAGGCCACATGCCCTCCATCCAGTTGTCCCAACGGTAACAGATTGATGGCGGTGACGAAAAACCCAAACCAGGCTGCAAAGGCAATCGGATGCAGAACAAGGTCATGTGTGGACGGAATTGGCCCAAACATAAGCCAGGCAAATCCTTGCAAGAGAAGCGGTTCTCCCAGTTGAAGGCCGAATACATGTTCTTTGGGGACGACATTGGAAAATGAGAGCCCAATGATTACGGCAATGACCGCGGCAAGAAATCCTGCTATTGGTCCGGCAACCCCAATATCGAACAGAGCTTGTCGTTTCATAATAGGGGAGCGCATGCGAATGACGGCCCCGAAAGTTCCGATAAATTGTGGGGGTCCAGGGATAAACAGAGGAAACGACGCTGGAATACGATGGATGCGCGCAAGCACGTAATGTCCCAGTTCATGTATGACCAAAATGCCCAAGAGGGTAGCAGCAAAGGGGAAGCCATTGAACAAAGAATCTGGAAATTTTGTGAGAAAGTCCCAGGCACCGCTCACTGGTTTCGTATTGACCTGGTAGGCCCCAGCCCACAAGGTAGTAAACATTGTGAGAACGAAAAGAAGGATGGGTAGGCCCCAAGCCGAAAAGGTACTCGGTGGTGGAGGTGGCTCGTAATAAAACGGGTGACGTGGTATGCCCATGTCCTCTTGCACAGGTTTGGAGGTCCACGTGATGCGATGGGGGTTCTGGAGCATCCGATTTCGGATCACTTGTTCCCTAGAAATGGGTGCGATGAGGGACCCGGAAGGAATCGTCTGGGGGGTGTCAGGATGTGGGGACTGAGTTTGGGAAGAGGGGTCCTGGGGTTGCTGATTATTCAAGTCGTCCGAAGAAGGTGTCATGGGTAAATTACAACCATTCTACCCATTAATGGTTAGCCGAACGGATTGTGGGTCTGTTCTTCAGCCACGGTAGTTGAAGGACCGTGACCGGGGAATAAGACCGTTTCTTTAGAAAGATGTAACAACACTTGCCTGACGGATTGCAGGTGTTGCGGGTAGAGAGAAAAGGGATTCGATCGGCCAACCGACCCCGCAAAGAGCGTGTCGCCCACGAAACAGAGGCTTTGCCCCTTGCGTCTGGTGAGATAGCAAAATCCCCCTGGCGTGTGGCCAGGAGTCGCCAGACATTCCACCGTCAATTCCCCAAGGACGATTTTCTGGTGGTTGGTTGGAATCTTCAATGAAGCCAAATCCGGTTTCCAAGGGAGCAAATCAAAATCGCCGTTGCCGAGGTAAACGGGCACTGGCCATTCCGCCAAAATTTTGTCTAACTCTCCAGCATGGTCAGTGTGTCCATGGGTCAGTCCCACACCAATGAGAGTTAACTCGCGTTTCTTGATGGTCGTCAACATCTGTTGGGCATTATATCCGGTATCCATCATGAGGGTGTGGTTGGTATCTGGATCTGTGAGAAGATAGCCCTTAACCTCATAGCCGCCAATATCGCCTCTAATCGTTTCAATCAAATTGTCATTCGTGGTCCAATCTGGTTGGGGCTGAGGACCCCATCCCTCCAATGTAAGGGCCACCAAAGAATCCAACCGCAAATGTAAAGCCTGGCAAAGGTGTTGGATTTCAGGTTTGGTTGGTAAGCGCTGTCCTTTTTCAAGGCATTCTAGGTCCGTGGGTTCGAGATGAGTCAGTTCCGCTAAAGCTTTAAGGCTATGCCCTTGTCCAAAGCGGGCCTTCTTCAAAATATCGCAAAAGTCATCTTCTAAATTCATAAGACCCTCATAGATTCTCTCTCACAGTTTAGGGTTTGAGAATGAATGATCGAGATCGACATGCCATCTAACCAAAAATAGGGGGTCCGGGGAAAGAGGGGGTAGGTCCAGACGCGTTCAGTATCGTCCGCCCTCCTGGACATGACTCCAAGATTATGTAAAATTGCTAGCGTTTCTAGAAACCAGAGAATCTGGCAGGGCCTGTGCTGTTTTCTTAAAAGTCATGAAGTCCGTAGGGACGTGGGGCCTTAGAACAGTCTTAGCATTTTCTTCGTGTTGCATCTTGGCGATATTCATATGTCGGCTTTATTACGTTCCTGTGATGTGTTGGTTCTTGGGAGTGGGCCGGCCGGTTCGTCGATCGGGGCCATGCTTGCAGAAAAGGGCTGGCAGGTAGAGATATGGGAAAAAGACTCACACCCTCGTTTTCATATAGGAGAGTCCCTGCTCCCTCACTCACTACCCTATTTAAAACAGCTTGGAGTTTTGGAGGAGGTCGAAAGCATTGGATTACAAAAGTTTGGTGCAGAATTGGTATCGCCTTATCATGAAGAACCTGTCACGTTGTATTTCTCAGGCGCGATGGATAAATTTTATCCTTATGCCTATCAGGTGCGTCGATCGGAGTTTGACGAAATCCTTATAAGGAATTGCCAAAAAAAAGGTGCTCAAGTTCGTGAAGGATTTGAGGCCAAAGCCGTGGACTTTTCTGACCAAAGTCTAGCAACGATTCATGGGAAAAATGCGAAGGGAATATCTGTTAGCCAACAGGCTCGATATGTCGTGGATGCCACGGGGCGACAGACATTTTTGGCCAACCAGTTTCAGGCCAAACAACGTAATCTGGAACATAACAGTGCCTCTGTCTTCGGTCACTTTGAGGGTGTCATTCGACATTCAGGAAAGGATGAGGGCAATTTAACCATCTGTTGGTTTGAACATGGATGGTTTTGGATTATTCCCCTGCCTGATGGCGTGACCAGCGTGGGAATGGTGTGTTGGCCCACCTATCTGAAATCTCGGAAAGACAACCTCGAAGAATTTTTTTGGCAAACGGTCCACAGTTCCCCGCCTATGGTTGATCGCATGAAGGATGCCAAAGCGATCATGCCTATTGTGGCGACGGGAAATTATTCCTACCATTCTTCGGTCATGACTGGGTCGCAGTTTATGCTAGTGGGCGATGCGTTTGCGTTTGTGGATCCTATCTTGTCCAGTGGAGTCCATTTGGCTATACATAGTGGCATTCGAGGTGCTGACGTGGTGGATGCCTATTTGCAGGGTCATGCGCAGGCTGAGCAGAAGGCGAAGGACTTTGAAGCAACCGTGAAACATGGTCTCAAAACCTATTCCTGGTTTATCTATCGGATTACCCAGCCGGCCTTTCGGAATTTGGCAATGGCTCCCAGGAATTATTTTCGGATGCATGAGGCCATATCATCGGTGCTGTCGGGAGATGTATTTGGCACCACACCCGTCAAACTTCCCATTTTCCTTTTTAAATGCCTTTACTATCTTCTGGCGATGCTTGACCTTAAAGCGAATCTCGTCCAATATCGAAGGAGAAAACATGCGGTGGAAGGGGAGTCTGTGGCGTCATTACCGTCAGGGCAATAGGAAATCCTCTTTATCGAAATCGGAATCAGATGCGGAGTCATGGATAGCCGGTCCTCTCATAAAAAAAGTAGTGTGGGTTCTGCACTTGGTGTACCTTCCGAGTGGGATATGGCGCCTGAATTTTCCACGTCGTCAAGTCCAGATGGGTTAACGGTCAGGTATGTCCAAGTATCCGATTCCTCGTCAGGGTTAGAGCCGGAAGCAGCTCATGTATTGGCGATCATTTCCCATGGGGCAGGAAAAACGGTCGCCGGGATGGGGAAAGGTCTCATCATTGGCGTGGACCTTCCACAATTGTCTCAACCCCCTGTACTCGAGGTCTGGAGGAGTGCGGCTCCGGTTTTGTGTGATCAGGTTCAAGACATTCGTTTGGCCTTTACGGATGAGGTCGTTTTTGGCTGTCTGGAGGTTCCGGAATTGACGGGGAGTGTTCTCGAAGATGTGGCTCGTCGGGCGTATGAACGTATCATTGAATATTGTGCGCGGTCCGGGTATGCCTATCTTCTCCGGATGTGGAATTATTTCCCTTCCATTAATCAAGAACAACAAGGTCTTGAGCGGTATCAGCGGTTTTGCATAGGGCGACATCAGGCTTTCTCGACATATCATAAAAAGCTGGCATCAATCCTACCCGCAGCCAGTGCGGTTGGTACTCAGGGTGGTCCATTTCAGGTGCTGTTCTTGGCAGGGAAGCAACCGGGAATCCCACTGGAGAATCCCCGACAAATCAGTGCGTATGAGTATCCACCTTTGTATGGTCCAAAAAGTCCTTCATTCGCCCGAGCGACCTTGCATCGAACATCTACGAGTTGCCAATTGTTCGTGGCAGGGACGGCAAGCATTGTGGGCCATGCTACACAGCATCAGGGTGATCCGACTAAACAGACGTTGGAAACCTTGTCTAACATTGATTCCGTTCTGAATCGGGTATGTAATGCGTGCCAGAAATCATGGAGGCTAAAATCACCCGAAGGTCTTTTGAAGGTCTTTGTGCGTAATCAACAAGATTTGCCCGCTGTACGGGAAGTGTTAGAGCGTCATGAACATGGGCAGGGCTCTATTCTGTATGTGCTGGGGGAGATGTGTCGAAAAGAACTTTTGGTTGAAATCGAAGGTATGTGGAATCTGGCATTCCTTCCTTATGAATAAATGCAGCATTGGCATCCTTCTTCCTAATTATTTAACATATTGGATCATTGAGAAGATTTTCAGCTGTTCCTAAAAGTACCTAGAGTTAAGGTGAGTACAGAAGGCATAAATGTGGTCGAACTATTATTCGTTTTGCTGACAAATTTACTAAGAGGAGGATTTTCAGATGAAAACTCGAGCCTGGACTCAGTTAATTTTTTTGGCGATTATCCTGGTGGTGTTTGTGGGGTGCCGAACAAGGCCTCCTGTTTTTAATGTTGAAAATGCTAATATTAATGCGATATCGGGTAAAGAGATTAAATTGGAAGATGTTACCCGAGCCATTGTGAGTGCCTCGGGGAATTCAAATCCTCCTTGGAATATGGAGGTCGTCAAGCCTGGTCATATAGTGGCTACCTTACATAACCGGACGCATATGGCTCAGGTGGATATTCAATACACGACAAAAGGTTACAGTATTACACGTAAGGATTCTGCTGATCTGAATTATGATGCGGAGAAGGGGACGATTCACTCGGGTTACAATAAATGGGTTCAGCGTTTGGATAGCAATATTCGAATGAAAACGAATATGTTGTAATAACCACAGTCAGAAATCTAAAGAATCCGTCCATTGGGTAAAACCCGGTGGGCGGTTTTTTATTGGTGTGATGGGTGGGAAGAGGCCACGTCTTGGAGATTGGCCCTCTGTTGGACGAGGGGCTGCCCAAAAATAGCGTGATACAGATTTCGTGGTGCTAATCCTTTTGCCAATAATTTCCCGGCTATCATCAGTGTGATTCGGGCAATATCCACGACAGGCCTAAAATAACTTGGTCTGGGAGCTTGTCGAGGATCGGATTCGATGGGGACTGGAAGGCTCCAAAATCCACGTTTTGCTCCCTCCACTAAAATCTCACTTTCAAAGACAAAGCTACGTTCTCGATTGGTAGGGATGTTCACCCGAGCGATTAAGGACATGGGATAGATACGAAATCCCGATTGGCTATCCGCAATAGGGTGTCCCGAGGCCCATGAAACCCAAAAATCAGCAATACGGTTGGCCATGATGCGGTGCCATGTTTGCCGAGTCCAGGGTCTTCGGCGTGCGCCGATAATGATACGATAGGGAGTTAGTTCGGCTTGTGTGACCAGCCGGGGAATGTCGGCTGGTGAATGTTGGCCATCTCCATCTAGGGACACGACGGCAGTCATGCCCTGTGTTTTGGCGTATTGCAATCCCCTCCAGAGACTGGCCGCTTTTCCACAATTGGTGGCGTTCCGAAGGATCGTCACCGGCAATTCTTGTAAGAGCTGAGCCGTTCGATCGGTTGAGCCGTCATCAATCACGATGACCTGTTTGATGTGCTGGAGGGCTTCTCGTGCCACAGCAAAGATGGTGGCTTCTTCATTAAAGGCTGGAATCACGACCGCATACTGCGTGGGAGGTTCGCAATCCATTATGCCATCGCTCCATTCACGCCAATGATTTGGCCGGAAATGTAACTGGCTTTCTCTGAAGCCAAAAATCCCACAATTGAGGCGACTTCTTCTGGCTGCCCAGCACGTTTCATTGGGACCATACTCTCAATTTGTTCGACGGAAAATGCGTTCTCTGTTGAGGTGGTTTGAATTAGTCCAGGTGCTACCACATTCACGGTGATACCTCGAGAAGCGACTTCTGTCGCGAGTGATCGCGCTGCGCCGTGAAGTCCGGATTTGGCTGCGGAATAATTGGTTTGGCCACGGTGGCCAATCATTCCAGACAAAGAGGATATGGGAATAACCCGTCCCCAGCGCGTACGGATCATGGGAAGCAACAGAGGTTGTGTGACATGAAAAAATCCATGCAGTGACACATTGATCACCTGATGCCATTGTTTGGCAGTCATGCCAGCCATGGGGGCATCAGCAAATATTCCGGCATTATGGACAATGATTTGGATTGGTCCATTTTCGAGGAGGGTGTTCATCGAGAGTTCAGTTGTTTCACGGTCCGTGAGATCGCAACAGATGGCTTCGGCTGACCCGCCCGTCTCTTTCAGCCGTTTTGTCACTTCATGTATGGCCTCTTGGTGCTGATGTCCATGGACAATAATGTGAAACCCCATTGAAGACAGCTCCTGGCAAATTGCTGTGCCAATGGGACTATTCCCACCCGTGACGAGGACTCGTTTCATGTGATGGCCTCAGGCCCTTGAATAAAGATTGATGCACGTCCTTGAAGAAGCATGGCTTCACGTGCCTTTATCGAAAAGGCGTAGATGAAACTCAGGTGTTGTTCCAGGACCAAGTTTGCCTCTATGGTCAGGTCATCCATGATTTGTTGAAATGTCGGATGCCAAATCTGAATATCCCGAATGGCTCCAAGATAACCCACAGATGCGTTGTGCTCGGAAATGTTCTGGGTGAGTCCTACATGTATCCCCATGGCCTGGGCGGCGTATTCCAAGCCGGAGAGCATTTCCAAAATCCCATGTCGCCGTAATGGATTGTCCTGGTCGCGGTGGGTGGATGTCAGACAGGTGATTGAGGAGCTATCCCAATACGTCACCGAGGATAACAAGCACATAGTGTCTCCATGCGGGAGAAATTTTGACAGTTCTAGTCTGGACATGATCGGCATGGTTGGTGATCAATTTGAAGCTGAGGATTCTCCAAATAATTAAAAAAAACAGAAGTGGTCAGATTCTTGGCGATCGTATGGAGTAGAGGAAGGCCTCGGGCAGCTGGATTGCCTAACCGCAATGACTCTAACCTTGTGTGAACCATTGCCGTGGGTGTCTTGGCGTTGTGTTCTGATAGGACGGTGATATCTAACATAGACAGGCTCATCGGTAAAGCATGTTTGCCGAGGACGAATGCAATGGCAAAAGGAGCGATCAGCGGTCGGGTATCAAATAGAGGAAAGGGAGCGGGAACATCATAGGTCGCAAATAACACGAATTCTTCCTGGTCTGTAGACAATAAGGTGGCTGCTTCAAGCATCCCCCCCTCAAACGACGAATCATAACAAGCCAGGCTTGTGGAAGGACGTTGTGAGCCAGAGGCAATACTCCAATAGCCAGCGGCCGCATTGTGAACGGACTGGTGAAACAAAGTTGGAGAAACCATTGGCAAGGAAGAGTCTAACGATTGGCAAATCTTATGGAGGATGCCCACTTCCCCACCGGATGAGGCAAATACGGTGGCCATCGTTTTTGGGTCAAGCTGACTGTGTTGCACGGCTTCCTGTGCCACTTGCAGGGACCAACGAACGACGTCGCTACTTCGGCGAAGCTCGTTAGCCGGTAGCGTCGAGGGCATGGGGGCTGGCGTCACGGAGTCATCATAGGAGCATTGTTCCGTGAACAGCCTTCGGCATGATTCCCAATTGTCTATGCCAGGTCCGAGCACTCCGATGCCATGAACAAAGATCTTCATGAGCGTCTTCCTAGGATCAAAGTGCAATTGTTCCCACCAAATCCAAAAAAATTACTCATGATGTGTTGAATCGTTTGTTCCTGGTTTTGGAGTAGGACCTGACTTGAGAAGGTAGGATCAACCGTGTTGGTGTTCAGACAGCCTGGAAGAAACCCATGTTGGAGACAGAGATCTCCTAATACCACTGCCACTGCTCCGGCGGCGCCGAGCGTATGCCCAGTCCAGCCTTTGGTAGAACTGCAAGGAGTAGTATCCTGAAATATGGCTGCAATGGCGCGGTCTTCAGTTTGGTCATTTGCCACTGTTGCCGTCCCATGCATATGAATATAGTCAATGTCGGATGTGGAGAGACTACTGCTTTGTAATGAGGCTTCCATGGCCAAAATCGCACCTTGGCCATTGGGGTGAGGATGGGACATATGGTAGGCATCGCTACTTTCTCCATAGCCCAAGAATACGGTGGTCTGCCGATTCCCATTCCTAGGAGATTTTTCCAAAAAAACAAATGCTGCAGCTTCTCCGATAGTCAATCCCTCACGGTGAGCATCGCATGGACGACAGGGTCCCGGGGCCGTTAATTGCAAGGCTGAAAATCCGTATAACGTAGTCAGGCAGAGACTATCCACCCCGCCGACTACGACGGCATCACAAAGGCCGGTTTCGATATACCTGGATGCTGCCGCAAAGACTTTTGCGCTCGAGGAGCATGCCGTAGACACGACCGCTGTTGGACCAGTGAGCTGTAGATATTCACGAACGAAATGGCCGACGGAAAATGAATCTTGGGTATATCGACCTCGTGGGACAAATGCCGCAGGAAGCCTTCCTGTTTTGTGATCTGTGTGTCGATAGGCATTTTCCGTTTCGAGAATTCCTGATGTGCTGGTTCCGATGAGTACCCCGATTCTCTGAGCTCCGTACTGTTGGCGTGCCTCAGCAATCTGATCTTCAAAGCCATCCTGTTGAAGGCCTAATGATGCCAAATGGTTGTTTCGGCACGTAAAATGTCTAAGGCTGGATATCAGAGAGACCTCATCAAGGCCGTCGACCATTCCCATATAGGTTGGAAGCTTCCTTCCCTCAAACTCACAGGGCCGTAGACCTGATTGGCGTTCTTGTAGGGCTGTCAGATGAGCCTGTTTCCCACGTCCAATCGACGAGACCAGCGTGGAATACCCGAAGTAAAGAGGAGTCATTGGCAATGTCAGGCAGAGGTCCTAAGTGTGAGGAAATGAGAGAGAGGAAGTGGTTGTTCCGTTTTATACTTCCCAAGGAGCTGATTGGCCTGTTCTTGTGTGCAATTGAAAATCTCATGAAGGCGGGTAAAGAATTGGCGTGGTGTTTGAGGTTGTCCCACTTCTTCCAACCATTCGACGCCCTCCACGGCGTTCGTAAAATTTCCGAGGTTCCCTCGATAAAAGGACTTGGTGTAATGAAGATGTTGTTCCACTCTCTTAAAGAGCTGAGAAAAGTTCGAAAGGGCATTCAGTACAGGCTGTTGCTCCCGAACTTTCTCGATGAGGAACTCTTCATTCAGATGTAAATCTTGCATGAACTCCGAAAGCCAGATGTGATAATACGACGGGAAATCTAACTGCCATTTCAATTTGAGGAGTTCATAGCTGCCAAATAGAGAATAGAGGTTGCGGTACAGACGCATGCTGGCTTCATAGCGAAAGTGCATATAGGCATTGGACCGATCAACGAGATCCTGAAAATTCTGAGTTGACCTGCCCTCTTCTTCATAGCGAATCAAATTTGTCAAAAGGTCATTTTCTAACGCAATAAAGTCTGATCCAGGGCTGTAAAAGGGATCAGTAAAGGCGGCAGATTCACCCGTGAGTCCCCATCGGTGTTGGCTAAAAAATTGTCGTGTGCCATAGGTCAAATGTTGGAAGCTACTGATATCCAACAGGGTCGCCTCCCTGAGCAGTGACCATGCGGCATGGTGTTGTTTGAGAAAGTCCAAAAACCCTTCCGCCTTGCGAAACGATTCCTGCCAGGCGGCCCTTCTTTCCATGACAATCCCCACGCTCACGATTTCCTGGCTGATAGGGATAAACCAAATCCAATACCCTGGGTAACAAAAATGCGTGGTTGAGGTTTGCCGACTCGTGCAGTTCACTCGTTGGCGAAATGTCTCCGGGCCGACTTCGTCCAAGTTTACCACATTTTTAAACCGCCCCCAGACGGCGGCCAAGGTGTGGTGCGATTCGGGAATTCGCAAATTCTCTTGTTTGGCCAGGATGGAGGATCGGCCACTCGCATCGAGGAACCATCGGCATTCCCCATTCCATTTTTTTGTAGCGGTTTCTACGGAAAATTTATGGGGGGTTGAATCCGAATTGAGCTGGATATCAAAAACCCGACTTCCCAAATTCAGTTCCACGCCATCTTCTTGATTCATCCGTAGGAGATCAGCTTCCAGCCGTGAGCGGTTCAGCTGAAAAGCTTTAAAAAATGGTTTTTCAATTCCTCCGATTTCACTCATCTCCGTCAATGGGGCTTGACGGTTTTCCTGATCAAAGAAAAACCGCAGGCCATTTTTCACAATATGATGATCCGTCAGATAGTTCTCCAGACCAAGCCGCCTTATAAGGTAATCTCCGGTAATCTCAACCGTCGACTCTCCTACTTTAAATGAGGTGGAGTGATGTTTTTCAAACATGCCAACGGTGAGATGTGGGAAGGTCTGCCGGAGTTGTCTGGCTAAAAGATTACCGGCAAGGCCAGCCCCAAGAATGGCGATATCAAAATGTTGCTGTGACAAAGGCGCAATCCAAGTCGGTACTAAAATCCAACAAAATATTGGTCAGGTGAAGCAGGGCTAATCTTTCGTCAATGGCCTGAGAGAGGATTACCTCGAGCATAATCAAGCTTGTGATAGGAAGCAAGACGGGCGCCATGTTCTCGACGGGTCACAGCCCGATCCAGAGGATGAGGATCCGACAATCGGTTCTGAATGCCAAGAAGGTGGAGATTGCTTGATACCTCCCCGTGACTATCTAGTTGGATTCAAAAAACCAAAGGCCGTGGTGTTATGAAATGGAAGAGAGAGTCTGGCTTCTCGGTTTGCAATGTCGTATCTCGAGAAGGTCATTCGCCTGTTCAAAGCCTCGATGAAATATTGCCCGGAGTCGGGTCAACGATTGTTGTGGGGTGAGAGGCTGCCCAACTTCTCTCACCCACCCAATGCCTTCCAGGGCATCTGTGAAATTTCCGAGGTTCCCTCGATACAAGGCCTTGGTGTCCTGAAGATGTCGCTCAATCTTTTGAAAGAGCTGTGAGAACGTTGAGAGGGCATTGAGCACCTGTTGTTGCTCTTGAATCTGATCGGTAAGGAATTCCTCTTTGAGATGAAGGTCTTGCATAAATTCCGAAAGCCAGAGGTGATAGTACAATGGAAGATCCAATTGAAACTTCAACTTGAGCAGTTCATAGCTGGCAAAAACGGAATAAAGATCGCGATACAGAGGCATACTAGCCTCATACCGAAAATGCATGTAGGCATTTGAAAGATTCACCAGATTTTGCAGGTGTAGAGCAGGAGCGCCTCCTTCTTCATGGCGAATCAAGTTTGTGAGGAAATCGTTTTCCAATGCGATAAAATCAGACCCTGGACTATAAAAGGGATCGGTGAAGGCGGCGGATTCACCCGTGAGTCCCCATCGATTCTGACTGAAATATTGCCTTGTTCCATAGGGAAGATGTTGGAAACTGCCAATGTCTAGCAGTTCGGCTTCTTGGAGGAGTGACCATGGAGCATGGTGCTGTTTCAGAAATTCCAAAAACCCGTCGTGTTTGCGAAGGTGCTCTTCCCATCCGGCTTTTCGTTCCATGACGATCCCTACGCTGACGACCTCCTGGCTAATGGGAATGAACCAGATCCAATACCCGGGATAACAAAAGTGAGTCGTCGATTCTCGACGGCTGGTCCCATTCACTCGTTGGCGAAAGCTCTCCGGGCCGATTTTGTCCAGATTTACCACATTTTCGAACCGTCCCCATACTGCTGCCACGGCGTGGCGCGGCTCAGGAATACGTAAATTCTCTTGCTTGGCCAGAATTGAGGATCGGCCACTCGCATCGATGAGCCATCGGCACTGACCGTTCCATTGCTTAGAGTCGGTTTCCACAGAAAATTGATGGGGAGTTGAATCGGAACTGAGCTGGATATCATAGACTCGGCTTCCCAGATGCAGTTCCACGCCGTCTTCTTGATTCATCTGTTGGAGATCAGCCTCCAACCGCGAACGATCAAGTTGAAAACTTTTGAAAAAGGGCGTGGCGATTCCACCGATTTCACTCATCTCAATCAGTGGGGCTTGGCGGTCTTCTTGATCAAAGAAAAACCGCAGGCCGTTTTTCAGGATATGATGTTCGGTCAGATAACTCCCCAGGCCAAGGCGTCGAATTAGGTAATTCCCAGTGACTTCAACCGTGGATTCTCCAACTTTAAATGACGTGGTCCGAGATTTTTCAAACATCCCTACTTTCAGGTGGGGGACCGCTTGTCGAAGCTGCCTGGCCAAGAGATTACCGGCAAGCCCACCTCCAAGGATAGCGATATCAATATGATGTCGTGGCATAAGAGATCAAGTTGTCTCTGGAGGTGGAGATGGTGAGCAAATTGCGGCAAACAAAAAACAAGTGAGCGATCCAAAGAACGCAGTTAATCCAATACCCCGAAGCACCGGCGTCTGGGAAAAGGCCAACAATCCAAACACGGCGATGGTGGTAAAACTGCAGACCATGATTGCTGAAATCGTCTGCAAACGCTCGGTGACTGTGTTATGAGACCGTTGAAAAAACAAGGTGTAATCTAATCCGATGCCAAATACCAACAATAAGGCGGCGAGGTGAAACAAGGACAGCCGTTCCCCAAGGGCATGGAGGATAGCTAAGTCGAGCATAATTGAGCCTGCGATGGGAAACAAGACGGCGGCGACTTTGAGAAAGGATTGGAGCCCGATGCTCAAAATCATTATTAAACAACCTATTCCGATGGCCAAGTATGTCAACACTTCTTGACGGTAGGTGGTGACCATGCTGTTCGATTCAAATTTCAAATCCAGATAATGCACAGACGAGAGCTTTTTCATCTGAATGGCTTCCTGAATGGCACGGCGATTCTGCACGTCACGTATGAGAATTGTTCCAACCCATTGATCATGAAGAGGATAGAGCAGCGACCGAATTTTCGTCTCGAATGGGGTGCCCTGAATCGTCTGATTCTCCAATGGTACCAAGGTTTTGGTAGCGGCGATACTTTGGATAAACGGATCAAAGAGTCCCGGCTTAAAGGGCAGGTCGTGTTGGGCCTCTTTGAGGGCATTCCGCAACGTCTTTTGATCGGGTAAGGCTTGCTGCCTCAATTTTTGCCATCGAATGCTCGGTAGGTAATTGGCCGCCATGTCATATCCGGCCATATACCCGTGATCGACCAGTTGCCCTAAAGTCCCTTTTAGGTCCTCACTCTGTTCCAGGACTTGTTGTTCATTTCGTGCGACCACAACGATTATGTCTCGCACGGCTGGGGCACCGAGATCGTTTCGTAACCAGGAATCCTGGTCTCGGAGGTCCTTAGAGATGGGGCTGAGATTGGCGATATCCATCTCCCAAAAGGGTTTCTCTGACCAACTCAGATAGGATACCGACAGCACGATGCTGATAGGGACAATGATGCCCCATCGAGGGCCGATATGCTGAAGCGGGAGCCATGTGGCCCACGGAATGGGCGTCTTCACCTTGGTAGGAGCAAGGACTGGAAGGAGCCATCGAGTGGCGGCCGCTGCGGTTAAAAGGCCGACAATAGCGAAAAGTCCCAATTGAGAGAGGCCGGGAAAGCTTGAGAATAACATGGCTCCATAACCGATAGCCGTGGTAGTCGCGCCCAATCGAATGGTGGGCCAAACTCCCATGATGGTCTCTCTCGCTGACCGGTCAGATTTCAGATGTGCGCAGGCATGGAGGGGATAATCAATGGCGACGCCAATTAAGGTCGCGCCGAACGCCAAGGTCATGCCATGGATGAAATCAAACGTCAAAAATGTAGTGATTCCCGCAGCAAGCAGACCCGTGATAAGTGGGACGAGACTGAGGCAGAGTATCGTGAATGATCGGTAGGTGACCAAGAGCAGAGCGATCACGAATCCTCCGCCAAGTATGGAAAGCCATCTGGCGTCGTTCTTAATCACAGCTCGTGATTGCACGGCAAAAACCGATGGCCCGGAGCAGATCAATGTCAGGGATGATGAGGGTGAGAAGGTGGTCTGAATTTTTTCTATACTGGTCGTCAAAAAAGTTTGGATGGCTTCTTGGCCATCGAGATCAAATCCCCCGACGACGGTTTCTGCGACAAGCAAGGCGACTGGTTGATCTGAAGAAAACCAAACACCATGAGCCATTTTGACCATATTGGTGGAAATCCATTGGTTGAGTAGGCTCGGATATGCCCCGGTGGGATCTTCAGGCATTCGCTTCTTAAAAAACGAGGGGAGGGGATTCGCCATGTCTTGGAGTCGATGTTGCAGGCTCTCGCGTAAACCGATTGTGGTGAATTGATCGGGAGATCCGGTCGAGTTGAGAAGATACCGGTATTGAAAAAGGAGATCATGATTCAGCCCTCGATTGGTCTGTTCTCCATTGTAGACATGGAGAAATTTCCCATGATTCCGCATGGCTGCCGCCAGTTGCTTGCTGGCTTTTGCTAAGATAGGAGGCTCTGCTCCTTGGATTCCAAGTAGGAGAATACGAGAAGTTGGGCCCGCTTGAAGTTGGTCAACGAATAATTGCTGTGAGAATGATCCGGAAGAAGGAAGCAGGAGCGGCAATTCTGTTTGAATCGGGATGGCGGTGATGGCAAAGGCCAGACCTAAAGCGATACCGACTAACCAAAGTAACCAAGGAGTGAAGCGAGACTTGGTCACGGCATCTGTGGGTCAAGTTGGAGTTCGGAGCGATCTCCGTTGATTTCCTGGATTGAAATGGACTGGAGGTGTGCCTGCTGTCCAGCTAGGCGAATGCAATTCACGCCGTTTTCCTCATCCTGGATAATTGGAGAAAGATCTAATGTCCAGGCTTCTGGGGTGCCAGCTATCGAAACATCAAAGAATTTCCGAAGTGCTTCTTTGTCGCCGTTAAAGAGAGAACGCAAGCCTTCAATCAGCGTGGCCAATGCCGGATATTCCTGAAGTGAAAAGGTCCGAGAAATCTCTCGAGAAGGATTTTCATAGTACAGATGGTCCCCATTGGCTATAAAAGATTCTTCAGTGGGAGCTCGCACATGTTTTTCTAAACGGGCTGGAGGGTGAAAGACCAGCGTCCCTTCTTTATGTGAGGGTGTCGTGAGCATGTGTGAAAAGTATGTTTCATGAAAGGTCTGCTCACGCATGGTCGTTTGT
>JAJDBR010000139.1 GCA_029261275.1 Nitrospirales bacterium
GACTTTTCAAGAGGCGGATTCCATCAAGGCCAGCGGTCACGAGACCGCGCAAACAGGCCGGATACATGACGGCAATCCTGACTCGCTGTATTCGTTCAAAAATCCTTGCATTCTCGGGAGCGTCCATACATGACAATACCATTTTATAGCATGCCCGCATGGGACTTTGCCCAGACAGGTAGGCAGCCTAAGGTGATATTTTAAAAAGCAGAAGTACTGAGGATACCGACGAGTTCGCAGTTGAATAAATTAAATCCCTATAACTATAGTGATCCATTTTTAGAATAATTTTTTGATTAGAATGGGGAAGGTTTAATATTCCCTCCACATCATTCTCTACTGCGAAAGAAACCCCAAGATCTTGAGTATCAACATAACCATCGGAGTCACGAGTTTTGCTACCGTAGCCGTGGAAAGAAAACTTTAGCAATTCTTCAAAAAATGAGTATTTAAACCCCAAATTGGCTGTCGTCGTCTCCGTCAGATATTGGCTCGGATTGTATTTTATCTGCATGAATTCCAGACTAGGATTTATAGAGAATCCATCAATCGGCCAAAAAGAGGTCCCCAGATAATTATAGCTGACGACTGAATTTGAGTCTCTATCCATTTGGTCGCGGGTTAAAGAGTAACTCGACAACATCAGGGTCTCCCATGTCGATCCCTGGTACCATAAACTAGCCTTTAGCTCTTCAGTGGTGCTCTCATTTTCTAAGGTTCCTTTTGATCTATTTCTGGTTTCTTCCTGCTTGCGTCCATATGTGAGCGTCAAGATAGGCCACTGCGGAACACTTAGGCCAAGAGATACCTTTCCCTCATTAGACAGGCTTTGAGATTCATCTGAGTTATTCTCGACATTGTAGGAAAGCCGTTTGAGCTGAACCAATGGTTTAAGAAAACCCCAGTCAAATTCTGCCCCCACCTTTGTCTCTTCTTGTCCATTGCGATCCTCAGGATTGGCATCCCAGTTTTTAGTAAATTCCTTACCTAAATTTTGATATGTGCCCCAGTAGTTTATACGATCATGATTTCCCTTTAACCCAATCTGTGTCGCAAACCCATCACTCCCCTCAGCCGTATTTGGGCTCGGAGCGGTTGGATAACTGTAAGACAATTCGAATTCTGCCTGGAGGGATTTTCCAAGAAGGTCTATATTGCCGGTCGAGCGCGTAAGATTATTCTCCCTCTCCAGATAAGTTAAAAGATCATTTAGATTCCTCACGTAACTTGATTGCCAATTTTGCCTCCCGTATGAAAAATTTACTCGGATGTCATCTTGTTGTAGTCTCAAATCGCAACCAAATTCAGTTTTGAGCGATAGAGTGGTAAAGCGAGGGGTATCTGTAGTGGAAGCCAAACAGTCTTGCGTATTGTTTCGCAGATGGGCGGTTTTTTGGCTAGGTCCATTTCCGGAAGTACCATTAACTGGAATGAGGGAAAGAGAGCTTGGGTTTTTATTATGGAAGCCTTCTTGCTGAGGGAATCCCTTAAGCCCAAAAGAACCAGTTTTGGCAACCTCATGAATGAAAGAATCGTTAGTGGTAGAAGGGAAAATTCGAGCAAAAATATGGGGGGAGAGAGACTCATTCAATGAGACCAGTAATTTTTCGGATTCCTCCTTGTGGGAATCGTTCGGATACTTTTCAGTTAGCTGGATCAAGACATTTCTAGCTTGAGGCCACGTTTCCTTCCCAATTCCCATATAGGCCTGAGCTAGGCCGAAAAGGGCATCTGGTAAAACTTCGAGGTCTAATTCATTTCCAACTATTTTTTCAAAACGGTGAGCCGCAGCTTCATACTTTTCTTTATTAAAATAGAATTGACCGACAAGCAAATCTACCCGGGCCAGCCAATTCTGGCATTCTCGAATTCTTGCCCCCAACCTACTTCTATAATGGCTTTCAGGATAATCATTCAAGAATGCCTGGAATACTGCCAAGGCATTTTGGATCGGGGTAGGATCACGGTCTACCGATAAAGCTGTATTAAAATAGCTTTCGCCGAGCTTAAATTGGGCAAAAGGAGCGAGGAGGTGACCTGGGTAGAGGGCTAGGAAATGGTGATATTCCCCTATGGCAAGCGAGTAATTTTCTTGCAGAAAGAAACCTTCTGCCCGCTCAATAATCATCCTGGGGGCATTAGATTTTTCCATACTCATTCCCCCAATGTCTTCTTCCTCTATTGTCTGAGCGGTGTGCCTAGTGAAGGACGGCTTCCAGCTTGATAAAATCCTCTCCACTCGCAGCTTGACGACAATATCAGGGTCTCGAAGAAGTGTTTGAAGGGCCTCCCATCCCCGTTCATCATGCACCAGGTCTATTGCTGATGCCGCTTGTAAGCGAGTAACCCAATTTTTATCATTCAACATCTCAACCAAGAAGTCGTGAACAGACAAATTGGGGTTCTGCTTGATTGCCGCCAGGACCTGGCTGCCCAGAAGGGTATGGGATCCAAGAAAATCAAGCACCAGTTGTTTCAGCGCTTGGCGCTCGAATTCAAAAACAGAATCGGTAGAACTTTCGAAAGAGGGGTTATCCCCTATTAATGTAGAAGGATGCAGAGAGGAACTGTTTTGGAATGATGATAAAGTGGTCGAGCAGCCACCAACAAAGAAGCTCAATCCAATAAGGATAGGTACCCACCTAGAAGGAAAAAAGGTTTGAGATTCCTTTCTTCTGCGCTTCCTGCCAACCGCACTTAGCATAGAAACACCATTTTCTTACTCAAAAAATTCTGAAATTTTTTGGTAGGTCTAACTCACAGGTAAAATATCAATAAAAATTCATCCCCTCCCTAGGATTAGCTTTTCCCGGTTTACCAATTCTGAGTTTTCAAAATTTTCCACCAATTCAAAGGTTTGATTCTAAACCTTATTGGTGGGAAATTCCAACTCTTTTCGATAAAAAAGATAAGCAGAAGTAAAGGAATAATTTCCCAAAAAATAAGGGCCCAACCTTAGCATTCTAAGGCCCATGGTCAATAGTCAAAAGGGGGGGGGTAATTATAGTGGCTCCCAAAATGGCCCCCACAGCACCCATAGCCTTCTTAAACCTCCGCAATACTCAAATCATGTCCACCTAGGTAAATTTATTACCCTTTCATTGTGCATTCTGTCCAACATTCGCCCCGAAGTCCAAGAATCTCCAAGACAAAGAATCCGAAAGTCTGACGGCCGTTTCACCTCGGGAAATTCTTCGTCTCTGAAGCCATCTGAATTTGTCGAGATGGTCCAGGTAGGATTATTTCTTAGCGCTTCGGGAATAATTGGAATAAATTGTCGAAGGAGAGTTAAACGGTCCTCAGGGGTATCAGTGGGACTGAATACATCAATATAAGTTCGATGGACGTTGGGTTGTCCTTTCCAAATTAGTTCCTCATCGGACATTAGAAGCCTCAGTTTATCTATCTAGGGAGGTATTGGCCCATAGTCTGCTCCGACTACATAGGGGAGCGGGATGAAATCTACAAAAGAATTTCTTACGTCGTAGGAAATTCTAATGAACCTTTTCGGTGCAATCAAGCCATCTTTGTTATTTGCGCTTTCTGGCGATTCTTGATTAAAAGCGGAACTAGTACAGGTCGTGTGAGATATAAACTATTGATTTGACGTGCATCTCGATTGTCGCTTTTCTCAAAAGCGAAAATAGAAAAGTAAGTCTAAAAATAACGTTCATACATAGGGGCTATTCACGAAAACAGGCGTAGATTCCCATACAGCTGTGGGTAACGAATTTTATAAACAACTTGCACATGTTTTTTTCACGAGAATCCATGGGACTACGATATTTTTAACGGAATGACGGAAAGAAAGGCGTAGAAATAAAGATCGTTTTTTCAATTTCTTTGCGATCGAGAAAAATAGAACTCTATGTTTTCAAATATATTTTTTCGAGTCGTGGGATTTTTTTCGCATTTTCGTGAACAGCCCCAGAGTTTCGAGGAACCCTATCAGATTGGATGGAATGCTACATCCATAGGAAAGACCAATTTCTGCTTTTTGCCAAAGCGAAAATAGAAATAGTAATGGGATAACAAAGAAAACGGCTAAATCTACTCCCCTGCCCCTATTAACCAACCTGTCAGAATTGCTAGCACAAAAACCGACCCCTTCCAGTAAGACGAAAAGAATCACTGTGGCAGCGATAATTTTTATACAATCGAGGGTTATCGCCTTTAATCTTTCTGAAAGAATTGTAGGCACGGTCTTTTTAATCGTTTGCAAAAAGGATTTCCGGTTAACCAGCTCCCTGAGTTAAATACCCAGCTCCATGAGAAATTTCTTTAAGACTTTTGGGGCATCCATGTACTCAACGGCTATTTCTCTGGCCCTACGAGAATGGCGATCGAAGTCAGCAGTAATTTCATTTATGGCTCCAGCGGCTTCTTCCGCAG
The DNA here is from genome assembly GCA_029261275.1 of Nitrospirales bacterium. Taxonomy (GTDB): domain Bacteria; phylum Nitrospirota; class Nitrospiria; order Nitrospirales; family UBA8639; genus Nitrospira_E. Next base: position 4,393 of record JAJDBR010000139.1, read on the forward strand.
TTCGAACAGCAAAGAGTCCTTGCCCACATGGAAGATGGTCTGAAAAACCCGTATCTTGCACCACAGCAGGACGACCACTCGCCAGGTAGTAGCCCGAGCGATCACTGAACATCCCACAGTTAGTCTCTACAAAGACGTTCTTCACCACGCTAAATTCACCCTTAGAGGCTAAAATGTAATCTTTGTATGAATCGATCGAAATTGAGATATTATCTGCATTTCGAACCAGCCATCCTGAATCGGTGAGAATTTTCTTGGGAACCTTTGGTCCCGATACCGCAATTTCTAACCGACTCTCTACTTGCTGAGGAAGATCCAAAAACTTAGGAAACTCCATATCTTTCTGACCGTACTTTATCCCATTGAATTCGATCTCTTTATTCGACTGCCATTGCATTACCGTTGTAAAAGATGCATCTTTCTTAGGAGGATGATAGGGGAATAAGTCGACATAGACTGGAGGACAAAAGGTCTTCCAAGATTTTCCCGCAGTTGGTGTAATACTTCTTTCAGTGCCAACATTCCTACCCATTGTCCAGTAATAGTCATAGTCCGGGAGCGGCTTCCCTTCCTTGCTGGCCAGCTCCATAGCCATCTGACACCATCCTGGCTCCCCGTCGACAAATACGCGCAATTTTGAATTTTCAGCCTCCTCAAGCCATTCGCCCCCTTCGAGATCCACAAAAAGATCAGATGTTTTAAAGACCTCCTTCACTTTCTGGCGAGAAAGTCCATGAAATTGGTTGGACGAATCCAGAAAACACCATTGGTCGTTCAACCCAAATCGCTTCAGTATTCCACTCACCACACCGATTCCATAGGTGCAATCATCAGTCATGATTTTTCTTTCGACATCGTAACAAGAATTTTCCCACCCGCTCTTTTCCACAAAATAAACGTCGTGTCCGAGCTTTTGAAATCCCAGTAGCCACGCCAACACCCATTGATTCATGCCACCGAGTGGATACCGTATCATGGTCCCGCCTACGATAATTCGTGCCATATCTTTTCTCCCCGAAGAAGGTCCGAGGGCTCTATACCCAAGGGATTTCCCATGAAATAATAATAACTTTAGAGCTTCTCATCACGTCTTATTGTTTGCGCGTCTTCAAGGCCCATGGTCCTCAATCGTTGAGTTAGGGACACCCTGGTAAAGTGATCCGATACAGGTCATGACCCAAAGAAAGGGTTTCTACTAAAGATTCTTGATCGTTCCAGGATACGGAGATGTGGGAAAGCGTGGTATCTCCAGGAATACGCATCATAAGTGTTAGAGGCCTAACTAGTTGAGGCGCGCCCTGGTTTCTGACCGTTAGCCGGATCTGACCCGAATGTCTAGTTAAGTGGAAAAGCCGGCTGATTGCCCCAGCAAGCTCACGGTAATCAATCCATTTTCGCGCCCCCACTTTTTCCCATTCCTTGAGATAATGGGAAAACCACTGTACCCCATGGCGTTTGAGGTCGAAGTCGTGAAAATATCCAACGACGGGAAGGCCGGCATCGAACCAGGCGTGATCTGGTTGATTCAGATATGGTGCGCACACGTGTTGAGCCCAACAAAAATGATTTTCATACCGAAGGGCCAGATAGTAACTGCCGACAAACGAAAATCCCAAATCTAAAGCATGCTGAAGTACCTTGGACGTAAATTGTTCCCCGGGGCAGATTACGGTTGTCGGAGTGACATTGAAGTATTGTCGGAAAGCGGATAGGCCCAGGGTTAACGGATGTTCTTTTTTCCCTTTTGAAGCGATCGCCACGCTGGCTGGCTTCCCTAGTTCCCGGTACCACGAACTCTTCGAATAGCGGTCGGAAGCCTTGGCCCAGGTGATACTGTCCGGATGCATATGGGTATGGCCATGTAATTCGACCTCGGCCACTCCTTTAGCCCGTAAAGTCTGAATTCCGTTATATTCGTCCTCATAATCAAAGACCAGCTCTTTCTCATTCTTGGATGCTTTTTCATAGACTACCAAAGGGGATGGATAGACCTTCCCGGGAATCCTAGTAATGGATAGCTTGCTTACCTTCAAATTTCCCAGGTCAGGATCCCCATCATCCACCCAACCGGCAACGTATCCAACAGACAATCGCGCATTTCGCTTTTCAAGTTCCGAACTGATCTGATTCCATTCAGTGGATTCGAGTTTTGTTTGCGAATAAATTTGGTGATGGACCGTTTCTGCGCTCCCAGGGTCATCCATGCGCAAGATCACCGTGTTTTCATAATCGAGCCAAGCTAAAGGCAGGTCCACCCCTTGGATAAGCAATTGTTTGAGCAAAGCCGTCGCTGTGCCATCGGTGTCACGAGCCTGACTGGGGTGAAAGCCAAGGGTCGCAATGAACCCGACGCCAAATCGACGTGCGACAATAAAAGGGTTACCTTCAAGAGTTGCCCAAATATCTGATTCTTCGGGGCACTCTAGCGCATGTCCTTCTAGAGGGGTTCGACACGTCCAGAAACGTTGGGGGCCGGGGCCCTCCCACGTCACACGTCGCCCTTTGATCCGGTCCATCTTTTTCCTCACCCCTGTAAGCTTTGATAGGGCATCGCTGGATCCAGCCCGTACAACGAGGAGGATAGGTTCGGTTTCAAGCCTTTCGATTAATCTTGTGATGTGTGCTTCCTTTAACGCATCAGAATCACAGGCCAGAACAATCCAATGGGTTCCTTCCGAGAATTCCGTTTGGAAGCTCGAACCATCCCACCGATTGATAGCAATACTCCAGCCGAGAAGTTTCGATAAAGCAAGCCAATCCAATCCCTCTCGCTCTTCTGGGGGGAGCCAGCCTCCTGTTCCCCATACAGATTGGGTTTCCGGGAGTTCCCTTTGTGGCACCACCAACAACATCTGTTTCATGGGGTCTTGTTTAATCACGTTGAACTCCCACGGCACAAAATCCCTTATTTAAATTATTTGTGACGGCACTAGAAGAGACCTCACATTTGGCCACCTCTCTCACCGTTTGCCGCATCGCATCCAGGGCAGTCGGGTTTTCCAGAATAAACCCAAACTTTCTTCGAAGCGCTTCATCATCTCCAGCCTTGACCAACCATCCAGTTTTCCCCTCTTTAACCAGATCTTCAATTCCGCCAACCTGTGATGCCAAAACTGGTGTCCCGCAAGCAAATGCTTCACTAATCACAGCCGGTGATGCCTCACGCCAGGAAATGAGGCACAGACATTCAGCAACGTTGTATACCGCGACTTTGGTTTCAAGGGTGGAAATCCAACCAAGAAAACGGACCCGTCCTGGTGCTTCAGTTTCTCCCATGTGACGTAGACTCACTCCGTCTTCACCCTCGCCCACAATTAAAAGGTCTATGTCTGATTGTTTTTCTATGAAATGGGAAAATGTTTGGATGATAGTGCTAATGCGTTTCACTTTGTCATCTAACCTCCCAACGAACAAAATGTACCGCCGAGAAGGATCCAAATTGAGCGATTGACAGGCAATAGTACGGTCGAGCGGCCGAAATACGTCAGGATCAATGGGCGGGTGGATAATCCCGAGCCGATTCCGTGAAACTTGATAGCGATTGACCAACATCTCAAGCTCGTTTCGCCCTGACGGGAACAGCCAATCAGCTCGAGGAATTGTCCATCGCTTTATTGTGCGCCCCAGGTAAGCCTCAGGACGACTCCCAGAGTGAAACGCCAACAGGGGAATATTCAGCATTCCTGCTACCAAGAGAAGCATGTCAAAACGTCCGGTTGCATAATCTTGAACAAAGATCACATCCGGCCGGTCACGTCTCAGGGTTTTTATAAATGGAAGTGAAATCATCGCCACATAGGAGGCTATCGTGGCATAAGTGCGAAAAAGCTTATGGGCATGGCGCCACCACCAATCTGCATTGGTCAAATAAAATTTCCGCCACAACCACCGATGCAAGAGGGATGAGGGTAAAAATTTTATCGTGCACCCGACCACTTCATGCCGAGCTTCTGAACGTTCTGGTTTTAAGGAAAATACGTACCAGATAACGTCGCCAATTTCTTTTTGAACCAGAGTGAGCCAGGCATGGTTGGCAGTATCCGCCCATGTGGTCGCGAAAGCTTGTTGATTCACACCATAATGAGGGTAGAAATCCTCGAAGACATCAGGAAAATCAAAGAAGGCGATTACTGGTCGTTCCCGAGGTATGCGCTCTTTAATTTTTAAGGTTTTCTTCAAGAATGTCGTTCCCCAATGTTTCATGCGGATGACGCAGTTGGACAAGTGACTGATTCAATTAGATGGGATAGCACTTTTCTTGCGTCAAAATATTCTTGTGCGACTTCCCGTGCCTTTTTGCAGTGTTCTTTATAACGGCTGCTAACTTCTTCAATTCCGTTGAGTGCTTCTTCACAATTATTAAAGGCTAGGATACCCGCCCCGGTTGGTAGCCAGTTAGAAAAACCAGTGTCTTGGGTCAGCACAGGTCGACCGCTCGCGAGGTAGACAGCGCTCCGTTCACTGAACCAACCACAGTGGCTAGCTACATAAGCCTCCTTGGCCACGCTGAACTCTCCCTTGGACTGTTGGATATATTGTTGGTAAGTCCAGGCATCCCGAGTGACTTCCAGCGGGTTACGTATAGCCCATCCATTGCGTCGAAGTTCTTCGCGGGGGGCATCAGTCCCGCCAAGAGCTAGTTCAAACTGTACAGCGCATTGCTTCGGAAGATCCATATAAGATCCAAAGGAATCAGCCTTTTTGCCATAAGGTCGGCCTTCATACTGGAGGGGGACGGATTGAATTGTTTTATCCCATTGCATGACTGTTGTGTATCTTCCACTGTCTGGGCCTGGCGTGACTGACCATACGTCTAAAACGACGGGTTGACGCGTTGGTTGCCAGGGGAATCCATCGACAGGGACGGTGGCAGTGCTATGTTGGACGTTTTCACCAAAAGAAAAGAAAGCCGTATGCCGTACGGCACGTTCAAATCGTGCCGGATTACTGAGGTGGCGAATCTGAGTAAAAACTGGGTCGGTATCGATATACACTCGTATTGGAACCTCCATAATCCAGGGCCTTAGCGGGTTCGAACCCGAGAGGTTAAGCACCAAGTCTGCGCTTGCACAAAGGTCATGCACCCTCTCCGCAGTAGATCCATACCAACGGGTGGCATGAGCATCATAGTAGGCCCAGCGATCACCCAGTCCGACGCTCTCTAATAGTTGTACAAGAAACTGCAATCCGTAACTTGGATTGTCATCCGTGACATTTCTCGTTGGATCGTAACAGGCCCATGAATCATCCCCGCTGTCCTCTAGGAAATACACATCATGACCAAGTTTTGCCAGCCCCATGACGTACTGTAAATGGTGCCAAGCCATCCCCCCCATTGGACCGCGCACGATATAGCCAAGCACAAGGATTCGCAATTGACTAAATTTCTTTTTAGATCCCGAGTTCACAGAGAAATTTCCTTAACACGGTTGTTGCCTCTAAATATTCCCGGGAAATATTTTTGGCCCATTTCGAATGAGAGTCGTAATCTTCGGTGATTGCCTCGATGGCCAAAGCGGCTTCTTCAGCCGTTTGAACAGCAAAAAGGCCTCGCCCACATGGTAAGTGCGTGCTGAATCCTGTGTCTTGAAGTATGACGGGCCTGCCACTTGCCAGATAAGCAGCGCTGCGGTCACTAAACCATCCACTTCTAGTTGCCACAAAGACATTTTTGCAGACACTAAATTCTCCCTTAGAGGCTGAAACATATTCCCTAAATGAATCAAAAGATAACGTCACTTCTTGCGCATCTCGAATGTTCCATCCTGATTGCTGTAATTGGGTATCTGGAACATTTTTGCCAGAAACCGCCACCTCCATTGGGACTGCTACCTTTGCAGGAAGATTCATGAATTTCACGAACTCTAAATCTTTTTGCCCGAATTTCCTTCCCTTGAATTCGATTGGCTCATGAGACTGCCAATTCATCACTGTGGTGAAGGGAGCGTTTGCGGTGGGGGGTAGATCTCCAAACAGATCGACGACCACTGGATGAAAGAGGTGTTTCCATTGTTTCCCTGCGGTGGGCGCCGAAGAATTGGCATTTCCGATATTTCCTCCCACCGTGTAGAACACGTCATAAGGCGGTAGGGGTTCCCCAGTTGTTATTTGATTTTCCATCTTAATCTGGGTAAATCCTGGTTCTCCATCTATAAGGACTCGAAGCCCTGATTGTTCCGCTTCTTTTTCCCAAGAACCGTGCGTGCCCATATCTACGAAAAGATCTGCTGATTTGAAAGTCGTCTCCACAGCGTTTTGAGAAAGTCCGTGGTATTGCCCCGAACCATCCACAAAACACCATTTGTGCTGAAGATCAAAGCCTTTGAGAAGGGCATGAAGAGTGGTAATGCCGTGCGTGCAATCATCAGTCATGATTTTTTTTGTTGGGTCATAGCAGGAGTTCGGGTAGCCACTTTTTTCCACAAAATAGACGTCATGCCCAAGACTTTGAAGGCCGATGAGGTATTGCAATACCCACGACATCATTCCACCGAGCGGGTACCGCACCATATAAGATCCCAGGATGATTCGCGCCATAGCCTTATTTCTTTGTCATGTATGGACGCTCCCGAGAATGCAAGGATTTTTGAACGAATACAGCGAGTCAGGATTGCCGTCATGTATCCGGCCTGTTTGCGCGGTCTCGTGACCGCTGGCCTTGATGGAATCCGCCTCTTGAAAAGTCGGGGGAGAGA
>JAJDBR010000140.1 GCA_029261275.1 Nitrospirales bacterium
TAGGCATAGGAGAATGCGCGCGTCAGTGGATAATATTCTTCAGCTAAGACATGGATAGACCCCAAGAGGTACACCGTGTTGGTGTCGGACTGAATTTTATAAATGAGACTATTATTATACCCCTTCCCCACCACCTGACCGTTCGCGATTCCAGGGAGTGTCCAACACAGAATGAGAGCCAGGAGCATGCTAATCATATATTTTCGGTCTAAGGAATGGTGTCCGTTCATAGAGCACTCCTTGTGTGGGTTAGCTATGGACTCAGTTGAGTCTATGTGGTTGCTCAGTGTGTGACTTTTGGTCATCAACTAGAACCGGCTCACTCGGGCTACGCTGTTTCTTCGGAAAGGTAGAGAAAAAGGTGAAATGTTTTAATAGGAGTTGCTTCTCCGCATAGAAGGTTGAAGCTTTTTTGTGGAAGATCTTATGTAATAGAGTCTGTTGTTCAGGACACTTGGCCACTCAAAAAAACACAATGGGAAGGCCGAAAGAACGGGGAATGGGAAGAGTGAAAGATGTCACGGAGGCTGTGCCTATTTCCGTCGATGCAGAAAAGAAGGTCAGCCAGACTTACTCATTGAATGTGATTGCGGTTCCTCTGACGGCGGTGAACGTAAAAGAATAGACCTTATAAGTATGGATAAAACCGTAAAGGCTAGTCTTTGTCCTCACATTAAGGTGGGGGGCATCTCCACGTGATTCGGCACGACGTAGGTTCTAACTCCAAGTGCAACAATACCGGACTTGATCGGCTAAGGCACCTATTCATCTCCGTTGAGCTGATGCAGGCCTTTCGATAAGTTGCTATCAAGGGTTTCAATGGCGAGATGATAATGGATGCTCATCAAACAATGCCCATGGCACAGCCAATGATAATCAGTCACTACAGCATCGAGGATTTTTAAAAAACTTACGTGATGATTATCATTGTCAAAAATGTCTTCCGGTGATCTTTAGGCGTCGTGAGGAACCAAGCGAATGCGGAAACTCAAATCGTAGTGACTTTGCCATATCTCAGAGTTTACACCCAACATTCCCCGAACGCGGCCTAGCCCCACTTGCGAGTTGTGCTGGGCTGGCAAGGGGGCCTCCAAGAAGCCCTCGCCTTGGATTGGGGAGTTACGGGCAAGGCGTTCGACCACTGTCGTCCATGTATACATGGTCAATAAAACGACCTGTACGGTTTGGGACATGATGAGCAACCAGTAAGACTTCAACGCTGTGTGTAGGTAATAAAGTTAAGCGAGACGGAACTGGAAGTGCGAGGGTGAAGAGGACGTGAAAGTGCAAGAAAGGTATCGAGGATGGATCTAACCCGAGGTCTTGTCCGAGCACATAGCTTGATCAATTGACTAGGAGTCTCTCCTCCGACTTTCCAGAAGCGGATTTCATCAGGGCCAGCGGTCTAGGAGCTGTTCAAACAGGCTGGATACATGACGGCAAACCTGCATCGCTATGTTTGTTCAATAATCTTTGTTTTTTGGGAAGGTCCATACATGACCGTGCCGTCTCTAGAGAGCGCCTCAACGAGCGGATAGGTAGGGCGCCTGGATTTTGCTTCATTGCGCGTCAGGACCATTTATCGTCGCCGGATGTGGGTTCGCTCTCTCACTGGACGGCAACTGGTCTTCTGGATCCAAGGTCGCCGATCGGATGCGACCCACAATATGTCCAGGAATGACGGCCGCAACTGAGATAAGTAACCTCCATTTAGGAAAGAACACAGCGGCGTTTCCGCCTACGTGGGTACCGTATGCTGGGTACAGGATATTATTAGCCCCCTTCTCCCCCTGAAGGTCTTGTTCGGAGCGCAAGTAACTCATCGCATCACTTGTCGCCACCGCTTCGCTGTACAGCGGCACGAGGGGTAAAGCGGTAAAAAATGCATATGTGCCCTTGTACGTGCTGCTGGCGAAGTCCTTGGCGTGTCCGCCTTCGTGCAACGCAACGGCTGGAATATCTGAATAGATGTTGATGGTGTGGGTATAAGGATTGTAGTTGTCGCCGCCAAAGAACCGGCCAGGGAAGACCGTGTAATAAACCGTGCTCAAGACCCCGAGCGTATAGCGCCATCCCGCTCCCACTGATTTGTTCTTGAATAATCGTTTCCACTCTCCCCCTGGGCGATATTGGTTCAGTCGCACTTTGACGTTTTTGAGATCGTTTGTCGCAATGTATTGTTTGAGCACGTCTTCCGTTTCTGGCGAAAGTTCGTGGCTATCAACCTTGTAATTCCAGAGCAACAACTTACCCAACCAACTGCCGGGCCAGATCCAGTCGGAGGCGTCCAAGAACCAGTGGGGTCTGCCGCGTTCGATTTGCGGCTCCCCTTCAGGTATCACATAGCTGCCGTCGTTCTCGATCCGCCCTCCGACCTCATAGGGCACCGTCACACATCCAAACAGCAGATTGGCAGCGAGCAATATCACAAGATTTCTGCAGGCACCGGACAGGTGTGCACGGCGCAAATAGCTTGAATCTGCGCTGGTCATCGACGAATACATCGAGATTGTGGTCGTCCTCATAGGGAGATGTGTCTGGACACTATAGGCAATTTGTCTCAGAAATCCTAGAGCGATTTGTTTCCTCGTGTGAATCTCCTGCCTACAAGCTAAGTTAGTAAAACTTTCTGCTAAATTTCCAAGAAAATTTCTGAGGAAAAGCTAGCGAGGGGAAATGGTGGTGAGCCATGTTAGGGTGTTTAATTTTCCGTCGGTTTTTGGGGAGGCTCTTGTTGGATGACTTGGAAGTCTTTTTGGGTAATGAAGTTGCCATCAGCATACAGTCGAAATTCATATTTTCCGGCTCCTGGAAAGACTAAATAGGGAATGTTGACCCCAAAATCCTGCGTCGCCAAACGGTTTTGAATTTCGATTGGTGGTAGCGAACCTTTCCCCACTATTTGATCCTTGTCGAGATAGATTAATTGAATGTCAAAGGTGTATTGGCCTTCGGCATCCGTTAACGAGAAATAGACTCCAACTTGAGGATGTTGGCAAGGAAAAGTTTTGGCCCAAAGATGGGTGAAAGCTCCGATGATGCTTTTTTTGCCAGTGAGGCTGTCAATGATAATGGTATCGCAAACCAAAAATGCATGAATGCTGGGTTTGATAAAATCTGTCATGCTTGGAGCCTTTCGCGCATGTCTTTCGTGAGCCATCCCTGAGGTGATTAATGAACGAAGAAGCGTGTCACCCCGATCCCTGCTATGTATAGTCCAATGGCGATTGCGTAGGCTGGCCAAAACCCCAATTTGGGAACGGCAGCGATCATGGTGCCTACGTAGAGAAACCATGGAGGAGAGAGCCAGATTAAATTCTTTGCGAAGGAGACTGTAGGCGAATCGCCAGCATTGAGATAGACGAGAATAAACGTCACGCCGCTAATCACGGGTAATGTGCTGGCTAGTGCGGCGAGAAATCCTTTCCCATGACTTCCTAAATACGTGGAGATACTCACCAGCGTTCCGCCGATGAAAAAATACAACACATATTTCGCCAATTCTGTCATGAAGTCTTCCCTTCATTTCCGTCGCGCGCGCGAGTCAATTTTGGTCTTGCGTCGGGATTTTTCTTCTGCTTGATTGTAATCGAATGACCACGCTGTACAAAATAGGGTTAGAGGAGTGTGGCTCGGACGGTGAGGTAGAGGATAAGGACCTCAACGGCATGGGCCGTGATAACGACATAGAGGTTCGTCATCCGTATCCACATCCATCCCCATATCAGGCCATCCCAGACAGCAATCCAATGTAAAGACCCGAACGTTGCCACCATAAAGGGGTCAAACGAAAAGGTTAGAGCAGAGAGCAGCACTGGCAACAATAACCAATATTGTGGAGGCCTATTGGAGGGAAGAGGTTGTCTATCTAGGGCTTGAGTGCCAAACGTGACCAACCGCCCTAAAAGGAATCCTCGAAAATTCAATTCGATGGCACAGGCAATACAGAGGATAAACCAGGGTACCATCACCCAAAAGGGAATCTGTGCATGAGGAATGTGACGAAGGAAGGTAATATCTCCACCCAGGGCTGGGAAGATCGAGAGAATGATGAAGGCGTTAAAACAGCCTAAAGAAGTCCCAGTTAGGGCGCCCCATTTTATTCCGAGCAGTAATTTCTCAGTTTCTAACCCAAGCTTGGCTATAAGATTATGGTTGTAAGAGCTCCAGAGACCAAAGGCTAGGTATGCGCTCAATTGTGGAATGAATTGGATGAGAACGTTTGATTGCCAATCTAACGGGAGGATATAGAAACCGAATGTGGCAACAAGGGGAAGAAAGGCCAATCCGGCTAGGCGTTCCGAGTCTGGTTTCATAAATGATGGCAGTATCGATAGCGCAGTTTGAAGGGGCTATTGATAGCGCAAAGCTTCAGCGGGGTCGAGCTTTGCGGCTTTCATGGCTGGGAAAAGGCCAAATCCAATTCCCACTCCAACCGCAAACACAAACGCAATAGCTATCGCAGATGGCTTAAGGACTGCCCCCCATTCACCGCCTCCTGGTAGGGATTGGGCGACAAAGCTTCCAAAGCCAAAGGCAGCGACAATCCCTAGGATAACGCCAAAACAACCACCAATGACACTAATGGTCGTGGATTCAATCAGGAATTGAAGCAAGATATCTTTGCGTGTGGCACCAATGGCT
>JAJDBR010000015.1 GCA_029261275.1 Nitrospirales bacterium
GAAAGCCGCTGCGCGGTTTTGGCAATCTTTGTCGAAGCTTCATTGGTATGAACCGGCACCCGAATGGTCCGGCTTTGGTCCGCTATGGCCCGTGTAATTCCTTGACGAATCCACCAGGTGGCATAGGTACTAAATTTAAACCCACGAGTATGATCAAATCGTTCAGCCCCTTTCATTAACCCAATATTACCCTCTTGAACTAGATCCAAAAAATTCAAACCTCGCCCAAGATATCGCTTGGCCACGTTCACAACAAGACGAAGATTTCTTTGCACTAATTCGTCTTTGGGTTCTTCAATCTCCACCCGAACGGTTTGAATCGACCGAACCATCTCTGCAACCTGTTGGCTCATTTTATTCCCAGTTTTCCCCTTCGAGATAGCCGCGGCGTGCAAAAGCCGAACACATTCTAGACTTTCGTCGATCACGGGAGAAGAAAAGCCCTTCAGGTCAATCAACTTTTGTAATTGCTCATGAACCGGTTCAACTTCCGAACTTTTATGTAGTTGTGAAGCCAAGGCCTGCGCCTGTTTTAAAACGGTTCGAAGTTTATTGGTCCCCTCATACAGACGGATTCCCAACTTACGTTCCTCATCTGCTTCCAATAAAGGACGCGAGCGGAAACCTCGAAAATACATTGATTCTAAATTCACAGGAGCCGGCTCACGCGATGGTTTGCCCTGCTCATCTTCATCCCACCCCCCCTTTCTTCGCTTTGATGATGGTCGAGCTAGAAGAGAGGGTCGCTTGATCACACGCCGTTTCTGCAAAAAGGGTGCATGATCGTTCTGTGTTTGGGTCAATGTGGGAATAGCCTGAAGTGTGGTCATCACAACCCCCTTGTCAAAATGTCATGCATGGCGTTACCAATTCCATCATTCAGGTATAGATGTACCATCCCGATATGAAAGGGGAATTAAGAGAACATTAAAACTTTTTAATGGAAATCAGTGAAAAACAGAAAAAATTTTAGATACTTCCTGAAGATAATGGAAGAAATACTGTAAAGCACGAACCCCCATGCACAGTACTTTGGAGTTCAATCGTTCCATGATGGACATCAACAATCCACTTACAAATAGCCAAGCCCAGCCCTGTGCCTTTGGCGGCATGCGCACGGGCTTCATCCGTCCGGTAGAAACGATCAAATACCCGACTATGATTTTCTGGAGCAATGCCAATGCCATGATCTTGAACCACAATCTTGGCCTGACTCCCCACCACCATTAATGCGAGTTCAACGGTTTGACCCTCTTGGGAATATTTCACCGCATTGTCGACGAGATTCAGAAGCAATTCACGCAATCGCAGATCATCCCCTTCCACCACAACCGGTTCAACATTTATGAGGACGGTCTGAATCGAGCGTTCTTTTCCTAGCACTGCTGCTTGTTGGTGAATTTCCCGAAAGAGATCGTCTAATTGTACAGGGAACATTTTTAATTTAATTTCCCCCAAATCAGCCCGAGACAAAAAAAGCAATTCATCCACAATCCTACTCATGCGATCAATCTCTTCCAAATTACTTTCCAATACAGCTCGGTAATCTTCGGCTTGACGAGGACGGCGTAACGCCAATTCAGTCTCGCCTTTCGTAATCGTAAGGGGGGTCCGTAACTCATGTGACGCATCGGCGCTAAATTGACGAATTTGCTTAAACGACACTTCCAGACGCCCAATCATGTCATTAAAAGTTGAAGCCAATTGTCCAATTTCATCATTGGAATGCGGCGTGAGAATTCGTTGAGTCCAATCACCAGCTGTAATGCGGCGAGCAGCTTTCGTAATGGCATGTACCGGGCGTAGAGCCCGTCCAGCCAAAAACCATCCCCCCAGCAACGAGACGAGTAACGCTACCGGAGACGCAATATACAACCCGACCAACAAGCGCCGTAACATACGATCGGTTGGTCGCAGGGACGTTCCCACTCGCAAAATATTGACAAGCTGATCGTCCTGACGAATGGGAACAGAAAGGAGTCGGAGTGAAACGCCTTTGGCGAATTGCACTGATTCGAAGGTAGACGATCCTTCAAGGGAGGCACGAAAGGCCGTTTGACTCAGGGGAATTTCGCGACTTTGTATATTGGAGGATTGAATGGTGACTTGCCCTGCTGGCCCGAAAATTTGGAAAAATTTATCCAACAAGGCCAGCTCTGGGAATTCTTGGGAAAGATCTTCAAAAATAAGGAACGGTCCGAATCGATGTTCCCCTAATGTCCGAATCGCGACTGCAGCTGCTTCATCGAGGGATACATCCACCTGCTCTCGAAGCGCTCGTGACATTACCAAATATAAGGCCACGGCAAAGAGAAGCAGAATAAGCGCCAAAGCCGAGCCATACCAGAGGGTAAGCCGAACTCGGATCGAGGTATTATTCACCCATCCGACCTCATCATATACCCACTTCCTCTGATGGTTTGAATTAAGCTTCGCTCACGGCCTTTATCGATCTTATTACGCAAATAACTAATGTAGACATCAATCACATTGGTGAAGGTATCAAAGTCTAAATCCCAGACGTGCTCAGCAATCATTGAACGTGTTAATACCCGCCCTGCACTTCGCATTAAATATTCCAGGAGCGCATATTCTTTGGTAGTAAATTCCAGCCGCTGTTCACCACGAGTCACCTCTCGCGTCACCGGATTGAGAACCACGTCGTCTACTTGTAAAATTCCAGATGGAGCACCCCCAGAACGCCGAAGCAAGGCTCGAGCCCTCGCTAACAATTCTTCAATCGCAAAGGGCTTGGTCAAATAATCATCAGCCCCGGCATCAAGACCTTTAACACGTTGATCTACCTCTGAACGGGCCGTCAAAATCATCACCGGAGTCTTCACTCCGGCAGCACGTGCACGCTTCAATACCTCAACCCCTGGCAACCCAGGCAGCATTAAATCTAAAATAATAAGGTCGTAATTGACCGTTTGCGCCCAATCTAATCCAGCAGCTCCATCCGGACAGACATCCACGGCATAACTTTCCTCTTCCAATGCACGTCGGATAAAAGACGCAACTTTCGGCTCATCTTCAACAACTAAAATTCGCATATCAATAAAATGGTACCACCGAGAGATAAGAAGAGAGAAGGGCAAACCCAATATTAGGGTGACTGCCCCCACTAATGGGCTAAAGTTGAATGCTCAGGTGTTTGCAAAAATATGCAAAAAAAAAGGCCTCGCCACATATATGACAAGGCCTTTTCTCACCCTACAGTAATAACTTCTGATCAAAGATGGTCAACTAAACTCCGAAGTTTATGGCTACAACTTGGATGACGGAGCTTTTTCAAGGCTTTCGCTTCAATCTGCCGGATTCGTTCACGTGTCACATCAAAGTCCTGCCCAATTTCTTCCAATGTATGATCAGTACTATCCCCAATTCCAAATCGTTTCCTAATGACCGTCTCTTCTCGTGGCGTCAACACGCCTAAGGCATTGGCAATCTGACGTTGAAGGTCATAACGATTGGCTGCATCCATGGGAGAAACAGCATTTTTATCTTCAATCAAGTCACCTAATTGACTATCTTCTTTCTCACCAATCGGTGTTTCCAATGAAATCGTTCCCTTAGAAATATCCAACATCATGCGAACTTTTTCCGGGGTCAACCCCATCCGATCCGCAATTTCTTCTGGAGTCGGTTCCCGTCCTAATTGCTGGACTAATTGCCTAGCCGTTCGTGCAAGCTTGGTATTGGCTTCAATCATATGCACTGGAATTCGAATGGTTCTCGCTTGATCAGCAATGGCACGAGTCACCCCTTGTCGAATCCACCACGTCGCATAGGTACTAAATTTATACCCACGTTGATATTCAAACTTATCCACCGCACGCATCAATCCAATATTTCCTTCTTGGATTAAATCAATAAATTGCAGGCCGCGATTTGTGTATTTTCTGGCAATACTGACAACAAGACGTAAATTGGCTTCAATCAATTTTGCTTTGCCTCGTTTCACCTTTTCTTCAGCAGTAGCTAAGATGATTAATGCCGATCTAAACTCTTCCATCGGCATAGCCAGTACATCCATCTCAATATGGGTTATGGCCTCTTTCGCTACATGAACCTCTTTTTTCAGTCGTTCTATTTCTTCAGGTGCCAGTTGAGTCTTTCTTCGACTACTTGTTCCTTTTACCGCCGTCTTTGATTTCTTTCCAATGACCTGAATCCCATCTTGCCCGGCAAAGCCAAGCTTCTTCGTATTCTTTGTAATAACCAGATCAGCCGAACGAATGTCTTGCCCTAACTCTTTCACCCGCATCAACATCGCATCTTTCACACGTTGATGAAGATTTAATGATTCGATCTGGTCAACATACTGCTCAGTAACCGTCTTCAACCGCTTATCAATGTGAGCTTGTTTGGCTTTGACCGTTTCTCTTTCACGATTTTGGGTATAGAGGGAAAGAAGATTCCGCCCAAGCTTTCTAACCGTACTCAAGCCTTCAAGGGTCCGAAGCCGAAGTTCTTCATCTTCCAGATCACTCGCCGTTGGCTCTTCATCAGCCCCATCTTCTTCTTCTAATGTTTCCTGTAATAGGACAATATCCCGAACTCGAATTTCTTCTAATTTCAATTGGTCATAAAGCGACTCTAGATGCTGAATATTGACTGGCATGCCATACACTGAGCAGGCCAAATCTCGCTTCCCTTCTTCAATATGTTTGGCAAGTTCAATTTCCCCTTCACGGGTCAGAAGGGGTACGCGCCCCATTTCCTTCAAATACAACCTCACCGGATCATCAATCCTGGTGGGTTCTCCAGGTGTTAAATCAATGTCTAAGGAAGAATCTGTTTCTTCTTCTGCTTCTTCAGCCTCCTCAACGCCTGCACCTTTTTTCAGAGAAGCCAATTGCAACACGGTACGCTTGACAGGATCAATGACTTGGATGCTCGCCTCATGTAAGGCACCCAAGATCGCATGCAATTGTTCAGACGTGATTTGATCGGCAGGAAGTTCCTGCGTCAAATCCTTCAAGGTGATGTGTCCCTTCGGTCGGCCAACCACAATCAACCGTTGAATCACCTCGACCAATGTTGTCGTTTTTCCCATACGTGGCTCCTTAGAAAATTAAAAACACATCCCACCCATAACATTTTATCCAAGACCTCATAAGCAATCAGCTTGTACGGTCTATCATTAAAGAAATCAAAATTGGCTCACAAAATTTCAGGCTTTTTAGGTCAAAAAATTCCTGCTGAAAATTTCGTAAAGCAACTACGTGATTCGCAGCAGAGACGAAACCTAAAATGAGAATATATGTTTAAGAAAGTTAAAGGGAAAGTGAAAAAGCTAAATTTTATCATACTCTACGAGAAATTTCCTTGAAAAGTAAAGAGATATGAGCAGATTCGAAAAATATCACCCTACCATAAAATAAGTATTTCAGCTTAGGTCGTAAATTTTCATTAATTCATTCACAATGAAAAAACCACAACTAGCTAATTTTATTATATTAAAACACCATTATTCATTCTCCACTTCCCTCAATTCCTGATGACTAAATTTCCAGTAATCATTAAGAAAGCGAACTAACATCCGAAAAGATAAGTAGAAGAAATATTTTGGCACCTATTATCGAATGATCGTGATGAACCAGCATTTAGGAGAAAGAGAACGCCATGATTAAGCTCCTATTGGTAGAAGATGATCACAAAGAAGCCTTAAGAATTAACAATATGCTGAAGGATGGGCTTCAAAATCAATATACGCTGGTGCAAAAGCTTTCAGTAAGTGAGGCATTAGATCTGGTTCAACACGAAACCTTTCAAGCTATCATCTTGGACTTGCATTTGCCAGAAGGAAAAAGCTTCGAATCCATTCCACAGTTCATCCAATACTGTCCAGGGGCACCAATTTTGATTTTAAGCGGCGTAGAAGACGAAGAACAAGCCATTCTGGCCGTAAAAAGTGGGGCTCAAGACTACTTAATTAAAGGACAAACCAGCAGCTCAACCCTATGTCGAGCTATTCGCTACGCAATGGAGCGTCATCGGGCAACCCAGCGTATTACACAACTCGCCCACTACGATCATCTCACAGGATTAGCCAACCGAGGCCTCTTCTATGAACGACTAAACTGTGCAGTAGCTCGCTGTAATCGAAACGATATGGCTATGGCTTTGATGTTTTTAGACTTAGATCATTTCAAAGCAATCAATGACTCGCTTGGGCATGAATGTGGTGATTCGTTACTTAAAACGGTCGCCACACGCATCAAAAAATGCATCAGGGAAATCGACACTGGCGTGAGGTTAGGCGGGGACGAATTTGCGGTCTTGCTCGAACAAATTATTGCTGTCGAAGACGTTTCCGCAGTGGCAGAACGTATCCTTCAACTCATAGCGCAACCCATTATCGTAAACCACCATCAACTCCAGGTGACAGGAAGTCTGGGAATTACGATCTACCCTTGGGATAGCGCCAATCCTCAAGAATTGCTCTCTCACGCTGACGCGGCCATGTACCGAGCCAAAGCTCAAGGCGGAAATAATTATCAGTTCTATACGGCCGGAATGAAAACGGCAGGGCTCGATGGCTCCACACTGGAAGTGGAGCTCACCCGTGCCTTAGCTAAAAAAGAATTTTTGCTTCACTACCAACCTCAAATGAATCTTCGAACTAAGCAAATCATTGGAATGGAAGCGCTTTTGCGGTGGCATCACCCCTACCAAGGACTCATTGGGCCCAATCAATTTATTCCCCAAGCTGAGGAAAATGGCATGATCATTCCAATTGGTGAATGGGTCCTGCGGGCAGCAAGCAAACAAGCCAAGTACTGGGAAAAGCAGGGGTTCTCCACGCCACATGTGGCGGTCAACCTTTCTGCTCGACAAATTCACCAAGGTAATCTACCAGCGCTCATCGAAGATATTCTCAAACGTGCCCATTTAGATCCAGAAAACCTCAAACTGGAATTGACCGAAACGTTCCTCATTCACGAAACGGAAGAAACACTCCAAACCCTGCGCGAGCTCAAAGCCATGGGCGTTCACCTCTATATTGATGATTTTGGAGCCGGGTATGCTTCCTTACGTTATCTCAAGTCCTTTCCCGTCGACGGTATTAAATTGGACCAAAGCCTTATTCATCAACTTCCTCATAACACCAATGACGCCGCCATCGTCGAGGCCGTCATTTCTCTGGGAAAAGCCTTAGGCATGCAAGTCATTGCCGAAGGCGTGGAAACTCAGGAGCAGGTCGACTTCCTAGAAGAACATGGCTGCGACGCCATGCAAGGGTATTGGTTAGCCCCTCCCCTCCCTGCCAACGAGAGCGCCCAGCACATGGTGCACACCTGAGGGGATAAAAAAGGAACGTAAAAAGGCAAGAAGC
>JAJDBR010000141.1 GCA_029261275.1 Nitrospirales bacterium
CAGATTGGCTGGGGGTGCTTCAGGAAACGACAGCGGACAAAGCGATGTTGGACCTTAAGAAGCTGATCTGGCATCAAATTCTTGCCAGTGGAATTCCTGAACATCAAGTTGAGCGAATGGAACACTGTACTTCCTGTCGGGAGGATCTGTTTTTTTCCTACCGTCGAGAAGGAAAGGTCAATGGAACGATGCTAAGCGGGATCATGCTGCCAACAGAAACTGCCCATAGGCATTCGTGAAAAGCTAGAAGAAGATTAATAGGCTAAGCCTAGTACGCACTCAGCCTTCTTAATGTGAAGATGGCCCTGTGACTTAAGCGCCAATCCCCTTTACAATATCGTGTGTCATATTTGTGGCCTCGTTTGAAGAAACAGCGGGTTCTGTGAATATTGCGGACAATGTTCAGAGCATTCAAGAAGGCATCAAGCAGGCAGCGCGTCGAGTTGGTCGAGACCCTTCCACTATCCGATGTGTGGCGGCAACCAAAACGGTCTCTTCCGGCGCACTTCTTAGAGCCTATGAAGCGGGGGTAAGAATCTTCGGGGAAAACCGGCTTCAGGAAGCGCAAGAGAAAATGCCAGCAATTGGCATCCGCCAAGGACTAGCCTGGCATTTTATTGGGCGGATGCAAAGCCGAAAGCTGAAAGATATTGTGGGGAAATTTGCTCTGCTTCATTCAGTTGAAAGTCTGGAGCAAGCGCGTAAAATTGAGTGTATTGCCGAAAAATTTGGAATTCAACAGGAGATTCTTCTGGAAGTCAATGTGGCAGGGGAAAGTTCTAAAGGGGGATTTTCCTGTACGAATATGCAAGATGCTCTGGTGCAAATTGATCAGCTTCCACATGTCGCATTCCGAGGGTTGATGACGCTCCCTCCTTTTAGCGACAATCCAGAGGGTGCCAGACCCTATTTCTCAGAGCTGCGACAATTGCGAGATTCTTTCGTTCAGCAGAGTTTCTCACATGGGAGAGTTGAAGAACTGTCCATGGGGATGTCCCATGATTATCAGGTCGCCATTGAGGAGGGAGCCACCATGGTGCGAATTGGCTCGGCTCTCTTTGGCAAGAGGGCATAATTCCCAACAGAGGGGATGAAGCAGAATTACTGAGGGATAACAAAGGAGCACAATGTTTATTGCTGGAAATCTGCTAGAGGGCATCGCCGAGGTCTTAGGTATAGTTCTCACGTTATATATGTGGGTGATTATTATTCGGGCCTTGATTTCCTGGGTGAATCCCGATCCGTATAACCCCATTGTGCAATTTTTGCAACGAGTTACCGACCCGGTCCTCTATCAAATTAGGAAGCGATTGGGGATGGGAAACATGGGATTTGATTTCTCCCCGATCATTGCTATTCTGTTGATAGTGCTTCTGCAAAAATTCGTGGTACAATCTTTGATGGATGCAGCGATTCGTATGCACTAGGATGTACGGGGAAAGGATGACATCATGAAAATTACACCGTTAGATATTCAACACAAGGTCTTGGACACGCAATGGCGGGGGTATCATAAAACCCAAGTCGACCAGTTCTTGGAGGAAATTGCTGAGTCTGTTGAAGAGCTGACCAAACAAAATTTAGTGTTCAAGGAAAAGTTATCTGCTAAGGATGAGGAACTTGGACAACTCAAACGAGCGGAATCGACATTGACCAGTACCTTGATTTCGACGCAATCCTTTGTTGACCAATTGAAGCGCGGTGCGCAACGTGATGCGGATCTTGTCGTCAAAGAGGCGGAATTGAAAGCTGAAGAAATCCTTTCTCAAAGCCGAGCGGAGCTTGTAGAAATGCGGCGGACCATCTCTGGATTGCGACAACAGCGGGCGTTAGTGTTAGATCGCCTTCGGTCGACGCTGAGCTCTTTCCATCGACTGGTCGAAGTGGAGGAGCAACCAGATACGACTCTTAATTCTTCGTTTGAAGAGCTAGAAGAATCCCCTGAACCTGAAGGCCCGCAATTGAATATCGAACCTGCCTCCCATCGAGAAGCGGGATAACTTTTTCCTGCCTCCCATGAATTCGTGGATCAGACCGATTCTATCACCCGGGTACTTCATGAAGGTTTTCAAACCGGGGTTTTCCCCGGAGCTGTTCTGTTTGTGCGCCACCAAGGACACATACGCGTTCACCAGGCCGTAGGCCTCACATCCTCGTTTCCCTATTCTCCTTCGGTTCAACTCAACACCATCTATGACCTGGCTTCATTAACGAAGCCTTTGGCTACGGTCTCTTCTCTACTCCTCCTCATTCAAGAGGGACGGCTGGATCTTTCTCAACCTCTGGCTATCTTTTTAGAAGAGACGAGAGGTTTTCCTCTAGGAAATATTTCTTTACACAATTTGTTATCTCATCAAAGTGGACTCCCAGCTTGGCGTCCGTTCTATCAAACGTTTGCTCCAGTCTTGCCAGCTGCACCTGAATGGCGCCAACAACGAGTCCAAGCATTTTTAGAAATGATTCTTAAGGAACGAATTGACCGAACTTCTTCAACAAGAAGCGTCTATAGCGATCTGGGGTTTATCGTATTGGGATTCGTGGTTGAACGGGTGACGGAGCAGTCTTTGGCCGATTTTTCACGAGAGCAGATTTTCCATCCTTTGCATGCAGACGAA
>JAJDBR010000142.1 GCA_029261275.1 Nitrospirales bacterium
AGAGCGCTACCTTGACACGGTAGAGGTCGGCGGTTCAATACCGCCCGCGCCTACCATTTCCCGGTACATTGTAAAGGCATCCGGCTTCCTTATATGGAGGGAGAGATGCCTTTTCTTGCGTCCTGAAGGTAGAAGAAACCACATGTTTCAGGGTGTTGCTTCAATATTAAGGTCTCGGCGAATAGAATTATGGATATGATTCAGCTATCCGTTCCCGGTAAAGAACCGCAAGCCTTTCCCAGGGGCACGTCTGCGAAGGACGCGTTGATCAAACTTGGTGGGTTTCGATCAAAGGAAATGTTTGCCGTGAAGGTGAATGGCGTAGAACGAGATTTAGTGGCAGCGGTAGACGAAGATGCCACACTGGAACCGCTTACATTTGATTCCCCAGAAGGGAAAGAGGTCTATCGTCATAGCAGCACGCATATTATGGCCCAAGCTGTGAAAGAATGTTTCCCCACCGCCAAAATGACCATCGGGCCGGCCATTGAAAATGGGTTTTTCTACGATTTCGCATTTGAACGCCCATTTACTCCGGAAGATTTGGAAAAAATTGAAGCCCAGGCATTAGAAATTATTCAACGCAACCTTTCGGTATCGCGTCGGGAATTTTCTAAAGAAGCAGCCATCGATTTTTTCAGCAATCTGGGTGAATCTTATAAAGTGGAACTTATCCAAGGATTTCCTGACGGCGAACCGATTTCTGCATACACCCAAGGAGGTTTTGTCGACCTTTGTCGAGGTCCTCATCTCCCTTCGACTGGCTATGTTAAAGCGTTCAAGCTTCTCAATAGTGCTGGAGCCTATTGGCGAGGTGATGAGCGGAATCCCATGTTACAACGCATTTATGGCACGTCCTTTCCTTCAAAAGATGCCTTACAAAAGCATTTGGACAACCTTGAAGAAATTAAAAAACGAGATCATCGCAAGTTGGGCAAAGAACTGGATCTGTTCAGTATTCAAGATGAAACTGGTCCTGGGTTGATTTTATGGCATCCCAAAGGATCGCAAATTCGCCTACTTGTCGAGAACTTTTGGCGAGCACAACATTTGGCCAACGACTATGAAATGGTGTATTCGCCCCATGTCGCGCGTTTAGATTTATGGAAGACGAGTGGGCATTTGGACTTTTACCGGGAAAATATGTACGCCTCCATGCCAGTTGAATCAAGCGAATATCAGCTCAAGCCTATGAATTGCCCGTTCCATATCATGGTGTTTAAATCGCATTTGCGCAGTTATCGCGATTTGCCCATCCGTTATGGTGAGCTCGGAACGGTCTATCGTTATGAACGGTCCGGTGTCCTTCATGGGTTGATGCGTGTTCGAGGTTTCACCCAGGACGATGCGCATATTTTCTGTAGCCCCGACCAACTTGCCGAGGAAGTCAGAAAGGTGCTGAAATTCACGACCTTTATGTTGGGAACTTTTGGTTTTAGCGAATTCAAGATGTATCTTTCCACACGACCTGAAAAGGCCGTCGGTTCAATTGATCAGTGGGACCAGGCTACCCAGGCATTGGCGACGGCGCTACAAGAGGGTGGGTATGACTACCAAGATGACCCGGGTGAAGGGGTCTTTTATGGACCAAAAATCGATGTCAAAATTCAAGATGCCCTTGGACGGTCCTGGCAATGTTCCACCGTGCAAGTCGATTTTAACAATCCAGAACGATTTGGGTTGACCTATATCGGCGAAGATGGAAAAACCCATCAGCCTATTATGATTCATCGGGCCTTATTAGGCTCAATCGAGCGATTTTTTGGGATTCTTCTCGAGCATTACGGGGGAGCCTTCCCGACCTGGCTGGCTCCAGTCCAAGTCGCGATTCTGCCGATTTCGCAAAAACATGAGGACTATGCCAAAAAAGTGGGTAAAAATCTTCGAGCCCATGGGTGTCGAGTAAACTTGGACTTGCGAAATGAGAAGGTTGGCCTTAAAATCCGTGAGTCGGAAAAGGCCAAGGTGCCTCTTATGGTAGTAGTAGGCGACCGGGAAGCTGAAAGTGAGACCCTGGCCGTCCGGAAGCGAAATGGCAAAAACCTGGGAACCATGTCTATGACTGATATCTTGCAGCTTATTGGGGATGAGACGCCTGAGGCCGTTAAAAATGCGTCTTTTCTCTTCGAATGACGCGAGTGGCTATTACTCCTAAACAACGAATCAATCATCTCATAAAATCGCCGGAAGTCCGAGTCATCGGGGCTGAAGGTGAACAACTTGGGATTCTGAAAACGTCTGAAGCCCTCAAGCAAGCAAGAGAGGGGGGTTATGACTTGGTCGAAGTCGCGCCAACCGCCGAACCGCCGGTTTGCCGGATTATGGACCATGGGAAATTTAAGTATGAACAGAGTAAAAAAGAGCATCGGATGCGACTTAACCAGAAGTCGACTCAAGTTAAGGAAGTTAAATTCCGTCCGCGCACGGATACGCACGACATGGAGACGAAAGTTCGGCAGATCCGTGATTTTCTCGAAGATGGGAATAAGACCAAAGTTACGGTTATGTTCCGTGGACGTGAAATGGCTAATCGAGAACTTGGCTTTCAGGCGATCCAAAAGGTTATTGAGGAATTAAAAGGCGCTGGAAATATTGAAAGTCCTCCTCGCATGGAAGGACGGAACTTATATATGGTGGTGTCTCCCAAGTAATCACAGGGAGAAACAACGGGACAGCATTCACGGATTCAGAAAAAAGGAATACGATTATGGCAGGGTTGAAATTAAAAAATCATTCTGGAGCCAGTAAGCGGTTTAAACGTTCGGGCTCAGGAAAGTGGATACGACGCAAAGCTAAAGTCCGTCATATTTTGACGAGCAAAGCTCCACGGGTAAAAGCACGATTAGGCAAATCGGCCGTGGTTTGCAAAGTTGATGAATATGCGATCTCTCGACTGCTTCCCTATAAATAAGGGAACATGGAGACAGCAGAGAAAACCTGTGTCGTGCAACAGGTAGGACAATCGTAAAATTATTCTAGGAAATAAAGGAGAGGGGTTATGCCAAGAGTCAAAGGTGGACCGCAAACACGGCAACGACGAAAGAAACGCTTGAAACTTGCCAAAGGGCAATTTGGTGGAAAGAGTAAATTATTTAGAACGGCAACTGAATCCGTTGATAAAGGCCAAGCCTATGCGTATACGGGACGGAAACAACGGAAACGGAACTTCCGCCAACTGTGGGTTGCGCGAATTAACGCCGCGGTTCGGGCGCAAGGTGGGACTTATAGCCAGTTCATCAATGGATTGAAAAAGGCCAATGTGCTCATCAACCGAAAAATGCTGTCGGAAATGGCCATTCATGACCCTCAAGGATTTACCCATCTCGTCTCACTCACCCAAGGTGAGGGGCAAGCAGCCGCAGCTTAAATCTTCGGTAGCCTAATCTCAAACTCAAACCCGGAAGTCGGCATGTCAATTTGCCAGGCCTCAAGCACTTCCGGGTGAAACTCCCCTATATAGCCTACCATCTGATCCTGACAACGGATCTGTCCCCCTCGGCCATCTAAAAATGAAGGATGGGACACTGGTTCCAAGTCATAGGGCCAGGCCATGTAATACATCAAAAGATCTAAGTAGCTATGCATTTCAGAAAAGTTTGCACCTGGGTGCGCACTTATAGCAGCCAGGGATAAAATGGTTCGCGACCCAACGTCCGCTTCTCTATCGACTTGCGCCACTTCGCCAACTTCAAATAAAAGATGCGGATAAAACACGCGCGGCGATAACGCCTCCACACGAAGAAGACATGGCAGAATGGAAGGCCGTAAACAGGCATAGGTTAGTGACATGACATTGTCGACTTCCACGAGTAATTCGTGTTCGGTATCAGCCAGGCGCATGCGTTCAACAAATTCCTGTCGGGAGGCCAAGATATTGGAAAACATCTCCTGAAATCCAAACCCCACCAGTAAATCTCGAAGCCGGTCACTTGTCTGCTCCTGCTGAGACAAGGCACCGACGGTAAACGTTTGCGGCATGATTGGAGAAAAGGAATCATAGCCGCGTGTAATGGCCACATCTTCTGCTACGTCCATCACATGCATGAAATCGTTCCGATACGCAGGTAATTTAACCGAAACCGATTGACGAGTGGCTTTGACTTGATAGCCGTAGGAGGCTAAAGCGGCCTGAATGGCCTTAACACCAAGTGACATGCCCAAGGCTTGTTCGATTGCTTGCACAGACACGGATTGGGCGCTCCCCATGTCGAGCGGGGTTCTCACAGTTTTTCCCATGGTAGTTTCATAGGGGTAGACAATATCGATAGGCTCGATGGTTGCACCACGGTCGGCCAAATTACTCGCAAAAATGTTCAGAGCCAACACGACCATTGATAAGTCGGTTCCTGTCACTTCCACGAGTAAATCTGTATTGCCAATGTGCACTTCCCCAAGTTCCCGACTGTTAATGATGGGCGGAAAAGACAGCACTTGCCCATTGGTGTCCCAGAGCAGGGGAAGTCGTTCGCAATTAGTCAGGATGCCTCCGTACTCCAATCCCTTTGGATGAAGAGTCAAGACCTCATGAGGCGTCATTTTTTCCTCAAATCCCAATGGGGTAAAACGTACTTCATCAGGCTTCACAAGACCATAGGTCACTGGAAAGGCGATGGAGGCCAAGCGATACAAGCCAATAGAAACCGTCTCACGTTTCCGTCCAAAGGCATCGGCCAATTTTTCCTGTGTCTGAATACATTGTGCCAAGCCTTCTTGAGTCATGGAATAGCTAAGAGAGGCGCAGGCCGCTACAAAAGGACGGACCGTCTCCATCCCTTGCAGCACTTGAATACGACGTTTGGTTCGTCCCCGTGAAGAAAAAAAAGAGTATGGTAGGAGGCTCCCTGTTAGAACAGCCCGAATTTGTCGGGCAATGCCTTCCACGCACCAGAGGTCTGGACGATTGGTGTCCTGTAATTCGATCCGCATTTCTCCGGTGTCATGGGAGACATCTTTCACTTCACCCTTGACCAATGGCAACCATTTTTCAATGTCCTCCATCGATGCGAGTTGACCAACCAGCTGAGAAAAATCTTCTTGAAATATAGATATGGTAGGCATGATACGGTTTTAGAATTTGCGGCGCATGTTTCGGACGGCGTCCAAGTCCGAAGTAAATAAATCGCGAATATCTTGAATGCCTAAGGCTACCATCGCCATCCGATCCAGTCCCAAACCCCAGGCAATGACCGGGACCGTCACACCCAAGGGCACCGTCACTTCTGACCGGAACAAGCCCGCGCCCCCAAGTTCCATCCACCCCAATTTTGGATGGCGAACGTGCATTTCCACTGATGGCTCGGTAAAGGGAAAATAGGCTGGGAGAAACCGAATCTCTTTGGCCTGTGCCATTTCTGTGGCGAAGAGTTTGAGCAAGCCCAATAATGTTCGAAAATTAATATCCGAACCCAGCACAATCCCTTCTACCTGGAAAAAGTCGGTGGCATGCGTCGCATCAACTTGGTCGTAGCGAAAGCAGCGGGCAATGGAAAAAAATTTGCTAGGATTAGGCGGATTGGTCGCCAAGGTGCGAGCTGACACTGCCGTACCTTGACTGCGCAGGACCAACCGCTTGGCACGTTCAGGATCATAGGAATATTGCCACCCTTTGGAACCCGTGCCCCCCCCATTTTTGTGTGTTTCAGCCACTTGCCTGAGAAAGGGTTCGGGAATGCGTTTGGCATGAGTAGGTTCTTTCACAAAGTACACATCATGAATGGCCCGTGCCGGATGGAATTGCGGCATAAAGAGGGCATCCATATCCCAAAACTCAGTTTCCACGAGTTCCCCACGCATTTCTTGAAATCCCATGCTCGTTAATTTTGTTTTCACCGTATCTAGAAACTCGCGATAGGCATGACGTCGGCCTACGGCTAATCGCGGTGGACGGAGATGGATGGAATACTTTCGAAACGAACAATTCCGCCAGGATCCATCTTTTAAAAGCTCTGGCGTCAATTGCGAAATTTCTTGTGCGGCATTTTCACGCAAATTAGGCAATAAATTTCGTCCCTCGTGCGTCAGGGCGTAGGCGCGTTCGGTATGGTCATCAATACGAAATGGCTCTTGGGTATTGCCACGCTTCACGGCATATTGGCGCAGCAAGGCCTGGTGGTCGTCAGAAAAGGAATTTAATGGATAAGCCTTTTCGTTGATCTGATTGAGTAATTTTCGTAGAGATCCAACGACGGCACTCTTTTTCTCCGTGGTTTGTAACGAGCCGCCTGGGCCTAAGGAAAGTGCTTCTTCTTTTTTTAACAGGCCAAAGGCCCTACTGAGTTCGGAGGGTTGAAATTGCCCCGTGGCTTGAAGGTCTTTGACGGTTGTTATTTGGCCTTCCTGGGAGGCAGCATAGACAACCTGAAGAATCCACTCTGGTGGCGAAGCCGCTTGTTGAAACTGTGTGCCTACGTCGGTGAGTGCCACATACGTGGTGGTTGTTTCAGAGACCAGGCTTACGAGTTGCTTCGTGAGTAACCAACCTACGGCCATGCTGATCTGAGAAGGTGTGAGTGTAGTGGACTGAACCAGTTCAGAATCTTTGAGGGATTCAGAGGTAGTTGCCCCGAGGGCTCGTAGGACCTGAATTTCGAGAGGGTGGAGACTGTCCGTCTGGTTGGATGAATTCATAGAGAGGATTAGACGGGCACCGTCTGTCCTGCTGTGCGCAGTTGTCGAATAGTGTCAGGCATATTGGTGCTGCCAAAAATAGCTGAACCAGCGACGAGAACATTGGCTCCGGCTTGAAGAACGGAAGCGACATTCTTTACGGTGATTCCGCCATCAACCTCGAGATAGGGCGAACCTTTGGAAGCCGAAATCATGGCCCGAATCTGGCGAATTTTATCCAAGGTGGACTCGAGGAATTTTTGGCCGCCAAATCCGGGATTGACGGACATCACCAACACCAGATCCACATCGCCAAGAATCTGTTCCAGGGTGGTGGCAGATGTAGCAGGATTCAAAGTCACTCCAGCCTTCACATTACATTCCTTAATGGCCTGAACCGTTCGATGGAGATGTGGGCAAGTTTCCACATGCACCGTCAGCATATCCGCGCCAGCCTTAGCAAACTCCGGAATAAACTCATCAGGGTTAGTCATCATCAGATGGACATCTAAAGGAAGAGTGGTTACCTTGCGAAGAGCCTCAACCATGGGCGGGCCCACGGTGAGATTTGGCACAAAATGGCCATCCATGACATCGACATGAATCCAATCAGCTCCAGCGGCTTCAACTTGCTGAACAGCATCAGCTAAGCGAGCAAAGTCGGCAGAAAGTATTGAAGGGGCAATTAATGGAGTTGTCATGGTCTATCAGATTTTTTTAGCCGGCATGCAAAAAATCCATCCATGTTAAACGACTGAAACCCTGTACACAAATGGCCCTGATCAGTCACGAGCGAAAGCCCGGTGGTGGCCATCCAAGGTGTGGCAGGTTCAAGTTGAAAATCTGGATGTTCCTGGCAAAACGCGGAGATGACCTCCATGGTCTCCTCCGGTTCAATTGAGCACGCACTATAGACCAAGATTCCCCCTGGTCTCAAGAGGCTGCCGATGCGATGGAGTATTTGTTTTTGCGTATGATGGGATTGTTCAATCGTCGAGATCTGTTTGAGCATCTTTCCCTCGGGATGTCGTCGTAAGATCCCCAGTCCCGAACAGGGGGCATCCACCAAAATACGATCAAACGGTTCTGTCAGAGCACGTGAGGCTGAAAAGGGTGCGTCACTCACGACATCACGTTCTTCTGTGTGAACAATCCTAATACCTAATCGCTGACAATTTTCGGCTAGGCGAATAAGTCGTTCGGGTTGACGGTCTAGCGCGATAATCATTCCGTGGTTCTGCATCAGTTGGGCGAGATGGGTGGTCTTCCCACCTGGAGCGGCGCAGGCATCAAGAATCCGTTCGCCAGGTTGGGCCCCGAGCAAGGGAGGAATGAGCTGGGCGGCTTCATCTTCAATGTAACCCCAGCCTTCTTTTAGGACGGAAAGGTGGCTGGGGTTGCCACATTTTTCAAGGGTGACCCCCAAAGGGCTCACGGAAGTTTCCTTGGCAGCAATCCCTTCAGTCTCGAGCCGACCTAATAATGTTTGGCGGGTACCACGAAGGGTATTGGTCCGAAGCGTCATGGGAGGAATCTCCAAAGTTTTTCGGCAAAGTTCTTTGGCAGAGGCGAGTCCAAAAGCCTTGAGCCATCGCTTGACCATCCATTTGGGACAGGCGTATTGGACGGAAAGGGCCTGAATGGGGTTGGTCGAAATATCTGCAAGCGGAGGGGGCGGTTGGCGAATGAAGTTACGCAGGATAGCATTGACAAGACCCCCCCAGTCATGCCCTGGCTGCTTCCGAATCAATTTCACGGCTTCATTTACGGCGGCGGAGTCTGGAATGCGGTCCAGATACAACAACTGGTAGGCGGCCACTCGTAAGGTCGTGGCTACATTCAGGGGAAGGCGAGCCATGGGTTTGCGGGAAAGATGATCTAAGCGCCAATCTAATGTTATGGCATGTCGCAAGACCCCATACACCAGTTCAAAGGCTAAGGCACGATCTGGTTCGGATAGCACGGTATCTTTGATGGTGGTATCGAAAACATCATCAGCAAAGGCCTGTTTGCGATAAATGGTTTGAAGGACAGTACAAGCTAATTTTCTAGGCTTTGAAGGGGAGGAAGACATGTTTGAATAGAAAGTTCTTTTTTAATGGTCATTCCCGTGAAAACGGTAATCTAGATTTAGGGATCTGGGAAGATGGATACTCGCTTACGATTGCGGGTATGACCAATAGAGAGAAGACGGTGTCGTCAGCTTCGGACTCCCTAGTATTTATACATTTTGACAGTTTGTTGTCGCATAGAGGAAAAGTTCGGTGTTAACTGAGCAGCCATGACGATTGCGTCCACTAGACTCGTGGGATCAGCTATGCCTTTTCCTGCGATATCGAAAGCCGTCCCATGATCGACCGATGTGCGAAGGATGGGCAGACCAACCGTAATGTTCACGCAATGACCAAAGGCCACAGTCTTTAAGGGAATCAGTCCCTGATCGTGATACAAGGCCACAAGGCCATCAAAGGCACCAGTTAAAGCCTTGGCAAACATGGTGTCCGCAGGGTGAGGGCCGCTGCAAGAAATACCTTGGGCCTTGGCTCGTTTGATAGCTGGGAGAATGAGTCGCTTCTCTTCGTCGCCAAACAGGCCATTTTCGCCAGCATGGGGATTAAATCCTGCCACCGCAATCCGAGGTTTCTTGACCCCAAACAACTGCTTCAATCCAAAATGTGCTAAGCGGATGCCTTTGACAATCTTCTGTACCGTCAGTGCCTCTGCAACATCCCGTAATGCCAGGTGGGTGGTGGTAAAGACGATTTTTAAAGGACCACCCATGATCATCATGCCCGATTCCTTAGCGTTGGTCAGATCCGCCAACATTTCCGTATGCCCTGGATAATGATATCCAGCTAGATGCATCGCTTCTTTGTTAATGGGTGCGGTCACCATTCCGTTGACACACCCGGCTTGGGTTAATCGCACGGCAGATTGAATGCACGTCACAGCCATCTCCCCGGCCTTAGCCGAAACGCGACCCAACCTGATTGATCGCACTGGTTTGGAAAAGGGATCGAACACAGGAAGGTGCCCACGTCGAAAGGCCTGCTTTGCCATAGATTCATCATGGCCATCGACCGAGACGACCATGGCGGAAGCCCTGAGCGCTTGAATGGTCTGTTGGAGCATGGGTCGACTGCCAATGATTAGGGGTCGGCAGACGCGCCAGACCTTAGGCATCTGTAAGGCCATCACAATGATTTCAGGCCCAATGCCCGCTGGATCACCCATGGTGATGGCAAGAATCGGTTTGGGATGAGGTAATGCAGCCATGCCAGAAAGATCTTATCGAGATTTCTTGGTCGGTTTCTTTGATCGAGAAGCTGTCTTCGACTGGTTGGTCTGTGTACATGTTTGTCGGGCCAGGTCGATGATCGTTTGAACAGGCTGATTCGTACGTTCGGCCAGAGCCGCACAATCTCGGTATTCCGGAGTAACCTTTACCTGGCCATGACCAAGATCAGCAATTTTCACATGAACTGATCCATGAGGCAGTTGAACAGTTTCTATCCGGCGGGGCACAACTACCCGCGAGAGGTCTTGAACACGAACGCCAAGGGTTGATGTTTCCGATAGCAGGATTGTCGTTAAAATTTGCAGGTCTTGAGGCCAGGCCACGACGGAGACCATCGTTCCGGGTCGGTTCTTCTTCATCATGGTTGGGGTTAAGGTGACATCCAGTGCACCTGCGTCAAAAAGATGAACCATCATCTGATCGTACAATTGCGGATTCATATCATCGATATTGGTTTCCAGTTGGATGATTCGTTCAGAGGTGATTGGGGCTTCGGATTCCTCTTGCCCCAGAAAGAACCGAAGCACGTTTGGCCAACCTTTGGGGTTGGCTGTGCCTGCGCCATAGCCGATCGTTTGTGGTGTTAAGGGAGGAAGCGTTCTACAATTTTGAGAGAGCGTTTTGATCAATGCCATGCCAGTGGGCGTGGTGAATTCCAA
>JAJDBR010000143.1 GCA_029261275.1 Nitrospirales bacterium
TGATGATACAAAGGCCATACAAAAGGCGCTAACAATTTGTTCCAATCATAGTTTCGAATGCCAGGTACCTCGAGGGAAAAACTTTCTCATTCGGGAACCTCTTTATGTTTGGGGAGGGGCGCACATAATAGGAGAAGATGGTACGGGGACACTCACCTTTGCTGTACCTGATGTGCCCTATCTCGTGAATGTGGGGATAAGCGCAAAGCAAATCCCGGAAGAGCCTTTCTCAGGACGTATTGCCAATGTACGATTTGTGACTAAAGAGGGGGCAACCGGTCGAATTTTGTTTTTTTGGCGAACCCAAAACGCTGAGATTGCGGATAACCGATTTGAGGTTGGAGAGTATGCCTATTCAGCGACGTCATCTGGCAATAATAATAGATGGCTTTCTGGAATTGGACGTCGGACCTATATTCGGAAAGATATACAGATCAAAGGAAACACTATTGTAGCCGAAGCGACCTTTGGTGGCAGCGAAGGCATTGGGCTGGGGAATTTTGACGGAGCGTTGATTCAAGATAATACTATAATCGGTGTGGGAGATGACCCTATCGGAATACACTTTTCTGAAAACATAAAGATTGTAAATAATCGTATGAGTAGCACACACGGCCGCTTGCTGGTAGCGAGTTCTAAAAATGTCGAAATTTCTCACAATAGACATGAACGAACGGCATCGCTCAAAGATGGAAATTTCTATTGGGGCCATGCTCTACTGAATATCGGATTCGAATATTACCATAAAGGAAATGGATATCTGTCTCCAACAAACATTCGGATCAATGATAATAGATTCTACTATCCTAAGGGAGCCATCGATGAAGGCGCCGCGATTTACTTGTACGGCTTAAGAAATGGAATAGTAGAGAATAACCAAGTAATCAATGATTCAGTGTTGATTAAGAAAGCCAGCGGCCTTCATTTGCTCCCAGCACATTTCTCAGGAAAATGGAAAGACCCAACGAATTTGGATGAGAACAGTATCGCGAGAGTATGGGATGTTACGATTGCAGGAAATAGGAGCACGGGAAAATATCCCTTGGGATTTAGAATGACTGGAAAATGCGAAGAATATGTGGGCCCAGTCCACGTTAAGGATAATATCGCAAAATTTCATAAATTTTATTGTGATAACGTTTTTGTGAGTCAATCAAACAATAGTATAGATCATGCAGATAGACTGGTAGAGACGTCTCCCCTACATTCTCCATTGAATTAAATAACCCTAAAAAGGAATTATCTTTGCGACCATCTCAATCTCAGCGCCAGCCGCACCAGGGTGTGTTTCAGGACTGGCTCGCGAATCCGCGAAACCCGAAGATCCAGCTCACGCTCTTAGCGTTCCGCTGCGTGCAGCGAATCGCACGAGCCAAGCAGCCGCTGCG
Source organism: Nitrospirales bacterium (assembly GCA_029261275.1). GTDB lineage: Bacteria > Nitrospirota > Nitrospiria > Nitrospirales > UBA8639 > Nitrospira_E. Next base: position 1,389 of record JAJDBR010000143.1, read on the forward strand.
CCTGCTTGGCATACCGGTCCTCGTGGCGTATCGCATCGTCTTTGAGTGGATTCTCGGAATCGAGCTTCACTGGAACCTCGAGATCGGGCCGCGCCTTCGGATCTATCACGGAACGGGGTTGGTCGTAACTCCCGATTCACGCCTGGGAAGCGACTGCATCCTACGTCACACAACGACGCTTGGCCTTCGAGGTCTGACGGAGACCGGATCGAGCGGCGCACCCATTCTTGGCGACCGCGTCGAAGTAGGCGCTCACGTCGTGATCCTTGGCCCGGTTCGTGTTGGAGACGGAGCGATCATCGGCGCAGGATCGGTCGTGACTAAGGACGTTGCGGCGGGCTCGATCGTCGCGGGAAATCCCGCTTGCGCGATAGGCCGAGTCGGTCGCGACGGCCAGGCGGTCGCGAGCGTCGATTCGTGATCGGATGCCAACATTCTAATATAAAGGGCTGAGAATTGTGGAGGCTATACAATGAAACTAGGAGTTCTAACAGCGTCTGCTTCAAATAAAGCGGGTGGAATGTTTGGAGTAATGATCGGCCAAAGCAAAGCATTGAATGCCATTTTCAAGACAAAGATTCACATCTTTGGGCTGGAGGATGAGCTTTCACACCGAGATCAAGCTGGTTGGGGCGCGCTACCTGTCACGACTTGTAAGGTACAGGGGCCTGGGATGTTTGGTTACTCACCAAACCTCGTTCCGATACTAGGGGAAGCCAAACTTGATCTCTTGCACGTCCACGGTCTGTGGATGTACACCTCGATTGCGAGTACGAGGTGGGCGAGGGGTGAGCAAAAGCCTTATCTGATAACAATTCATGGCATGCTTGATCAATGGGCAATACACAATTCACGAACAAAAAAATTGATAGCAGGTTGGCTTTATGAAAATACCCATCTTCGAAATGCTGCCTGTTTGCAAGCAGGAACAATGGCAGAGGTGCGTTCAATTCGTGCATATGGCCTTCGAAATCCAATCTGCCTGATTCCCCATGGAATAGAAATACCTGGCAACACAACCTTTAAGGAGGGAGAAGGGGGAAGAACCAGAGAACTTCTCTTCCTAGGGAGAATTCATCCGAAGAAGGGCCTCGTAAACCTCCTTCATGCTTGGTACGCCCTTCAACAGGACGGCAATGCAAGGATTAGAGAATGGGTACTTACGATTGCTGGTTGGGACCAGGGCGGGCACGAAGATGAATTGAAAGCGCTCTCAAACCAGTTAGGCATTCAAGAAAGTGTAAGGTTTGTTGGACCACAATTTGGAGCTGACAAGAAATCCACCTATAGTGGAGCACAAGCCTTTATATTGCCATCGTTCAGCGAAGGGCTTCCGCTAGCGGTCTTGGAAGCCTGGTCATACAACCTTCCTGTACTAATCACTCCAGAGTGCAATATCCCTGAAGGCTTCGACGCAGCGGCGGCGATTCAAATAGGAACGGAATCTAATAAGATCGTTACTGGGATTAGCCAACTCATTACCATGACCGATAGAGAACGGCAATCGATGGGCGCAAGGGGCAAGCAATTAGTTGATAAGAAATTCTCATGGAACAAGATCGCGAGAGAATTGCATTCAGTCTATCAATGGATGTTAGGTTTAGGTGAAAAGCCAGACTGTGTTCTTACAACATAGCGACAACTGATGTATTACTTAGCAATTTTTCACTTTCCCAATAAACAAGTGCCTGTTAATTTCGACTTCTTCATCAAAAATGTGCTCAAAGTATTGCGAAAATTCATCTTTAAACCACTCTAAAGTATAATACTTTGGAACGGGTGGAATATTATCCATATCTCCAAAATACAAACCTAGTGGCATAAACTCTACTACCACATACTTATGAGTAAGGGATCCCAATATTTCAAATATTCTAGTTAAGCTCACACCTTGAGTGAGCAATAAATGATGGGTCACTGCAAGAGCTAAAACAGCATCCCCTTGGATGCGTTCTTCAATTTTCTGATGAACCCTTTTTCCATTAGGTCGTACAAAATCGTATACAAGAGGAAGAAAATTCTTATTACCTTTATTGCTTAAATAGAGCTGATTGAGTGCATTTTTATCATAATCAGTCGCGATTATTTTCTTAATCTGTGTATTTCCTAAGATATAGGCAGCAAATTTTCCTTGATTAGATGCTAACTCTATGAGTATCGTCGCGTCACTTAGTTTAGACTTTATCAGTGATATAATCCGCAGAAACCGTTTCTCATTTTCAGGTTCCATACCGGAATGATAATCTTTCCAGTATGATTCGAAACTGCTTTTTTTAATTGAATTAATGAGTCTGTAGGCTTTGTTAACTGTGAAAAAATCCTGAAAGTACTTTTTCAGTGCAAGAATAATCTTAATGCGTCTGTGCTTCCCAAACTTCTCCATTACCCTGAAGTGTCTTCCGACAGAAAGCCGTCTGGAATTGTCGTATAGCTTGTAGAGTAGGCTGGTAATTTTCGATCCAAATAAATTTAAATAACGATATCTGAGAAGAAAGTTATCCCTGGGACTAAAGACCCCATTATACAAGTAGAGTGTTTGGGGCAGATCTGAAAACCCCTTTTCATACAAATACAACGGCATATAAAATGAATTGTAAAAATTCAGATATCCCGACCAGCATTTTCCATTTGCAGGATCAATTTTGGAAAGACTTCCTAAATCCACATAAAGTGGGGTGTTCATATCATAGACCACATTCTCTGCATGAACATCGTACAATTCGAAACCATATTTATTTGCAATAATATTGACATCCAAGACAACTTTAGCCGCATCCTTCAGCATTGAAAAAGACCACTCATAAGGGTAATTCCAATATTCAACCTTCTTATGTTCTAAAACCAGGTCATACCCTTCTATTTCAACATCCGAAATCCATGTATTTACGAACAACCCTTGATTGATAAGCTCCTTCATCATTCCACTGTCGAACATTTTTTTCACATCTGATTCATACGCCTTATTGACTGCTCTAAAAACATGATCCTCGTAAAAATACAACGTACAAACCTCATCAATGGAAAAGGTGACGGTTTTCAAATTTTCAATCTTAAGCTTTTTCATTTTTTGGGGTTTCATCCGAGTCTATAAATAATTAAAATCTATTAAAGGTTTGTGGTTACAAATAGACGTTTTGTGGAATAATTAAGAATAAGTCATTTATGAAATTTCTTGGATTAAATAAGGGCTGAATAAGTAGCACAAGCTAACCCATATCTTCATTTTTGAATAAAAGCAGACCAATTAGTCCTAGACTTTGAGATCTCGGTTGCGAGATGAATGTGTTCTTGCGTCTTCTTGGGCTGTTTTATACATTTGATGGTAGGCATCTTTGCGAGTAGACCAGGTGTAATATTTCTTCGCGAGTTGATGTGCAGCCGTTTTCAGTTCACCACAAGAAACTGTGTTGTCTAGTAAGTTTATGATTGAATGCCCCATGTCTTCGTAATCGCTCGCTTCAACAAAATGCACGCCTGATTTTGCCTGAGGAATGCCGGAAAAGGTTTTCTTAAAGCCAACGACAACTAAACCCGCTGCCATGGCTTCTATCACTTTATTGACTATTCCGCAGTCTTTGTTTATTGGTACAATCGCGATTCCACAGGTACGATAAGCTTCCCCTAAATCTTCCATGTAACCTGCGAAATTTACCCCATGTTGCAAGTCGTATTGTTTCTTTAGATCTTGCGCCTCTCGGCCTACTTTCCCAACTATTTTAAATTTGGCATTCGGATAGCGATTATTCACAATTAACCAGCCATGCCTCAAAAAATTTTTCAGACAAATCAAGTTTTGGCCTACTAGATGTGAAACGAATATGATGTCCGTCTTGTCTCGCGTATCGTTCGCCACATCGAACAATGAACTTTCCACACCATTAGGAATAACTGAGACCTTGGCGTTTGGATTGAGCCGTTGGAGGTAATGCTTATCGACTTCGCTCATAACGTGTACCTGATTGAATGTTGCATAGATCAATCTTTCATACTCACGAGCCCTGCGATATTGCCACTTTTTATATGCATATTCGAAACCATGGTAGGTGCCAATGCTGAACGCATTCTCGAGTGTGAGTGCATAGCTGTCATTGGGTGATGCCACCGCCCCAACTCCGGAAGGTGTGATACTCGAGTACTGAAACATTGGTATTTGGTCAAAATGAATGACCTCCGGTCTGAATTCATCAATAAGTCTTCTCAGTTTGTGCAGAAATGCTGTGGACTTGAATCGTTGAATAAAGAATAACTGGTCTTTGAAAATTGCAGCAATTTGTATTCTTAAAGGATGCCGGCTTGGAAGCTCTTCTTTGAAGGCCATATCATTTTTGCAAAACTTGGCCACAGTCCTAAAACGTTTTTCTACATCTAAATCTTCATCAGAAAGTACTGCTAGACACAATTCATTCCCAGCCTCATGCATTAATCGCATCGCGTGATAAGACACGATCCTTGTCCCGTTATCGGGGGGAAAAGGTACTTGGTTTGTCACGAAAAGTATCTTCATGGCTCAAAGAAATGTTAGAGATGGCACCAAAAATGGTTGCAATCGTACTTTTATCCCCTGCAAAAATTTGCCTGTATGGGGCCGCGTCCTCCCAGTACGCTACGCGTATCAACTTGCCTCATCGCTTGCACGTCAGCTTTAGATCCCAAACCCATATTGGCTGTTGAATTACCAAAAAAGTCCTATCCCATCAGACATTAATCTTGCCAAAATTTATGAGCCCCGCCCTTTGGGGGAAACCGATTGTCCTGCTTACGTCTTTTCCCTCTTTTAGAAAAAAGGCTTCATTTAAATTTTGGTTCATGTTCGACGGGGATGCTGTACAACTTCCCGTTCTCCACATTTGCTTTTTTTGTATAACAAACACGTTCAATAACAAATAAACAACCAAGGACTAATCCAAATTCTTTCATCAGTAACGGAATGCCTCCTCCTGCAGCTAACACCTTGACCCAAAGAATACTAAAAAAAGGAACATAGGCGTCAAACGTGACTGATGAGAGAAAAAGACGATTATTGATATACGTACCCGTCCATCTAATAATGCCCCCCATTATCAGACATCCCAAGGTTAGAAACGGAACGCCACCAACCAAATATAAAACGGAAAGCTGCGTAGTCCCAAAAGCGGTGACCGCCTTATCTTTGTCCCGACCGTACAACCTTTCTTTTACTAACTCTGGCACATTTGTATTGAGTAAACTTTCGAGTTGAAACTCCCTACCTGAACCTAGTTTTATCGCGAGATAGTATGCTCTTATTCCATTAATGCGGTCCAGGAACGAATGAAGGGATGAATCCGTATCTGTTTTTTTGATTGCGTCTCCTGTACGAGCGATGGTATTTGAAAAATCTTGTTCGTGTAACAACTGGTGCCGATACACATTGATAAGCGGATAGAGAATAAGCATGCCAACGATACTGAGTAGAGTGAGCATCGCAATAAGGCGACGCCGTGCTTTTGGCATGGTGTCATATACATCAAACAGATAATAAGCCATAAGAAATCCTTCGATTACAAGTTCGGACTTCCAACCAACACGCACTGAAAGCAAGACGTTAATGAACATGAGAGAGAGGGCCATTAGTAAGCCTTTGTGTTCTCTCAAACGCAGCACCATGTAGAAATATAAATTGACAATCGCAAACAGCCCTGGGCGAGTGACCATATCAAGGAAGCCAACAAGAAACGGAATTGGGAGTCCTTTGGGCCTAACGCCGGGCAATCCGATGTCCATAGCGGTCTGAACAAAGATCTTAAGCAACATAATCCCGACGATAATGATTATGAAAGAATTATGTCGAAGAATAAAATGGCTACTAGAGAGGTTATTGGGAACGTTATTGCGACCAATAATTAGACCAGAAAATAATGCGATGATTCCAGGAAATGCGGTATGAAATGCCCCAACAATCTCGTTTCGAATGACTTCAGGACGAAGAAATGTTGCCAAAAAAACGGCAGACTGTGGAATATGAAGAGTCATTAGTAATTGCAGGGGGTAAGCAATCCAAATGTAGGTAGCTAATAACAGAAAGATGAGTGATGCAG
>JAJDBR010000144.1 GCA_029261275.1 Nitrospirales bacterium
TTCTCCGATATTGATTGTTGAGCTACGGTTGATGATCGACTTCCCAATCGCGAAAACCGTATTTTGGTTTTTCAATCCCCACATCACATGCATAGAAATATTGCAGCTTGGATACAGGGCATAGATCATAAAACGGTTGACGGCGTATATGGTTTCCTCGTCACGAAGATCCAATACCACTAAATTGTCATGGACCGTCGCGCATCGCTGAATCTGTTTTTTCGCCATATCGGCATGTTCCTGGAAGAGCCGCACTCGCTCTTGAACATCGGGCAAAGCAATGATTTCCTCGATACTGAGGGATTGACATTTTTCTATCAAGTCCATCATCAACTCGTAATTGGAAATTCGAAATTCACGAAAGCGCCCCAGTCCGGTACGTGCATCCATGATGAAATTCAATAATGACCAGCCGCTAGGTTTAAGGATTTCCCCAATATTGTATTGGGCCGAATCGCCTTTATCGACGGCATCCATCATCTCGTTCCATGCGGAAGGAAATGTGTTCTCCCCGCCGTAATACCGATAGACCACTCGTGCTGCAGAAGGAGCTTCGGGGTCGATGATATGATCGCTTCGTTCACCTTTATTACGAATGGTCTCACTTTCGTGATGATCAAATGCGAGGTGGACGCCTTCAACAAACGGCAGATTCGTGGTGATATCGTGAGCAGAGATCGCAATCTTGCCATCTTGCATATCTTTTGGGTGGACAAACTTTATTTCCTCAATAATCCCGACTTCTTTAAGCAGAACGGCACAGACCAGTCCGTCAAAATCACTGCGGGTCACGAGTCGAAATTTTTCAGTAGTCATAGTTAAGTCCTCAAATATGGGTGAGATTTCTACGATAATGCCCTGAGCATGCTTATGGTTGTTTCGTGTTGATCCATTGTCTTCTTTGTCCGACAGCCAGGACCTACCATCTATTTATTCGGCAATAACCCTTAGATCTTGAATGTCTGGGATTTGAATATTTTTCCGTGCTTGGCAAGGGTTAGTTTGTGCGGGATGAGAAATGGAGGCGCGGTTGGTTCTTTTATGGTGTAGCTATACCTGCTGGCGCCCCTAGGTGAATGAATGAGGTCTTGTCTTTTCCTTTCATGTCCTTTTTTGACAGTCTTTCAAATTCAAGGAGGCTGAAGGGATAAGAAAATAAATTTTGACCAAAGACGGGCTTGAATGAGGACATTGGGAATTGAGTCCTGAGTGGTTGGGGTCAGAATTCTTGAACTTAGAGAAGAGTCTTTTGGGGCCTGCCCTGCTTAATACCGTTGTCCAATTTTAGGGCTGGGTCTATTCAATTTTTTTGCAAGATTCTGTGAAGGACAGCAGGGGAGTATGGATAAGTTGTTGAGTCGAGGTCGAATCGAGAGTCAGGTTTTTAGGACGGATGAGTGCCGATTCTTCGATCGTGCCTGGTTGAATATTCGGCGTCAGTGGGATGCCAAAATGTTGCAGCATTTGTAGTCCCCACTCCCACCGGTTAAAGGGTTGGGGGCCGCCAAGATTTAGGATCCCTGCATAATTGGTTTCTGCCAATTCCAGTAACGCCTCAGCGAGGTTTTCTACCCAAATGGGGCAACGAAATTCATCGGTGAAAAGACGGTAGGGTACGCCCGTTGTGGTTGCGTGGATCAATTGTGAGGTTTGACGGTCTGGTGAGCGCAAGTCATAGAGCAGAGAGGTACGAACGATTAACGCCTGTGGGTTAAGTGAATGTACGAGGTTTTCGGATTGGGCTTTGGCTGTGCCGTAAGGATTGATCGGACGAGGCGTGCTGGTTTCGAGATAGGGGGCTGCCGTTCCGTCAAAGACTTGATCAGTCGAGAGATGAATGAATCGAATGTACCGCTCGGCAGATTGCATGGCAAGCAAACCGGCGACCCGGCTAATGGCTGAAAAATTCCCTCCTTGATCGGAGCCCGCGGTATGAATGATGATCTCTGGTCGTACACGATCTAGGAGAATTTTGACTTCCTGGGTCTGTTCTAGGTCACAGACATGAAAGGCAACGTCTGGGATAGAGGTAGCGGCGGTACGATGCAGCGTCCCGGTGGCCGTAAAAGAATGAGCCTGTTGCAATAAATGGGTTCCTAAGAACCCTGCCCCACCAGTGATTAAGAGGCGTGCATTCATTGCGGAGAATTGTAGCCGATTGCCCATAGGAAATCTTGTGTGATGATGCCTCGTAGCATAGAATAGGAGCTGTTTGAAAGGAGCATTTTTTAGGAGATCAGCCATGCCCATGATTGATTTACGTAGTGATACGGTCACGAAACCCACTGCTGGGATGCGGCACGCTATGGCCAATGCCGAAGTGGGCGATGATGTCTATGGTGAAGATCCTACGGTGAACCGTTTGGAAATGCTGGCTGCCGAATTGTTAGGAAAAGAAGCCGGATTGTTTGTGCCGACGGGTGTGATGGGTAATCAATTGTGCATTCGGTTGCATACTCAACCAGGAGATGAGGTGATTGTTGAACATTCCGCACATATCCTTCGTTACGAGGGTGGGTCAGCCTCGTCCATATCTGGGGTACAATTGTGTCCTGTGCCCGGGGCTCGAGGATTATTATCTCATGATGCGGTAGAAGCCGCGATTCGAAGCCCTGATTTGCATACGCCTCAAACCACCTTATTATGCCTAGAACAGACGCACAATGTGGGCGGTGGTTCAGTTTATCCACTAGAGACCTTTCAGGCCTTGACAGATCTTGCGCGTCGCTATGGCTTGGCGCTGCATTTGGATGGAGCTCGGGTATTTAATGCTTCGGCGAAAACTGGGGTGTCGGTGGCTGAGTATGCGTACCTTTTTGATACGGTGTCGTTTTGTTTATCGAAAGGATTGGGAGCGCCGGTTGGCTCGGTGATCGTGTCGGATGCTGTGCGTATTGCAAAGCTTCGCCGGCTGCGAAAAATGTTGGGTGGTGGGATGCGACAAGTAGGCATTTTGGCGGCTGCCGGAATTTATGCGTTGGGTCATCATGTGTCGCGTTTGGCGGAAGATCATCTCAACGCGCAACATTTGGCCCAACGGTTACATAATATTCCTGGTGTAGTGGTGAATGTGGACTCGGTCGAAACGAATATGGTGATGTTTCAAGTGCCTCAGTCTTCCAAGTCGACGGAGCAATTACTCGTGGAGTGCCGTGAAGCAGGCGTGTTGCTGAATGCGATTGGTGACCGCTCCTTTCGTGCGGTCACGCATTTGGATGTGACTCGCGACGATATGGACGCTGCTGGGAAGGTTTTCGCGCATGTGTTCGTGAGTCCGTAAATGTGTGCCGGAGTTTGGGTTTATTGACAGGAGGGGATGACCTTCCTACAATTTTTGGTCTATTGAAGAAAGAAGGTATTTCGTGAGTGCTTTCCCAGCTGTGTCGTTTCAACAGATTTCACAAATATTAGAGTTAACTGATCAATTAGACATTTCGCGTGAGGTTATAGAGATTCCCCTCTCACCAGATCGTCCAGGTGCGGTACGTCGTTTGGCTAATGGAAAAATCGAAATTGTGGTGGATGCGGATGTCCCATTCACCCAATGGTTGCCAACGGTGTCTCAGAAGGTTCTGGCATTGGTGACAGAGGAATCATCGTCAGACTGAGGAGAGAGGTGAAGAGTCCGAGGCCCAAGAAAAGGTGAAGGATGGCGGTACGTGATCGAGAATGGCCGGGCTATACGATTTGGTATTGTTGTCCGGACTGTGGACGTTTGTGGACGTACCAAGGGCTTGATGTCGTAGCGTTGGATTTGGGGTCCTCCTTAGGCCCAGCGAGCGTGGGTGAAGGGGTGGCTCCTCGAATGTGTGCCATTTGCGAAGGGCATTGTGATGCTCCGGCAGCGGAGATTTGATCTATTGTTCAGGTTATAAAAAATTCGATTGAAATCGTGTTCAAAAAGAAACGTGCTCTTTCTGAATCGACTAGCAGCCAACGGCCACCGCTTCGCCTTTCATATCGGTTTCTCCTGCCCCTCCTGTGGTTTTTTCCACTGACCATTCCTGAGGGGTAATTTTTAAGATGTGGCCCTTCAGGGTGTAAAATTCTCCTTCCGGAATCTCCACCTGGTTATTGTCTCCGACATTAATGGCGAGTACACGTTTGCGGTTACTCGTTGTGGTGAGCATCAACCCCTTTTCAGAGCGTTCTAAGTGGTATGCGCCTTGTTCATTAATAACGAGAGAATTGGCTTCAACTTTGGCATGAAGCTTTCCCCCTGAATCAAAAATGGCGAAGTTCATACGAACGGGGACGCCGCCGGTTTTCCGAAGCTGCAATTCAAGTTGAGGAAGGCCCTCAATTTCTACTGTCCCGTTGGAATTACGATACAAATGTGGTCCAACTTTCACATCCATGCCCACGATGCCTCCTTCTGACAAACACGATAAAGAAATTTAAAAAAATAGAGGGGTATTGTACTGAGTGGATATGGGCGCTGGCTAGAGGGAATTTGTTCAGAAGGACGAGGTTTTGACCATCATGCCGTTGGAGATGTCTTCTTGATCCGATTCAGAATTAAGGCAATACAGCCGCCCAATAGGCCGCCACCGACAATCGGGGGGAGTAATTCCACCAGCTTAATTTCCCATATGGGTTCTTGAGCCAGCATAAGGTCCTGGACTCCCCCTTGAATCATGATGACGGCAAGGGCCATCAGGGCGCCGATCATGAACCACCAGCGAAAAATTTTGAAGGATTCCATGCAAGTCCTTATGACGATAGGGGGCGATCTAGCGTTCGATAGTGAATCGCTTCCGCCACATGAGGTGGCTGAATGGTGTCGGACTCTGCCAAATCCGCAATAGTTCGGGAAACTCGAAGTATTCGACCATAGGCTCGAGCTGATAGTCCCAACTTGGCCACGGCTTGTTCTAATAAAGTTTTTCCGGGGTTATTTAATTGGCAATACTTTTTGACTAACCGTGGCTTGAGTTGGGCGTTATTTAATGTTTTTTCCTTATAATAGCGCGTTACTTGTCGTTGTCGAGCTTGTATGACACGCTGGCGAATGTGATCGGAGCTTTCGCTGGGTGTCGTTCCGGATAACTCTTTGACGGGAACAGCTGGCACTTCAATATGGATATCCAATCGATCCAAAAGGGGTCCTGAGAGACGGCTTCGATAGCGCCGAATTTGATGGGGGGTACAGACACATTCATGCGTCGGATCACCGGAATACCCACAGGGACAGGGGTTCATGGCCACCACCAACATCAGCTTGGCTGGATAGGTCAAGCTGGCTTGTACTCGGGTGAGGGTCACCGTGCCATTTTCCAAGGGTTGCCGCAAGCTATCGAGTAAGACCCGCTTAAATTCAAGGGCTTCATCTAGAAATAAAACACCATGATGTGCGAGGGACACTTCCCCCGGTCGGGGAATAGAGCCTCCGCCGACTAACCCGGCTTCGGATATCGTATGGTGCGGGGCTCGAAAGGGCCGGGCGGTGAGAAGGGGGGACATGGTTGGCAAGCATCCGGCGACACTATGGACTTGGCTGGATTCCAAACATTCCTGGAAACTCATCGGTGGCAGAATACCGGTGAGTCGTTGGGCTAACATCGTTTTTCCTGACCCTGGTGGGCCGACCATTAAAAGATTATGGCCGCCAGCTGCGGCAACTTCGAGTGCGCGTTTGGCTTGGAATTGCCCCACGACATCTCCAAAATCTTCGTCGATGTTAGGGGAGTGGGGCTGAAAGGTCTCCGGGTCAGCTGTCACAGGCGATAACGAGAGAGCGCCCTGAAGAAATTCCACAACCTGTGGAAGGGTATGGACCCCATAAATCGTGGCATGGTCGACTACACATGCCTGTAGCGCATTATCGTGCGGAAGAATGAGCGCCTGTGGGGCATGTGTTGCCATGGCCATAGATAGCGCGCCTGGGACCTCCTTAATCCGTCCGTCCAGGGCCAATTCACCGACGAATAAATAGGGCGCCACACATTCTTGGGTGAGGACCACTTCGGCAATCAGGATGCCGATGGCAATACCCAACTCGAGGCCAGCGCCTTCCTTTTTGATTCCAGCCGGTGCCAAATTCACCGTGATTTTTTTCGGGGGAAATCGGAACCCAGTATTTTTCAGGGCTGACCGGACACGATCTCGGCTTTCGCGCACAGTAGCATCCGGCAGGCCGACAATCGAAAACTGTGGTAGGCCACTGCCAATGTCGACCTCTATTTCGATAGGGTTCGCCTCTAACCCAACCAATCCCAAACTATGAACTTTAGCGAGCATCCTCAACCCAATCTATAGGTTTTATTCTTCTCGTTGTCTGTGTGGGCCAATTATAGGCTGGTTTCATGAGGGGCCACAATGTGGAAGGTGCCGTGGTGGGAAGGGGAGCTATCGGGAAATTACTGATCTGAAGACGGTGGCGGGTGTTTCTGAATACGTATGATCCATGCGGCCAGACGGGGAGCTAATAACAGACCCATGAGCCCAAAACTGCCTTGCAAGAGGAATCGGCCAACATTTTTAATGAAAAATTTCCAGTACCAAGCCTGCATAAAGGCCATGTCTGGTTTTTCCTTGGCCAATTCTGGATAGAAATTCATCACGAGTGGATGAAAAATAATATTCAATAGAGAGGGGATGGTTAGCCAGCCTAGGAGAAATATTCCTACCAGGGTGATTGCCCAACGTAACCATTCTTCTGGTTGAAGGTACACGACTAGTGGTGAATTGTTGGCTTCTGGGAAGAACCAGTTGGCTAAATCACTGGCCTTATACAAGACCAAACTGGCGAACCCTAGGGTTGTGAGGGAAGGAAGCAAAGGGGGAAAAATGTATGAGGCTGAAGGTAATGGCCATCCCCCCTTCTTAGAGAAGTCATAAAGACTCTCCGCAAATGACGGAGCTAATAGGGGGGACAACGTCGATGAATAATCTGAACCCGTCAATATAAATAAAAATAGAAAATAGAATGAGCACGGCATGGAAGAGTTGCCGTTGAGTCATGATACGGGTGTTTCTGTGTGCAGAGAACCCCAGCGTTCTTGTAGGGAAATCGTCCATCTGGCTAGCCGTTGAGGCAAGAAAGTGAAGGAAAGAGCCATGAGTAATGGAGGTAAATGGTTGAGCGCGAAGATGGCCATGAAAAATGGAATAGGTTCTATGGTCAGTCCAAGAGCTTCTTGTCTGGGATTAAACCAAAGCGAAAGTTGGCTTCCTAATAAGGAAAGCATTAGTGAAATGGTGTGAGCCAGGAAAAGAAGTCCACATGTAAAAATTCCTATGGTGAGCCATCCTGAGAGTTCGGAATCTCTCCTTAGTGTTTCTGAGTTTGAGGAAGATGTCTTCAGGATCCAAAGAGAAAGGGCTCGATATTTCAAAAGAAGTCCCAGACTTATAGCAAGCATGAGCAATGCCCCAAGGCCATTCGACAGAATTTCTGGCATTGAAGGGCTCCACTGTAAGCTTTGGTATAAGACAGGACCAGTCTGTATTGGGATACCAATTCCTAGCCAGATGAGGATGGCTTCCATCCATTGGCCATGTCGGTTTTGAATGGCGGATGGATCACTCATGAAAGAAAAAAATGGAGAATGGGCTAGGACTGAATTCTGCTAGGGAACAGCAATCGAGGAAAGGTCTTCTTTGGCAGTATCGAGTGATTGAAGGATATCTTCAATCTCTTCATCAATAGGTTGCCGTGGAATATCTCCTGATGACGGAGTTGATATAGCGGACTCGTTTTTTTGATTTATGTTTTCCTTGGCTGGCTTTAAGGTAGCGGGACTCTTAAGAGGTCCTATCTTCGTCGCGTTCGTGGTTGGTGACGGAGTTATCCTGTGTCCCGCCGATGTCCTTTTGGCCGGGAGTTTTTCAAGTGGGGTAATGGACTGGTTTGAAACTGGTGGTTGCTGAGCCATTGCTGGCTGGACAGGGGCTTTCTTGACGGCTTTCGTTGTTGGAGGTGAGGCAATCTCTGGAATGGCTGGAGCCATTTTTGACGGTGTTGGGTTCCCAGAGGTTTTCGGTTGCTTGGAAATAGGCTGTTTTTGAAGTGGGACGAGCGATGATTCTTGTTTCGTTTTTCTGGTCTTGGGTAGTGGTGTGACGGTAGATTGCTTGGGTTGTGCTTCGGGTTTTTGAGAACGAGACGTAGGGTTAGATAACGCATCGTGTTTTGGTTCTATTGGGAGAGCTAACGGTGGTATTTCCTGTTGGCGGAGTTCCTCTGACCCCGAGGGGAGTTCCTGGAGATTCACGGCATCTTGAGCCGGAGCGACGGGCTTTCCATCTTCGATTGACCTTGTCGCTGGTAGATTCGTTAGCGGTGATGAACCCTCAGGTTGTTCTTGCAGGATCGAAAGATGTGGTTCTAATATATCCCGATACCAATACCCCAATCCTCCAGCTAGCGCGACCAACACTATGAGTCCAAGTGTGATGCCGACTTTGCGGAGCATGGTGGTCTGTCTGGCTTGGCTATATTTCATGGACGCCTGAGGACGTTGGATTGGTGCTGTTTTGGGTGCGGGGTTCGGTGTCGTCAACGGGGTGGTGGTTGCGGTTGATAGCATTGCAGGTTCATCTTGATCTTTGGGCGGAGGAGCTTGCGGTTGAGGAGCGACCGGTGCCAAAAAAATACTTTTCTTGCTGATAGGGAGTTTTTGTAATTGTTGATTGATGATAGTCAGGACGTGGGTCGCATCTTGTAGGCGGTGTTGAGTGTTATTGTGAGTCATATGGCGGATGAGGTCACATATGGCTTCGGGAACTGTGTCAGGAAAGTCAAATATGGGATCAGCTTGGTCGAACGCTAATTTCCCCATGATGGACGTTTTTGGGAGGCCCGCGTAGGGAACGGTGCCGGTGAGCATTTCGTACATCATGAATCCTAGAGAATACAAATCGCTACTGACGTTGAGCAGCTCTTCCTTGGCGATTTCCGGCGGGAAATATGGCAAGGGTCTGAGGATCTCTGGGTCACAATTGGACAAAATATCCATCAGGATCCAGGATAACCCCAAGTCCAAAACTTTGATCTGACCTTGTAATCCGACTAAGACATGGCCTGGATGAAGCGTTCCATGGATGATGCCCTGGAAATGCGTATGGACGAGGACTTCCGTTATCTCCCGAGCAAGCATGAGCATGTCTTGAATGGGTAGCGGGCCTTTGTCATGAATCAACTGTTGAAGGCTGGGTGCATCGAAGAATTCCATAAAGATGACAGGGGTGTCCTCTTCTTCTTCGACTTTGAAAATTTTTATGAGATTCGGGTGATCTAAAAGGAGAAGGGGGCTAGATTTTTCAACGAAGGCTTTGCCACGAATCACACGGTTATTAATATGGGAATGATAGATTTTGATTGCCACCTCTTGTCGTAATCCAAGATCATATCCATAAAGAATTGTTCCGGTTTGACCCTTGGCAATTTCCCCTTGAATCTCAAATTTCCCGTCGAACAGTTCTTTCTTGAGTGTTTTCACAATAGTTCTCTGACTTGTGTATGGTAGACGGGTGTAGTGCTCACCTCAGTGAGACGAAATTTTTTCCAAAAAAGACCGTAGCCTTATGGCATTCCTGTATATCTTTTCGGAATGCCCCTGGATTTACTTGAATGGCAGGAATTCCTTGGCGTTGATCTCCGAAGCCAAGAAGTGGGGGAGTAGAGAGTACAAATCTGGAAAAGGAATGTTAAGGCAGGATTGAGATCGAGTCTAACGAAGGATTTTGAGTGATTGTCCTACCTGTTGAATGGCTGTTAGGGCCTCATCGATTTGATCAGGGGAATGCTCAGCTGTGACCGTCACTCGGAGGCGGCTGCTACCTTTGGGGACGGTTGGAGGTCGGATGGCTGGGATATAGATCCCCTTTTTTTGTAGGCTCACGCTCATCTCGGTAGCGAGCCGTGGGTCGTGCACGATGATGGGGAGGATGGGACTTTGAGTTTTCGTCATGTGGCACCCCATGGCGGTTAACCCTTGATACATGTGTTCTCGATTTTCCCACAGTCGAGCATGCCGCTCTGGTTCTTGCAGAATGAGGCTTACGGCGGCTTGGGCCGCCGCCGCCATAGCTGGTGGTGGGGCTGTGCTATAGAGGAACGATCGGGAGGTATTGATAAGATAGTTAATTAATGACAATGGCCCCGTCATGAACCCTCCACTAGTGCCTATGGCTTTGCTCAGCGTTCCCATATGAAGAACATTATGACCTTCCACCCCCCAATGCTCGATGGTTCCGCGTCCCGTGGGACCCATTACCCCCGTTCCATGGGCATCATCTAACAGCAACGTCGCTTCAAATTCCTTAGCCAGATGTGTCAGTTCAGGTAATGGAGCCAGGTCCCCATCCATACTAAAAACCCCTTCGGTGATAAGTAGAGTTGGGCGATTGGCCTGGCGGTTGGCTAAAAGCGAGCGTAAATGTTTCATATCATTATGGGGAAAGACCCGAAAGTCGGCTCGACTGAGACGGCAACCATCAATCAAACTGGCATGGCACAGGCGGTCGGCAAAAATGAGTCCGCCGGTTTTGGCCAGAAGGGGAATGACTCCCAGATTTGTCGCATAGCCGGAAGAAAAGGTCAGTGCGGCGTCGGTGTTGGTAAATTGAGCTAAGGCCAATTCTAGGTTGTGATGGGGTCTTAGGGTACCGGAAATTAACCGAGAAGCACCTGCACCTACGCCAAATTGCTCAATGGCTTTCTGAGCCACGTGTTTCAGCTGGGGGTGGTTAGCCAGTCCTAAATAATCATTTGTGGCAAACTGGAGGATCTTTTGCCCTTTCAAAGACATGATGGGGCCTGAGGGAGAGTCCAGAACTGATATTTCTCGTAAGAGGTGCTCTTGGGCTAATTTATGAATATCTGCTTCCCACATCGAAGGTCCTAGTTTCATTTTAGGCTGGGTTCCAAGGTCTCCCTCTCTATATTTCGTAATTGCACAAATCCTGCTACAATATTGGTTGACTTAAAAAAACGGCAAGGATTACCATTACGTATTTATTTTTGAGGGGTTCACTGTATTCAATCTAAGGGGAGGAGGAATCTTTCCTTTTTTGAATGTACATATTAATTTTAATTGGAAGTACGAAACGGGAACCTCACGCCAGTATCTAATCGTGGAGTTTATTTCAACAGTCTTTTAATCAAAAGGTGAGTATCATGCAACTAACCGGTGCAGAAATTTTTCTGGAATCATTAAAACGCGAAGGCGTCGATACGCTTTTTGCCTTACCCGGTGGCGTGGTCCTGAAGATTTTTGATGTGTTGCATCAGCAAAAGGATATTCGTGTCATTCTGACTCGTCATGAACAGGGGGCAGGGCATATGGCAGAAGGCTATGCCAAAGCCACGGGTAAACCCGGGGTGGCCTTGATCACATCTGGACCTGGGATGACCAACGTGATTACCGCGTTAGCTGATGCCTATATGGATTCTGTGCCGATGGTGTGTTTTTCTGGACAAGTCCCTTCGGGGATGATTGGGAACGATGCCTTTCAAGAAGCTGACAACACGGGTTTGAGCCGTCCCTGTACCAAATACAATTTCTTAGTCAAGGATGTGAACGATTTAGCTCAGACGATTAAAGAGGCATTTTATATCGCGTCGACTGGAAGGCCCGGTCCGGTATTAGTGGATATTCCTAAAGATATTTCAATGGATAAGGGAGAGTTTCATTACCCCAAATCCGTTTCGATCCGTGGCTATAATCCGACATATGATGGAAGCAAATGGAAAATTAAGCAGGCGGCCGATGCGATCATGAAATCAAAACGTCCGATCCTCTACATTGGCGGAGGGGTGCAACATTCTGGGGCATCTGCCGAAGTGAAAGAATTGGCGGAAATGACCCATATTCCCGTGGATATGACGTTGATGGCTTTAGGGTGTTTTCCGGGAAATCATCCCTTATCCCTGGGGATGTTAGGGATGCATGGGACCTATGCGGCGAATATGGCCATGCATTACTCGGATTTAGTTATTGCCGTGGGGGCGCGATTTGATGACCGAGTGACGGGGAAAGTGGCGGAGTTTTGTCCGACTGCAAAAATTATTCATATTGATATAGATCCCACGTCGATTCGAAAAAACATTCATGTGGATATTCCTATTGTTGGTGATTGCAAACGTGTGTTGATTGAATTGAATAATATTCTGCGAGCCACGGTGAATGGCAATCAAAAGGAACGGCGAAAGCCTTGGTGGGATCAACTTTCTGCCTGGCAACAGGAACATCCCCTGGCGTATATCCAGGAGCCTGAGGCACAAATTAAACCGCAATATCTGATTGACCGTTTGTATGAATTGACTGCTGACCGTGATCCGATTGTGTCAACGGATGTCGGTCAGCATCAAATGTGGGCAGCCCAATATTTCAAACTTCAAAATCCACAGACGTGGTTGACTTCTGGTGGATTGGGAACGATGGGATTTGGTTTCCCCGCCGCCATGGGCGCTCAAGCAGCCTTCCCAAATCGGTTGGTCTTGTGTATTGCTGGAGATGGCAGTATTCAAATGAATACGCAAGAATTAGCGACAGCCGTGATTGAAAAATTGCCAGTGAAGGTGTTTGTGATCAATAACCGCTTTCATGGGATGGTCCGACAGTGGCAAGACCTATTTTATGAAGGACGATATTCCTGCAGTTATCTAGATAATGTTCCAGATTTTGTGAAATTAGCGGAAGCCTATGGGGCCGCTGGGGTTCGCATTGAAACGGTTGGCGATGTGGATGCCGGCATTCAAGAAGCCTTATCTATTGATCGACCTGTGTTTATTGATGTGCCTGTCTATCAATATGAAAATTGTTATCCCATGATTCCGGCTGGAGGAAGCAATCATGAGATGCTGCTAGAGGATCCTCCAGACTTACATAAACCAAAATCTACGCATAAAACGGCTGTACAATCGGATTCCGATACGGTGCTCACAGCCTAGATAGACAGGGAATATGGAACACATTATTTCGTTAACGTTAGAAAACAAATTTGGCTCCTTATCTCGTGTGGCTGGGCTATTCAGTGGCCGAGGATTTAATATTGAAAGTCTTTCCGTGGCTCCCACGTTGGATCCTTCGGTTTCCATGATGACTCTGGTCACGAGCGGAGATGACCGTATTATTGAACAGATTATGAAGCAGTTGAATAAGGTTATTGATGTTATTAAGGTCGTTGATATCAGCGAAAGTGAATTTGTGGAACGCGAAACCGCGTTAATTAAAGTACATACTCGGCCAGAAGATCGTGCCGAAGCATTACGCATTGCGGACATTTTTCGAGCGAGTGTTCTTGATTCCTCTCCGACCAGTTATACCATCGAAGTGACAGGGGATGTGAGGAAAGTACAAGCCATCATTCATTTACTCCAACCGCTTGGTATTAAAGAATTGGTGCGGACTGGCCGGATTGCCATCGGTCGAGAGCCCACACGTCCCGCGCAAGCCCAGCCCAGACCGCTTGCGAAAGCGAACTAATCAGGTCGACCCACTCTGTCTTAATAAAAAAGGCGATCCGTCGATTCTGAGTGGCGGAGCCTACACGGTATTTTCTAAATTTCCATTGAGGAGTGCATCATGAAAATTTTTTATGAAAAAGATGTGGACCAGAAAAATTTAGCCAAAAAAACGGTGGCCGTCATAGGTTTTGGGAGTCAGGGCCATGCTCATGCCCTTAATATGCGGGATAGTGGGATTCACGTTATCGTGGGCTGTCGGGAGGGCGAGTCGTGGAATAAGGCTGAGGCCGCTGGCTTGAAGGTGATGCCTACGGCCGATGCGGTGAAGGATGCAGATGTGGTCATGATCTTAGCGCCCGATGAACGACAAGCAGCTATCTACAATAATGATATTGGCCCGAATCTCAAGCAAGGGGCGTATCTGGCTTTCGGTCATGGGTTCAATATTCACTTTGGGCAGATTCAACCTGCTTCTCATGTGAATGTATTTATGGTGGCTCCCAAAGGGCCAGGGCATTTGGTTCGTTCGGAATATACGAAAGGAACCGGGGTGCCATGCTTGCTTGCGATTCACCAAGATCCGAGCGGCAATACGGCACAAGTTGGACTGGCATATGCGAACGCGATTGGCGGAGCACGAGCGGGTGTCATTGAGACCTCTTTTCGAGAGGAGACAGAAACTGACTTGTTTGGAGAGCAGGCGGTGTTATGTGGTGGGGTAACTTCGTTAATCCAGGCTGGATTTGAAACCTTAGTCGAGGCTGGCTATGCACCTGAAATGGCCTATTTTGAATGTTTGCATGAGGTCAAGCTGATCGTAGATCTGATCTATCAAGGCGGTATCGCGAATATGCGTTATTCCATTAGTACCACTGCCAAGTATGGCGACGTGACAAGAGGTCCGCGAGTGGTGACGAGTGAAACCAAGAAAGAGATGAAGCGAATATTAGACGAGATCCAAAGTGGGCGATTTGCCAGGGAATGGGTATTGGAAAATCAAGCTAATCGTCCAGTGTACAATGCGCTCTTGAAAAAAGGGGAAGAACATCCAATTGAAGAGGTTGGTGCACGGTTGCGAGGAATGATGCCCTGGTTGAAAAAAGACCAACTCGTGGATAAACAAAAAAATTAATGAGACACCTCACGCATGGCTGATCGGGCCAAAGGAATTCCGGTCGCCAAAGAAGGTATTCCCTTTATTGTCATAGGGGGAATTCTCACCTTGGGTGGTTGGGCAATGGGAGGGGTTGGGGTGACCTATTTGTTAGGAGCTCTCACTCTTTTTATAACCTGGTTTTTTCGGAACCCTGCCCGGGAAATTCCTCAGGGTGAGCAGGTGATCGTTTCTCCCGGTGATGGGACGGTTGTCGCGGTGGAATCAGAATTTGAGCATCGGTATCTGAAAGAACAAAGTATTAGAATCAGCATTTTCCTTAATGTGTTTGATGTTCATATCAATAGGATGCCCATCGGGGGAAGTGTGGAAGATATGGTCTACCAACCCGGGAAATTTATGATGGCTAATCAACCAGGGGCTTCTAGTGGGAACGAACAAAATGTTCTGATGCTACGTCGATCTGATGGTGTCAAAGTGTTGTGTGTGCAAATTGCCGGATTGATTGCCAGACGTATTGTGTCGTGGGTTGTGCCTGGAGAGCAGATTACCAAAGGCGAACGCTTTGGCCTTATTCGATTTGGGTCACGAATGGATGTGTACCTTCCTCAATCCAGCACGATTCGGGTGCAGGTTGGCTCAAAAGTTAAAGGCGGATCATCAATATTAGCGGAGATAGCATGCGCGGATCCTTCATGAAGCAACCACGAAGACGACGAGTCGTCTCTCTTATTCCCAACATCCTCACTACAGGGAATTTATTTAGCGGACTGGCCTCAATTCTTTTTGTTTTTGGAGCAAACTTTGAGGCAGCAGCTATTGCGATTCTCGTGGCAATAGTCTTTGATGTGTTGGATGGAACGACAGCCCGCCTCATGAAAAGTACGAGTGACTTTGGGTTGCAATATGATTCATTGGCTGATGTCGTCTCCTTTGGGGTGGCCCCAGGTTTGTTGGTGTATGTCTGGGCGCTGAGTACACCAAAAATGTTGGGTGCAGCAGTTATGTTTGCATTTGTGGCCTGCGGGGCCCTTCGCTTAGCGCGGCATAACGTGCTTGCCACTACGGCTAATAATGAGAAGCCGTTCACCGGCCTTCCGATTCCTGGTGCCGCAGGCGTCATTGCCACGTTGGTGATCTTTGATCATCATGTGGTGGCCTTGGGTGAAGGTGTGAAGCCTATTCTGGGCATTGTCCTTACGCTGTCCTTAGCATTTTTGATGGTGAGCACGTTTCGATATCGAAGTCTGAAAGAATTAAAAGCGCAGGAGCATCATCATTTTAATTACTTAGTCTATGCCGTGCTCATTTTTATGGCCGTGTTGGCGTATCCCCAAGCCATGTTGTTTGTCGTGTTTGCGGTCTACGCTCTTTCTGGAGTGGTCGAACAGGGTTGGAAATTGATGGCTGGAATAACCAAAGAAAAACCTGAGGCCAATATGCCATCGGACGAATTTCCAAAATGAATGGAATAAGAAATAGTCGAATGGAACACAGAAGAAGACGCCAGAGTAGAGGAACCCGATCATGACACGAATGATTCGGATCTTTGATACGACGTTACGGGACGGAGAGCAATCTCCTGGTGCCAGCATGAATATCGAAGAAAAACTCTTGGTAGCAAAACAATTAGCCCGATTAAACGTGGATATCATTGAAGCGGGGTTTGCGTTCAGCTCGCCGGGTGATTTTGACGCGATTCATCGTATTGCCCAAGAAGTCGAAGGCCCGGTGATCTGTAGCTTAGCTCGAGCCAAACCTGAAGACATTGATCGGGCCTGGGAAGCCCTGAAGAGTGCGCCAAAACGCCGGATCCATACTTTTTTGTCGTCATCAGACATTCATCTGAAACATCAGTTTCGGATGACAAGGGAAGAAGCACTCAAGCGAGCCGTGGAGATGGTTCAGCATGCCCGTAGTTTTGTGGAGGATGTTGAATATTCTCCCATGGATGCGACACGCTCTGATCTTTCCTATCTCTGTGATGTGGTCGAAGCGGTGGTTGAAGCAGGAGCAGGTACGGTCAATATCCCGGATACCGTGGGATACACGACTCCGCAAGAGTTTGGAGAAATCATTCGGAATTTGTGCGAACGGATTCGAGACAAGGGTGCGATCATCTCAGTGCATTGTCACAACGATTTGGGCTTGGCGGTGGCGAATTCCATGGCGGCCATTCATGCAGGTGCGGGGCAAGTGGAATGTACGGTCAACGGGATTGGTGAGCGTGCGGGCAATGCCTCCTTGGAAGAAATTGCCATGGGGTTGCGTACCAGGAAAGATTTTTATCACGCCGATACCCAGATTCAGACTGAAGAAATATCTAAATCCAGTCGCTTAGTCAGTCAAATCACGGGAATGGTCGTGCAGCCTAATAAGGCCATCGTGGGGGCAAATGCCTTTGCCCATACCTCAGGGATTCATCAAGATGGCCTCCTCAAGGATAAGAATACCTATGAAATTATTCGCCCAGAAACGATCGGCTTAACGCAAAGCCGTTCAGTGATGGGGAAATTGTCCGGTCGCCATGCATTTCGTGAAGAATTGGCGAAGTTGGGATATACGTTGTCCGATCAGGAGCTGCAGGAGGCGTTTGAGCGATTTAAACGATTAGCCGATCAGAAAAAAGAATTATTTGAAGAAGATTTGGAATCCATTGTGAATAAAGCTGTGACCAAGGTTCCTGAACGCTTTTCATTAAAAGGATTACAAGTGCAGAGTGGGCTCAATGTGCCACCATCTGCTACGGTAGAACTCTTCATTCAGGATCAATTAAAGAGTCAAACTGGAACAGGTGATGGACCTGTGGATGCCGTCTACCGTACGATTGCTTCCTTAACGGAAACCAAAAGCCTCTTACGAGCCTATATTGTGAAAGCCATTACGGGAGGCACCGATGCGCAGGGAGAAGTCTCTGTTCGGGTTGAAGAAAATGGAGAAGTCGTGACGGGTCATGGTTCTGATACGGATATCATTATTGCGTCTACACAAGCCTACCTCAATGCGCTCAATAAATTGGCAGATTTAGTGGAACGTCATGCCAGAGCCGAACAAAAAATTGGGTTGTGTTAACTAAGAAAACTAGTTTCACCCAATTACCGGTCACGCATTGGTCCTGCCGTTATCTTCATCTCTAAACTCGGAGTGTTCGTCATTGTGTTAATACCATACGTAGGGATCGTCCATTGCGGTCTTAATATTTTTATGAATTCTTGTTTGGTGGAGGAGTGATGAGTACACGAATTGCGGTGTTACCCGGGGATGGCATCGGCCCTGAAATCATGCCACAAGCGGTTCGGGTTTTAGAGACCATTGGGCAGGCTTGTGGTCGAACGTTTGAGCTGACCACGGCACAAGTTGGTGGTGCAGCCATTGATGCAACGGGAATCCCCTTGCCTGTAAAAACATTGGATTTGGCGAAGTCGAGTGATGCGGTACTCTTAGGGGCTGTGGGCGGTCAGAAATGGGAGGGGTTGGAGTATGAGCGACGACCAGAACGAGCCCTTTTAGGTTTGCGTGAACAGCTTGGTCTTTTTGCCAATCTTCGGCCAGCTAAAATGTATGCTCCTTTGATCGAAGCGTCCAGTTTGAAGCCGGAGATTATTGATGGCATCGACGTCCTCGTCGTTCGAGAATTGACGGGCGGTATTTATTTTGGAAAGCCAAAGGGCATAGAAGAAACCGCGACTGGGCATCGCGGGTTTAACACCGAGGTCTACACGACTGAAGAAATTCGTCGAATTGCCGAAGTTGCGTTTGAGGCGGCGAAAAAACGTCGAGGATTGGTGCATTCCATCGACAAAGCTAATGTCTTGGAGTCTTCAGAGCTGTGGCGGCGAGAAGTAATGAAGGTGCATGAGAATTTTTCAGACGTGGAATTACGGCATATGTACGTGGATAATTGCGCCATGCAATTGGTTCGGTATCCGAAACAGTTCGATGTGATTGTCACGACTAATTTGTTCGGTGATATTTTAAGCGATGAAGCGGCCATGCTGACCGGCTCGATTGGGATGCTTCCATCAGCCAGCGTGGGTGCGACAGTTGGGATGTTTGAGCCCATTCACGGCAGTGCCCCGGATATCGCAGGGAAGAATCTTGCCAATCCAATAGGAATGATGGCTTCGGTGGCGATGATGCTGACCTATGCCTGTGATTTAACCCAAGAAGCCCAATTAATCGAAACAGCGATTCAGCAAACGCTGGAACAAGGTTATCGCACCAAAGATATTGAAGGGCCAGGGACGACACTCCTGGGGACCAAAGAAATGGGCGATCAGATTGTGAAGCAATTGAAAGAATTGGTTGCATGATGGATCAATGCCCAAAGGGAATTTTGTCGACGGTGGCGGGAAGCGGAGAGCCAGGCTATCTCGGGGATGGCACTCTGGCCACCACCGCCTGTTTGAATGAACCCAAAAATCTGTGCTTTGACGGTGAGGGAAATCTATTTATTGCCGATTCAGAAAATCATGCTATTCGTCGAGTCAACCGGTCGACGGGGCAGATCGAAACCGTTGCAGGATTTCCTCAACAATCAATAAGTGCTGAAAGTCCTCCGCCTCCCGTTGTGAGTGAGGAGCCTGCTGAAGAAATCGATCCTCTGGCTGATGTCGACGATAGCCCAGAACGGGCGTATACCCAAACCCCTGACCTCAGTGGAACGGTTCGGTATATTGTGGGCCAAGGAATGGGAAGGGATCGGTTCGCGGGTGATAGTGGATTGGCCACTCAGGCTTTATTGAATTTTCCATCGGCTGTTGCGGTCGATCATACCGGGGCATTATTTATTGCTGATACATTGAATCATCGTGTTCGTCGAGTTGATGCTCAGACCAGCATAATCGAGACTGTCGTGGGAACAGGACAAACGAAATGGAGTGGTGATGGTGGACTAGGGATAGACACAACATTGAATGAGCCAGTGGCGTTGGCTATACATGGGACGTATTTATACATTGCTGATCAAAGCAATAATCGTATTCGCATGCTCGATCTAAAAACGCAGGTTATCACCACGGTTGCTGGAACCGGTGATTCAGGCTACAACGGCGATGGCATGCCGGCGATTGACTCAGGTTTGGCTGGCCCAAGCGGGTTGGCCATCGATGCCGAAGGTAATCTGTACGTGGCCGATACCTTTAACGGACGTATTCGAATGATTGCGAAAGACACAGGAATTATTTCAACATTCGCAGGGGATGGAGCAGAATTTCGCTATGAACGTGGAGCGAATGAACGAGCCACCGCGTTATCTCGGCCGTATGGGATTGCGATCACCTCAGATGGCCAGGTGCTTATTACCGATTCAGATAACCATCTGCTCAGGCAATGGGATTCGCAGAAAAAAGAAATGAGTCTGGTCGCGGGTACAGGGGAAGCAAACTTTTCGAGTGAGGGACTGCTCCCTTCGGAGAGCGCACTCAATTTTCCTTTTGGCGTGGCCGTCGATACGTCGGGGAATGTCGCGATTGCAGATACCTTTAATCATCGTATTCGATATATTGCGACCTCATAGGCACACATGAATACGGAAAAAACAGCATACACTGTTGCGGTTGTTGGGGCGACTGGAGCCGTTGGCACAGAAATGATTCAAGTACTAGAGGAGCGAGGATTCCCTGTTGGAGCATTGATTCCGTTGGCTTCTGCTCGATCAGAAGGGAACGAAGTCACCTTCCGCGGTCAAGAGCTTGCCGTGAAAGTCCTTCAGGCAGACTCCTTTAAAGGCGTCGACTTGGCGTTGTTTTCTGCTGGAGCCAGTATCAGCAAAGAATTTGGTCCGATCGCGGTGCAAGCTGGAACGGTAGTCGTAGATAATAGTTCTGCCTGGCGGATGGACCCCAAGGTGCCGCTGGTGGTCCCTGAAGTGAATGCGTTAGCTCTGGCCCAGCACAAAGGGCTGATTGCGAATCCAAACTGTTCCACGATTCAAATGGTGGTGGCACTGAAACCCTTACATGATGCGGTCAAGATCAAGCGGATTATTGTGACGACCTTTCAGTCAGTCTCGGGAACGGGTAAAGAGGCCATGGAAGAATTGGGAGAACAAACCCGGAAGTTATTGGGGATGGGTGAAGCGCATGCTGAAGTGTATCCTCATCAAATTGCCTTTAATTGTTTGCCACATATCGATGATTTTTTGCCAAATGGCTACACCAAAGAAGAAATGAAAATGGTCAATGAAACGCAAAAAATATTTGGCGATTCTTCTATCCAGGTGACGGCCACAACCGTTCGAGTCCCAGTCTTTGTGTGTCATGCCGAATCGATTAATATCGAAACAGAGCGAAAGGTCAGTGCCAATGAGGCGAGAGCGCTCTTGTCGGCAGCACCGGGCATTCAAGTGTATGATGATCCCAGTCGCAATCTCTATCCCCTTCCGATCGATGTCGTTGGAACCGATGACGTCTACGTGGGACGTGTGCGGGAGGATGAGTCAATCCCGAACGGGTTGAACCTATGGGTGGTGGCCGATAATTTGCGAAAAGGTGCTGCCTTAAATGCTGTGCAAATCGCCGAAGTCCTCTTCCGGTGATAGCATATGACGAATTGGGAAAGAATGAGAAACCTTCTTGGTGTATGCCCATTACGCCTAATCGGTAAACGTCTGTGAGGGTTCGGTTCAACATCGTTCTCAGCTCGGTTTTCCTCATTTTTTCTTCTGTTCTGTTTCCTGCCATAAGTTTAGCTGCCTCTGAACATGCCATTCGTCTTGGATTGACAGATTCAGCCAGTATTCTCTCGATTCATTCCTCAAGGCCATTTTTCCTGAAGCTCACGTCTGGAAAACAGTTTAAGGTTTCAGAAAGTGTCACGGTCAAACGTCAAGGAGAAACGCTGCTACTGAATAGTCGAACCATCACGGCCTCGATCGTGTCTGTGCAGGGAGGTGGTGGAGTCTACGGGGTCAAAGTGCTCGCCAGTACCGATCATTCTTCAGCCCAGAAATCCAACAAAGAATGGATGGTTCGCGGACCTCTAGAAATCCACCCCGTTCCGTCCGGGCTAGCGGTCATTAACAGAATTCCTCTTGAAACCTATGTGGCGGGTGTGGTTTCTGGAGAAGTGAGTCCAAAGTGGCCGCTGGAAGCGCTGAAAGCGCAAGCCGTGGCCGCCCGTACGTACGTGCTCTATAAACAAGCCGAGAACCGAGAGCAACCGTTTGATGTCTTCGCCAGCGTTCAAGACCAAGTCTATCATGGCCACGCGGTGCGGAAGGATTCCGTGCTTCAAGCCATCACCGAAACCCAAGGGCAGGTGGTGACCTATGATGGTCGTCCTATCTATGCCGCCTATTCTTCAACCGCTGCCGGTCCGACAGAAGATGCGCTCTATGTGTGGGCCTTAGATCTCCCGTATTTAAAGGGGGTGGATTGTCCTTTTGATAATCAGGCTCCACGCTATGATTGGCGGACAACATTTACGTTTGATTATCTTGAAAATCAGCTACGAAAAGAAGGCTACCTGGTTGGGACCGTCGCCACGCTCACCCCATATACCTTTACGCCTTCTGGGCGAGTCGATCGAGTGCGTCTCCTCCATTCTCGTGGAGAAATAATTTTGCGTGGGCAAGATTTGCGACGCATCGTGGGGTACTCCAAAATTTTTAGTACAAATTTTTCCATTAAATCGGTGGGAGCGGAGGTGGAGGTGGTTGGACATGGCGCCGGTCATGCGGTCGGCATGTGCCAGTGGGGTATGCGGGAGATGGCCGAGTTGGGCTATGACTATCAATCTATCTTACGGCATTACTATCCTGACACGACGCTTCTTCCATTAAGCCGAGTCAATCTCATTCTTGCCAATCAACCGTGAGTGGTTCTCTCATGAGTGGGCCATGAATCTTTCAGATTTCAATTTTCCGTTTGATCCATCCCTGGTTGCGAAATATCCCGTTCATCCCAGAGACCATGCGAGGCTGTTAGTCCTCAAACGGCAGCAAGGACAAATTGTTGATCGTCAGGTGAAGGACCTGCCAGACATTCTTCGACCTGGGGATTTATTGGTGGTCAATGATACGAAGGTTATTCCCGCACGTCTTTGTGGAAAAAAGGTCACCAGTGGCGGGCGAATTGACATGCTCTTTGTGAAAGCAATCAATGACACTCATGCTGAAGTTCTGATGAAGGGGCGGGTAGGAGTAGGGCAACTCGTGGAATTTCAAGATGCCGTGCAGGCCGAGGTTGTCGAAAAACGACATGGGCGAACGGTGATAAAGTGGCTCGGCCCAGGAACAATCCACACCTATGTGCAACAGTATGGAGAGATGCCCTTGCCGCCCTACCTTAAACGAGACCCTGCTTTGCAAGACCGAGAAGATTATCAAACCATGTTTGCGAAGGTTGAAGGTGCCGTCGCTGCGCCGACAGCAAGTTTGCATTTTACGCCTCAACTCCTTCAAGCCCTATCAGAAGAAGGGATTCGTTGTGTCACGATTACCTTGCATGTCGGGCTGGGCACCTTTCAGCCTGTTAAAACAGAGGTGGTGGAGCAGCATACGATGCATTCTGAATGGTTTGACGTATCAGAGGAGGTGGTGAAGCAAATTCAGGAGGTTCGGAAAACTGGCGGCAGAGTGGTAGCCGTGGGAACGACAGTGGCCCGTAGTTTGGAGTCAGCGGTGAATGAAGAGGGACAAGTTAGGTCAGGTTCGGGAGAAACCCAACTGTTTATCCTGCCAGGATATCAATTCAAGGTGGTGGATGTACTGATGACAAATTTCCATTTTCCTGAGACGACGCTTCTCATGTTGGTGTCTGCTTTTGCAGGGTTGCAGACTGTCCGAGATACCTATGCCCATGCCGTGGAGAAAGGTTATCGTCTGTATAGCTATGGGGATGCGATGTTGATTGAGTGAGAAGTAAAACGGGAGAAGTGAGAAAGAAAAAGACAAGCTAAATACGAAGATGGCAGGACGAGCCGAGGTAGAAATCTAGGGATCGAAATGGTTTGATAGCGAGCGGCGCAACTCAAAATTTCTAGTTATTGCTAGAGCATTTCTTCATGTATGGTGATGTCTTCGCGGGCGCGTAAGGCTGCTTGAAAGGCTTGCATGGCCCGCTGTTTCTTTTGAAGGACGAATTGCATCTTAATTTGTTCAAACATTTTCATGTCAGGTTCTGCGCCGTCCAAAGTTTGGCGGGCATGCAGGTCTTTAACTTCTTGAAGTTCAGTCGGGGTGAGGGCTGTCGCCTCAGAGACCATTAACCTGGCTTTTTCAATGAGCAATTCATTGCGGCGTTGTTTCTCATAATCATGGGGCTTCGTCCGGTTGGCAGTTAATAGCCGTTGATAATATTCCGCATTAAACACGCCATCTTTTTGGAAGTCCTTTTGGCTGACGATCGCATCATGCAATTCCTTGGGAGAGACGACGAGACCAAACTCATCGGCCAAGACTTGCCATGATTTGTTGGTGACTAAGCTGTCGATGGCTAACTGTTGGATCGTTTCATCCTTCACATCATCCTGTTTGAGTTGATCGCGATAGAACCGGGCATAGCGTTGTTTCGCTCGACGATACTCTTGTTGCGTGACTTTATAAGGACCGACTTCGGCTACAGTATTAGGCCCGGACCCTTGGTTGTCCCAGGCTCCTACGATGACAAAAGTGATGGCAATGGCAATAAGAATGACCCAAAGAATCCAGGGATGTTTTTGTGATCCTTCCCGCATGGTACGAAGCATGAACTGTCCTCCGTGATAAACTCAAACATTGACTTGGAACGATTGTAAGTTGGGTATATCATAAACGCAAGTTTAAAGAGGAAGGTAGAACTTTACATCGACTTTGACAGCGTGGTAATGAGATATCCTATATAACTGATGACCATGACAGAAAGAAAATGACTTACCTCGCTACCTCAATCCCTCGACCTATATCTGATTTCCTACGCAGTAAGCCTTTGGCTTGATCCTGCACGAGTTATTGATGTCAAAGATCCGGGTACGATTTGCGCCAAGCCCTACAGGGTTTCTTCATATTGGAGGCGTGCGCACCGCCTTGTTTAATTGGCTCTTTGCACGACATTCGGGAGGAAGCTTTGTTCTCCGAATTGAGGATACTGATCGGGATCGATCAACGGATGAGGCAATCCAGGTGATCTTGGAAGGCATGAAGTGGACCGGTCTGGACTGGGATGAGGGCCCGATTCGGCAAACGGATCGTTTGGAGCTATACCGGGAAAAGGCGATGGATCTGTTCCATCGAGGACTGGCCTATTGGTGTGTCTGTACGTCTGAAGAATTGGAAACCCGTAGAAAAGACGCTCAGTCCCGAGGCGAATCGATTAAATATGATGGGCGATGCCGAAATCGTGGAATTTCTGAGCCCACCGAACAGGCGGCATTACGATTCATTGCGCCCCAAGAAGGCCAGACAGTCGTCCATGACCTTATTAAAGGCGACATTACGTTCGACAATAGTGTCCTAGATGATCTCATCATTCTACGATCCAATGGCTATGCTACCTATAATTTTTCTGTGGTCGTAGATGATGGCCTCATGAATATTTCTCACGTCATTCGGGGAGATGATCATGTCAACAATACCCCACGACAAGTCCCACTCTTTCAGGCATTGGGATTTTCTGTTCCTCAATTTGCGCACCTTCCCATGATTTTAGGGTCAGATAAAGCCCGACTCTCCAAACGACATGGGGCGACGTCTGTTTTGGCCTACCAGGAAATGGGGTATTTGCCGGAAGCGTTGGTCAATTATCTGGTTCGTTTAGGTTGGTCGCATGGAGACCAGGAAATCTTTTCCATCAAAGAAATGGTGGAACACTTTGATTTCAAGCATGTGCAATCGTCAGCGGCAGTTTTTAATCCGGAAAAACTCAAATGGGTGAATGCGCAATATATTCGGAACAATGAACCCCAACAGGTTGCGGAGGCTCTCATGCCATTTTTGAAAAAGGCAGGGTATGATGAGACTGCGATAGCCAAAATTCCTGGTGGGGTTCAGGCCTTGATTCCTCCCTTGCGAGAACGATCCGAAACACTCTTAGATGTTGTGGATGGCGCGGCTCCGTATCTGGTGGAATCTATGCCGATGGATGAAGCCGCAGCAACCAAACATCTGACTGAAGCCATTGTTCCCAGGTTAAAAGAATTTGCCGATGCGGTTGAAGCAGAACCGGATTTTTCTAAAGAAACGCTGGAGCGACTTCTCCATGGTCTCATCGAACGCCAAGGATTAAAAATGGGAAAAGTGGCGCAACCACTGCGTGTTGCCCTCACGGGGCGAACCGTCAGCCCTGGCATATACGAAGTCATGGCCTTGCTAGGAAAAGAGCGCACTCTTCAACGAATTCGTGCTGCGGTCGAACGCGCTTGGGCAAGGACCTAAACGTAAATTATTCTTCATCTTGACTGCATTGCCATCCTGAATTAAGCTCAAATGAAGTTGGGGGATCGTCTAATGGTAGGACGTCAGATTCTGGTTCTGATTGTGGGGGTTCAACTCCTCCTCCCCCAGCCAACAAAATCAACAGGTTATGAATCCTTTGATCCTTTCACATTCATTCCAGTAAGCACCTGGTAAGCACCGCAAGATTTTTCCGCCTCTACCTTATTTTCCCCTACTCCTCCTGTCCCCGTGGATGATTCGTCCAGCCCTGTCGCCAGGCTTCGGCCAGCAAGCCATCGGCATGATCGAGAAAGACCGCGAGGTAGCCATGCATAGGCGTGTCGTCCTTGAGGTCTAAACAGAACAGTCGTTCCCGAAAATACCGTAGGGGCAGTAACGCCTTTTCCATTTCCTCAAACCACACCGCTTGATCGGTCACGTCTTCGGCATCTCGTGGTTTCACCAGATCCACCGCTTGCCTCAATTCCGATTTGATATAAGCCATACTTACGCCGCCTTTCGTTTAGAGGGTTTGGACTTGGGGGCCGTTTTCTTCGTGGATTTGGCTTGAGGAACGGCCTTCAGTTTGGGGTTGGCAGATTTCGGGGGGGTCCGGAGTTGATCATAGATTTGGTCACAGGTCTCTAAGTCCTCTTCAAGGTGCCGAACGATTTCCCGCAGCACAATAAAGGTCCAAGAAAGACTTTGGTCATCTGAATCATTACAGAAGCCTTGGCTCAATGTTTCCACTAATCCACTGAGCATGGCTAAGTGATCGCCCATCACATTACTGGGCGGCCCACCTCCCGTGCTGCCTGGTAATTGCAAGGTCACGGGCCCCATGATGCTCCCTTTAAGATCTTGTCGTTTCATCACTCACACTCCTTTCTTTTTGGGTGGATTGAGTTCCCGTTCCAACAATGCCCGAATATAGCCGCTAGCCGTGTAGCCTTGGGCTTTCAGGGCGTCGAGCTTCCGTTTCATCGTGACAGGTAAATGAATGAGTAAAGTCGTCATTGTGGCCATGTGGTTGCCTCCTTTCCGTTAATGCGATTCGTGGCGATATTTAAATATTAAAATATATAGATAGCTGTCAACCTAAATTGACGGATATACTCTTCCTTGGTAGGCTTCCCGCCCATGATTGACGAAACAAAGGGGTCAGACCGAAAGGCTTATGGATTGCGTCTTGAACAGGCCTTAATGAAAGAATTGAAGTATTTGGGAGTAGACCAGGAGCGGAATATGAATGATTTAGTAGAGGAGGCTGTTAGGGACCTCCTGAAGAAATATAAGAAGAGGGGGCTGCTGCCGAAGGGGAAATAATCTTTGCCCTGAACCCCTGAAGGGGGGAAGATGAGAAGCTGGCCAACCCCTCGCCCCCTGCGGCCTCCCTACGGGTCGCCAGAGAGAGGCTGTGAAACGCTGGACATGGTCCTTAGAGTGTATGAGAGACAATCTTGTACAGGATTGCTCGCTTGCCCTCTGTTTCCGAGCGTGTGTAGAGTGAGACAACGCTAACGTATGAATTTATACCTTCATAGAGGAAATCCTAACTTAATTTACCAAGGAGGTGCATCGTGAAGCGAAGACACTGTAAGAGCGTCATGGGAGTGGCAGCGGGATTCGTAGTTTTTGCCTTAATGGGCGGGGCCGTCCCGGCGATGGCCCAGGTGGTCTGTGGGGACATTATTACGCAGAATACCAACCTGACCGAGGATTTGGCCTGCAGTACCAGTCCCGCACTGACGGTGGTGGGTCCCGCGAACCTCAATATGCAAGGCTTTATCGTCTCCTGTGACGTGACGGCCAACAATGGCATTGTGCTGAATGGTGCGCAAGGCAAGCTGCAGAATGGGACGGTGACGGGTTGCAGAAATGGCGTGGTAGCCGCTGGAACTGGCTCACATCATGTTTCAGGGGTCACCTCAACCGCGAATGACCGCCATGGTTTTCTCGTATCGAGTGATGGGAATACCTTTATCAAGAACATCGGTACGAACAACGACTCGGATGGCTTCAATATCGACACGAATGACAATCAGTTTGTCAATAACATCGGATCAAGTAACGAGGACGGCTTCGATGTTGATGGGGGGGATCGGAACCGGTTTGTGAATAATATCGGAGAACACAACTCCAGCGATGCCTTCGACCTAGATAGTGGCGGGCAGGAAAACCAGTACATCAATAATACGGCGAACGGCAACGAAAACTGTGGATTCGATATTGATGGGCCTCTGAACCAATTTTCCAACAATACTGCCAATGGGAATGGTACAGACGGCTCCGGCCCAGGCTTTCACATCGACGGCGCCAACAATGAACTTCACAACAACACGGCGAATAACAATACTGGCGATGGAATACGGCTCACGGACGACAGCGACGGTGTTGATGTCTTCAAAAATGTAACACTGAATAATGGTGAATCAGGCATTCAACTTGGTGACGGGGCCGAAAACAATACGGTGATGAAGAACACGGCGACAGGAAACACGAATTTCGACCTCCAGGACGATAACGGGGGCTGTGACAACAACGACTGGCGTAAGAACAAGTTCGGCACATCAAACAATCCGGGGTGCATCGAGTAGGCCGTGGGACAAGGAAAGCCTGTTTACACATACTGTCACCTACGCTATCAGGAAGAGTCCCGCACGTCCTTGTGTGGGGCTCTTCCTTTCTCAACGTAATCCAAAAACACTGGGCTCGCTCGTTCAACCTGAAAAGCTCTAAAATCGTCCACTACCTCCAACCAACTCTCTTCCCTTTTCTATATACGTTCATGGTAGTTTCTTCGCTGGTCCACTTACGACGGTGAGTTCAATTGATCAACGCAACACTTTATCCTACCCTAGGGAGATGGAGTGTGACGATGGAACACCGAACCCGCATTAGTATTTTTTAGCTGGCGAAGGCGGGTCGCAGTCATGGTGGGCAAAACGCACTCCAACCGGGGCGGTTCCAGGAATGGGCATCGAGCCCCTCTCCAAAGATGAAGCCTTGGCTTATGCGAAAGACGGGGGATTGTCGCTGCAACCACCCGGCGATTTGCTGCGGGGACCACTGTCGGTTGAGCTTGGCCACGACGATTTTGGCTAAGGAACGATGCTTCGCCAGCTTGCACCGTTTGGGCCGGTGCGCTCGATCCCAAGTAGCTTGGTCTGCTACCGCAGCTCGATAACCATCATACCCTCCATTGCGATGGATTTCACGACTGATGGTTGAGGGCGAGCGCTTCAATCGACGAGCGATGGAGCGGAGAAACTGCTTGTTGGCTAACCCACGAGAAATCTCTTCGCGTTCTGCCAGACTCAGGGCTAACCGTGATCGTGTTCTCGTGGGCGGGCAAATCCCCCCGCTCGGCTGAAGAAGAGCATAAATCGAGGAGGACTCTCGCTCAAAGAGACGGCCAATTGACCTCATGGATTCGCCACGCTGCCAGCGATCCCAAAGGTCTGCTCGTTGTGTAGCACTAAAATTGATGCGGGTTCGGTGTGTCATCGTCACACTCCATCTCAAAAGGGTAGGATAAAGTGTTGCGTTGATCAATTGAACTCACCGTCCAGGCTGTGTGGAAACTCGAAATTTTCTGGATTCAGGGGGTGCTTGACCCCTTCCTTAGACAGAGATCGTGGTATACAGGCGATCCTCGGAGGATAAATTTTTTAGATCAAAAATTTATAAGGAGTTTTTACACAGCCTGGGCCGATGACAAACATTCAGTTGTTAGTGGCCGGAATTCCCGACATACCTTTTTGTCTAATGCCGTAGAGCTTTCATGCAGGTTTAGATTCTTGGGAAAGTAAATTCTCCTCAGTTTAGGGATAAAACAAGGAACAGAAATCTAGTGTTACATAGGTGTTAGGAAAGAGAGGTAAGAAGGCCGCTTCCAGACCAAGAGCGGCAAAGAGAGGCTAATAGGTTAGGAAGCTAAAACACAAGACTAGAGAGGAGATTGCCAAGATTCCAACGACTTAGGCAATCCCCTTTGAATCGATTCGAAGTCCATTACTCTACTTCTTCCGTTTGCAACAACTATGTGAGGTTTCCCTAGAAGTTTTGAACCACACTTACTTGGACCGCCATGAACTCAAAGAACTCTTGACCTGGTCGTTCAATCCGAAAAGACCTAAAATCGTCCAGTAGCCCCTTGCCTCATCACTTTTCTTGGTTAGAAAGAAAAGAACTCAATTGTGAAGCTGGGTTCCGAGTACGGGGGCAACTACAAAATACTCAAATTAATATCCCATTTAATATCATAGAGTTACTCAGGCTATTAGGTAGTCCTCACCGCCAAGCTCTATTATTAGAGAATTAACTCGAACCCGACCTAAGCAGCCAGGAATTCAAAGAATTCTTGACCAGGCCTCTCAATCCGAAAAGTTCTAAAATCGTCCTGGAGCCCCAGCCAACCCGGCCTCTCTCTTATTCTCTACCTTCAAGTCCGCTCTCATAATTCATCTTCTGACATGGTATAGTTTTGGCTCCCATTGTTTGGCGTTTTTTCTAGCGCTTCTATGACAGACCTACCTATGGGGAAAATATTTTCTGTAATTCAATCGGTTGACGTTCAAAAAATCCACTCACCAGAACTCTGAATTACCAATGGCCCCTCTTGTTCTCATCCCCATCATCTTCACCCTCGCCTTGACGGTCTTGATTGGGAGCCATACCCTGAGCCAAGCCCAAACCATAGACGAACTAAAATCGGGAGTCGTGAAGCTTACGGCAACGGTGGACAATCAGGTTCGCATTGGGACGGGCTTTATCGTGAAGATTGAAGACGACACGGCCTATATTTTGACAGCATCGCATGTGGTTGAAGGCGCCACTCTCCGTATCAATTTTTATCCAAAACCTGATGCGAACTATTCAGGTACAGTAAAGGAAATGGATGGAGGCGATCCAAAAGGATTGGCAGTCGTCTTGGTCCAGGAACGGTTGCCACCGGGAATTCGCCCTTTGCCGTTAGGTTCCCACCTCATTGTTAAAGGTGGGGAAGCGATTACCCTCATTGGGTTTCCCCGTGCGATTGGCCTTCAATGGGCGATAAGTTCAGGAATCATTTCAGGACAAAAGGGGTTAGATCTGATTATCACTGGTTCTGTTGCGCAAGAGGGAAATTCAGGAGGGCCGATCTTGGTGAATGGGAACGTGGTCGGGGTTTTGGCAGAATCCCAGAAAGATTTTGGTTTTGCCGTGCCGGCGTCGATTGCCCAAATAGCGTTGCAGGGCTGGGGAATTCATGTTGAACAGGGCAACAGCCAGGTGGAAGAGATTGTCTCACGAGATAGTAGAAAATCTGACAGAACGAAAGAACAAAACGTGCAGCGAAGTGAGGAATTAGCGGCCCACAAGGAGATCCAGCTGGCACCCAAGGTAAGAATTGGCAGTGATGGAGCTCCAATGGTGGTGGTGCCAGCCGGAGTCTTTACCATGGGCTCGCCGGACGGAGAGGGATTAGCGAATGAACAGGCTCCCCATGCCGTTGCCCTCGATGCTTTTTATATTGATCAATATGAAGTGACGGTGGATCGATATCGGCAGTTTTTGAAGAAGACGAGACGAGGCAATCCGAAATATTGGGAGCACGTGGAGTTGAGGCGGGATGTGGAAAAACCAGTTATGGGAGTGACTTGGGACGATGCACTAACCTATTGCGAATGGGCTGGAAAGCGGTTGCCATCTGAGGCTGAATGGGAGAAAGCGGCCAGAGGTATGGATAAACGGCTCTATCCTTGGGGCGCCTCCAAGCCAAATTGGACCACCGCAAATTTTGGAAAAGCCGACAAACCCCAACACGCCTATAAAGAAACACTCAAAACGGTCGGGTCCTATAACCGGGGGAAAAGCCCGTATGGGGTATATGACATGGCTGGAAATGTTTCCGAATGGGTTGCAGACTGGTATGACGAGGGGCCTTCCAGTAGGGAGTGGAAAGTCTCGCGAGGCGGCAGTTGGAAGGATAGACCCATTGCGCTACGTGCTACCTACCGACTCCGTTTCCCTAGGACAACTCGAGATGGGTATGTGGGATTCCGTTGTGCCCAAGACGTCTCCTAACTCTGTGTTCTATAGTGTTCCATTCCTTACGATTTGTCCCCTCTCTCACCTCCGTCTTCCTTGCAACCGTCAATGGGTTCTTCCTGAAATTGTCATATATAGGTCAGGGGACTGCCGTAGAGTCATGTCGTTTCTTATGGCATGCTGTCACTTAAGCCATGGGCCATACTTGGTAGTTATGCAACCATAAGCAGTGGCAATGTAGGAGAAGCCATATTCTGCTCTAGATTCTGGTTCTGATTGTGAGGGTTGGAATCCTTCTCCCCCAGCCACCTTTCTTTTTCTGCCACATCAAGCAGTTGCACGGATTTATGCAACGCGCCTTGTTTGCCTTCTGGTGAGTGCTTTGGTACGTTGCGGCTCGTCGTCACAAGCCTGTTGAAAATTCCAACGCATCGTCATGAGCATGCCTAGCCCCGATCTACCCAAGCAGAACCGTCGCATCGGCCTTCGAGGCATGAGCACCGGTGTGGTGGTTTTGGCCATGCTCACGGCCTGTGCCGATTCGTCTGGACCCGCGGCATCGGGTGCTATCGTTGAGGGTCAACCGCTACGCCTTGAAGTCCCCTCAGCGACATTACAGGTTCCAGCTGGAGCCTTGTCGAATGGCGTCGATGTGGGACTGTCGACACAGCTCTGGGACCAGCTCAAGGAGCCGCCCGATACTGGTGAAGTGCCCGTGACCGAGGTCGTCACGATCGAGTTTTCAAAGGCGGAACTTACCGACGACCTATTGGTGGTCGAGATCAACGTTCCAGAAGCGGCTGACGGTGGCCTTTACGGGTTAGCCAAGTCGTCCGGGGGTCTCTTCCTTCATGGCATCACTGAGACGGGATGGGGTTTGGTCTTGGGCGTTCTGGATCAGGAACGCTCAGTGCTCCGATTCGAACTGGGCTCTTCCGCCACATCTATCTCTCTCGTGGTCGTGCATGCCCCCGATACGCCCTCAAGCATGGCTGCGCTGCCTGTGACTTCGATGAGAGCCGTCCCCAATTGGCTTGGCAGATTCGTCACGAACGTGATTGGGGGTGAGCAGGCACATGCGGTCATCAACCCTATTGGGATAAAAAACTTTCCTTTGAAGGAAATGGAGCAAATGGGGTGGGTCGCAACATGTCGTCCCGACAACTTTACGGGCAAGCAGAAGAGCCAATGTGCACGAGACTCGGAAATGCTCAAGCGAATAGCAAAATTGGCCATGCAATCGACTCTGTCCCTGAAGCAGCTTGGGTTCTCTCACGTCCAACTCAAAGTGATTCCCCCAACGACACTTGGGACACTACCAATTCCATTTGCGACGGAGCCCGACGAAGCCTCTCCTTTGGTGAAAGGGTATTTCTGGGTTGAAGCAGATCCAGATCCAGACGTAAAATCTCGAGAATCCAATGAAAAAGTAGAGGGGTATTACCATCCTATTTTTAACTATATTGTCGTTAATTCTGAGTCTGAAGGGGACACCCTGATTCATGAGATCATGCACGCCGTACAGTACGCGGAGATTCCCAAGGCAGTGGGCCGCGATTGGATCATCGAAGGAACCGCCGCCGCGACAGAGGCCCTCCCGCTTGATCTAAAGACGATTGTCCCGGTTGCAGACATCCGTGATGCACGCGAGTTTCGTTACTACGAAAGCTGGCGGAATTGGCGTTTCCCCTTGAATTCGGAACGTAAGGATATGCTTGATCAATATGAGGTGGCTGAGTTCTGGCTCTCGAGCACTGGCGGACTGCAGTATCTACCTCAGGTTTACACGATTATCCAGTCAGGCCAGGGCACACGTATTCATTCGGGCTCCATTAATAACACTGAATATAACATCGTGGATCGAGGGCTCCAGGAGGCCCTAGGCAAGGGTATCGAAAACGTCTATTGGGATCTGCTGAAAACCCGCAACAGTCAAGAGGGCTACAAGGGGGAGAAGGAGGAGTACTGCCATGCCATCGAGTTAGTGGAAACAGATTCGTGGCGATTTTCTGAGCATCTGAAGGACGAAATGGTGCTTCC
The DNA here is from genome assembly GCA_029261275.1 of Nitrospirales bacterium. GTDB lineage: Bacteria > Nitrospirota > Nitrospiria > Nitrospirales > UBA8639 > Nitrospira_E. The sequence goes on from JAJDBR010000144.1 coordinate 33,955, forward strand.
CACCGCCGCGATGAGCGCCCAATGCTACAAGATCTCCCTGAAATCTAAACTCCAATGCGCGAACCCCTCCCTACACATCGATCTCAAGGGCGACGAACGGGTGCATCGCTTCCTCATTAAAGGCCTTGACTACAAAGTTGGTGAAACGGCGATACTTGGTCCCCAAGACTACAAACCTGACTTCAAACTGTGGGGCGCCAATGTCGATTTTCATGCCCTATCCAATCTTTCGGCTCCTGACGTCATCGTGCGCGCCCGCTGTGATCATGCGAAGTTGCTGGGAATCAACCAATCGATTGCGACGTACGCAATGTTTAAGGGCGCCAAGAGGGACGACCTCGAGACCGAACAGTATCTTCGGCAGTACAATTGGGATCCGCTGAGCGGAAACAGCGAATCGACGACCTTGACGCGGAATGGTGTAGACGTCAATGTTCAAGAGGCGCCTCTGAATTCGCCGAATCAAATCGAACTCAGTCATCGGGTCACCGTCTCGAAAGGCATCAGTGCTCAGGCGCAATTCACGACCACCACGACCAATGACGACGGTGAGTTTGTGATGGACGGTCGGGTGCGTATCGAAGCGAATGGAACGGGCGACGCCCCGTACGGCTTTTCCGCAACCGCAGATGCTTCGTTGGTCTTCTCGGTGTCGGTGCCGTCCCCTTCGATCGTCGAGATCACCAATTGTGACCTGTTTGACCAGGATTCCCTCGCGGATTACGGTAGTGTCAAGGCCGGCGCCAACTGTTCGTTTCGTACGGCGGGTTCTCAAACCATGCATCTACCGAATGTCGCTGGATTGCCTGAGATACCCGAAGACTTCCTCAGATCCGCCCTGGAAAAAATGGACGACGTCGGTGAAGAAAACTATGTCGGGGTACCCGATGAAGTACTCAAGGAGGCGAAGAAACTAAAAACGGCACTGAGCGGCGAAATCTTCTTTTTCTCGATTAACGCGAATCGTCTTGAAAGTTTCTTTGGCGATAAGGGGCGCGAGGTCAACGAGTCGTTCAATCTTCGCATTTCCCCGGACGTGGAAGAGGAACGGCCCCCGCGGGGCATCGATAATGAGCCGCGCGTCAAGAAGGAGAAGGACACCCCGTTGAAGGCTCTTGCCACACACCTCCCAACCCACAGGAATACCCCAACATAAGGGGTCAGACTCGACTTAATGCACCATACCCACTCGGCTTTAATCCCACCTACCGTTTTTCGACGGCGAGGGGATGCCCCATGCACATGGGCATTCGACAGGTGTAATTCCTCTGAGGAAGGCTCGTATCTGCTAGGAAAGGGAGGGGAGTGGGCTGGAGGAGATTTGTCATGCTAGTCGTCAGCATGTCCCCTCACCTAAGGCGCACATGAAGACGGTAAACACCATGATTCGGTAGGCCATTTTCTTAATGATGGTGTTTGTGGTGGCGTCCGGGCAGTTGGGAGCTTACATTCACCCTCTCATCATGATCATTCCTTGCTACGAGAAAACGTGTATCGCTTCGTGAGAGAAAGCCTATGGTATTTCTCCACCCTGTCCATATCGAATAATAAAGAAAACGTCGTGGGGTTATCTCCCTGCGTTTGGCTTGACCGGCCGATTGGGCCCGTAGAACCCTCTCATTAGAGAATTTCTCGAAACAGATCTAAGGAGCAAGGACATCCAAGAATTCTGAGTCAGGCTGTTCGGTCTGATAGGTTCTAACCTCGTCTCTTATCACCAGCCCCCCTTTTCTCTTTTTACCACCTCCAGTGTCGTGTACCGTTACACCTTTGTTGGGTATCTACGTCCTTGGTTGCCCTCAATTTCATTCCGCCTTTTGCCTCCTTTGCCAATTGTGCATGTTTTCTCATAGCCATAGTATTGTCTCAATACTGAAGGCATTTCTGTACTCATTTGAAAAAAGGGGAGATCCCAAATTTTGCAAAGGATGCTATGCCGATTATAACGGCATTTCCCCGATTGCCGCCCCAGCATATCAAGCCCTCACCTCCAGTCTTATTCCCGTTTCAGGCCTAGCTTTGATCTCAATTCCAGTCAGCCTCCATCTTACTAGATCACCACTAAAAGTGTTAAATCGATTGTATGGATGTAAGGTTTATGGTATTTCTTCTCACTTAAACCATCTAGGTCCACTTTTGATTTTGGTGGATACTGGTTCTGATTATGGGGGTTCGAATCCTTCTCTCCCAGCCACAAAATATCTTCTTGTAGACGTGAAATAGCTGTTGATCAAGACAGAAACCAATCGTGAATTGGTTATGTTCGCTTCAAATTGTCAGATAGACCTGACAAAATTTGTGTGCGTAGGTCAGTATCGCGTTGGGTGGTGGTCTCCTCATTTCTTTTCCGCAACCTCGGGTTAGAGCATAAAATGGATATCAGTATTCGTTGGTTATGGGTCGCAATGCTTGGGGGGAGTATTATGCTGGCGGTGCCAGGCAACACGGATGTGGCCAGAATCGTTGGTGATGTGGTGGGTCATTTTTTTTTGGCATTGGTGGTAGCCATTGTGCCTATTCTAGGATATCTTGTGTTGTATAGGCAGATTGGTGAAAAGGAAATCACCTTAATCGTTGGGGCTTCTTGGGTCTATTTGGTGCTCTCCCAATTATGGGAGCCTTGAGAAAGAGACCATTATGAGACGACGGATGTTTCTGTGGCTACTCGCGTTGTTGCTGGTGAGTTGTGCCCAGACTTATGAGCGTCAAGCAGCGTTTCTCCAGGAGGAATATGCCCGTTATGAAGGTACCGGCACCTCTCGGATTTGTGGGCAAGCCTATTTGACCTTAGATGGGGGTGCCCAGCATGTCGCATCGGGCGATCGGGTGCTGTTGGCTCCTGTGACTTCTTATACCGAGGAAGCGATGAAGATCAAAGTCGTGCAGGGTCATAGCCTGGTTGCTCCTGACCCCAAGGCGATGAAGTTTGAAAAACATACCACGACAGATGATGTCGGGCATTTCTGTTTTACCGATTTGCCTGGTGGAGAATATTTTGTGGTCGCGGAGATCGTGCTCCCTACTTCCACAAGGGAACATCGTAAAAGTCAATTGGCTCATGCCAAAGCTTTAGTTAAAGCCGATGAAAATGTGTACACCCTTGTGACTCGATAGTTTTATGAATAATGACTTTAAGAATGTTAGGGACGAGAGGATTCTTTTTCTTTAGGTTTTTTTGTTTATCAATCCCCTCTCTGTGCGGAGGGTTCACTTGCCAGGCCAGTTTTCGCCCTTGCCCCAAACTCCTACGGCTATCGTTCCTTCCCCATCCTCACCCGCAGTACAGTATAACCTCTCCCAATTAATCGTCTGCGTAGGCCCAATCCCTCCTTCGCGAGAATTCAACGGTATCCCGTTTACTTGAGGGCGTGGGTTGGCCGTTAGCCAAGATCCAGGCGTGGGACAGATGATGAATTTCGAGCCGAAACGATGGTCGCCCCCCCCATTTTCGAAGGCTTTTAAAAGGCACGGCAATTTGATCTTTGGCGACGAAAATTATGAAGCGAAAGGCAAAGAAAATGGTTTATCATTCAGCTCTAATCCTTGTGCTGACAACCTTCGTGGTGTCGTTGAATCGTGGTTTTGAAGGGTAGTGAATTCTCAGGATAACTCTAGACATGACAACCTCGAGTTTTCGAATTGGGAAAGAGGTAGGTGGGGCAGACCGTGGTAGGTAATCGAAACCTAGGGCATTTCATTGTATTCCCCAGTGGGTTTGGCTAAAAACCCCTAATGTGGGGTGTCCGTCTTGTCCATCTCTGGCCCTTCAATTTCTATTATTTAGGTAAAGAAATGACTCGCAATATTGAAAAGCAATGAGGTAGAATCGAGGAATATCTTTCTAATGATTGTATTTCCGCTTTATTTTTCCTCTTCGATGGTTTTATCTTCAACGTTTCTACGAGAGTTCCCCCAACAGGACCTGGATCATCACCGTACTTTTTGGTATTTACGTTTTTTGTGAGGCAGAGGCACTTCGGTTTTATGAGGGCGGTGAGAAGCCTAACCTCTTGAAAAGATGAGGGAATAGGTTTTAGCGTTTTCCTCCGATTCGGGGGAGGTGTTTTCCCCCTCGTTCATGGTTGACCTTGTTTCCTTGAAGGGCCGTTCAATTGTTGATGGATAAGTCAATGGAAATGGTAGATGCGGCCGCTTGAAGCGAATAGAGAAGAAGTGCAAAATACCCCTGCTATCTGGGCTTGGCCTGATTCCAGTGGTTTCAATGAGGCCTTTCAACATGACCCTCTGGATAGCGGGCCTATAGTCGTTTCATTATCAGCTTTTGAACCTTCCGTAGGAAAGTCAGTGGATCTGTCATGATGTATCTAAAATTTTTTGGATTAGAGACCAAGCCGTTTCATACGACGCCTGACCCCCATTTTTTGTACTTAAGCTCAAGTCATAAACAGGCGTTGGGCTCGATCATCTATGGAATAAATGAAAAAAAGGGATTCATTGCTGTTACCGGGCAAGTTGGCCTTGGGAAAACCACGGTTCTTCGATCGTTTCTGGCTCAAATGGACCAGGCCAATCAGCAGACGATTTACCTTCTCAACCCCAATCTGTCATTTACACATGTCCTTACGGCCCTGTTGGATGATTTGGGACACGGCTCCATTGGGGGGCACGATGCCGAGCTGGTCGAACAACTGCATATGGTCCTCATAGAAGAATATCAAAAAGATCGGACGGTTGTGCTTTTGATTGACGAAGCTCAAAACATGCCTGTGGCGACATTGGAACAGCTTCGGATGTTGTCTAATTTGGAAACCCCAAAAGACAAACTCCTTCAAATTGTGTTGTTGGGGCAACCAGAACTCGATTCAATTCTGGATCGTTACGAATTGCGACAGATACGACAACGCATAGCCGTGCGAGCGATCATTCTCCCCCTCTCGCAGGAAGAAAGTGTTCACTACATTCAGCATCGTTTGGACAAAGCCGGGGGGAAGGGGAAAGCGGTTTTTACGAAATCCGCCTTGAGTCTTATTGTTCGAGAAGCCAAGGGGATTCCTCGGCGCCTGAACATTCTTTGTGATAATGCCCTCGTGACAGCTTTTGGGTACAAAAAACTATCGGTCACGGCCAGTATTGCCAAAGAAGTGATTGGTGACCTGAATGGTCAGCAACCATCTCAATCACTGTGGAAGTTGGTGCCCTTAGCGGCTGGCGCGCTCATTCTTCTCCTTGCTCTTGTGGCTCTCCTGCCCCTGACCAATTCTCACTTTCCTGAAACAGCTTCCCTCCCCGAGGTGAGACAACTGACTGACGGCGACGGCACGCCGAACCAAGACGTTTTGACGGTAGAGAAGGACCATCTTTCATCTAAGCAGGAAGGTTTTACCTTAGTCGAGAGGGCACAGGCTTGGTTGACGGAATTGGTGCCTACGGTTGTCGCGAACTTGCAAGAACTGCCTATTTCTGATCCCACTTTGAACGCGCCCGACCCTCAGGCAGAAGTCGACGCCGCTCTTGAAAGTCCAGGCGTTGTCGTCCTCGCCACGAAGTCGAAGGGTGCCTTGAAGGATTCCTTGCTTGGCGTGTCAACGAAGCCGAAAGACCTTGCCGTTCCGGAAACGGCTACACCCAGTATCCCGGTTCACCAACCACAAGTCTTTGATCTTTCAGAGCAGGAAGAAGTCCTGGTAGCAGATGAAGCTCAACTGTTTCCGGTAGAGACGAGGCGGTTGGATCAGGTTGAGTCGGAGCCATCCGTTAACAATAGCGTTGCCATGAATCCTGTTTATCCCAATCCGGAAAACCTCAAAAATCGTTCTGTGCCAATGGCCGAGAATGTGGCTGAAGGACCGAAGGGTTCACTCAACAAAGAGATCCTTCCTCCGGCTCCTGCCACCACAGCCAAAAAACCTGTGCCAAAAAAAGAATTTCCAAGTAAGAAGCCAAAAGTAGTCGAGGCCACTTTACTCGTGACCAAGGTCATGAAAAGAGGTGATACGCTTGCAAGATTAATGAAAGGGGTGTATGGATCGGCAAGTCCCTCGACCCTTCGATTCGTACTTGACCATAATCCCCATATTCGGAATGTGCGAAAAATTTACCCCGGACAAAAAATTGTGTTTCCTCCGTTAAAAAAGAAAGGGGTACAAAAGACGCTTGTTGATGCTACCCCTACTTTGGTCTCCCATGAAGAAAAGAAATTGAGTTCCTCAAAAAAAATATTTACTGGATCTTCCGCGCAACCCAAACAGAATCAGGAAAGAAATGAAGCGAATCGTGAATCGACCTACGCCGTGGCCATCGTACGTGAGGGCGATACGCTGGAAAAATTGGCCAAAATGGTGTATGGATCATCTGATCCGCTGTATATTCAACGTGTGCTGGCCTACAACCCTCAAATTCGGAATTCCAAGAAAATTTTCCCTGGACAGGACATTGCCTTTCCTAGAATCGTTGGAGTTATAAATGTTTTGGACACCCAATCCTCTCAAGGCGATTCACCTGAATAATTTGGATATGGCTTGTCATAGGGTCACGTTATCCGATCTAGATCTCTTTCTGAGGATCACTTCATGAGCAAAGTGTATGAGGCCTTACAACATGCCTATACGGACCAGCAAGAAGTTGTAAAGATTTTTCGAGTAGAACGCCCACGTGCGCAGCCTGTCGTCCTATCCCATTTGCCTCCGCTAAAGATGGAGCGAGAGATGGTTCAGCTCCATCAACGGCTTGCGGGCCTTCTTCCCGATCCCCACCACAACATTCTTCAATTTATAAGTTGCCAAAGCCAGGAAGGAGTTTCGACCATTGCGCAAGAGTTTGCGAGGGTGTTCGTTGAAAAACAAGGTAAGTCAGTGTTGTTAGTCGATGGGGATTCAGAAAAGATGACGCAACATCATGCTCTTGGCATCAGTCCAAAAATGTCTTTGCAACAGATTATGACGAATGGGGGAAATTTGGACCAGGCCATCACTCCAGTCGTACATTCCCGCCTGTTCCTTGCGCAATTGTCCGGAGACTGCTCAGAAATCGTGCAGCATAAGGTTGCCGCCAGCAAGCGAGATTTGTGGGTCCACATTCGAAAGCAATATGACCTAATTGTCATTGATTCTGCATCGGTGGCCACCTCTGATGAGGGCTTGGAGTTATGTGCGGTCGTTGATGGGGTAGTGATGGTGGTCGAAGCAGAGAAAACCCGTTCTCATGTGATATCCAATATAAAAGAAAGGATTATTCACAATGGCGGGAAGTTGCTCGGTGTGGTGTTCAATAGACAACATCATTATATTCCAGAATGGCTCTATTCAAGACTCTAGCCTTTAATTGAGGGATGTGTTCATAACATACCAACATCACGGCCAGCAGAAGGACGAGGGAAAGATCCCGATCGCGCCATGGATTTAATGTCCCCACAACAGCACAAGGGCGTTCCGCCAATGGGCATACTGAGCCTACGGGATATCCTGACCGTTCTCTTTAAATACAAACACATTATCCTACCCGTTTCTTTTTTGATCACACTCGCGTCGATTGTCCTCGCATTTTCCATGAAGCCTGTTTTCGAAGCCGAAACTAGCTTGCTGGTCAAGATCGGAAGAGAGCACCTGTTTACGCCTGATGCCAATGACAGCACTCCCCGTATGACTATTGACGTACAAACGATTGTTGACCCTGAGCTTACTATCCTGGCAAGTCAGGATCTTAGACAGCGTGTTCTCGAGACAATCGGGATCAACCGTATGTATCCCGATTTCCTAGAAAACGCATCAGAAGACATGAGTCCGATGCAAGCGGCTCAATCAAGGTTCAAAGAGAATTTACATGTCAATCAAGAATCAGAGTCCAACGTCATTCGAGTCACCTTTCAGCATGAAAATCCAAGAATGGCGGCAAAGGTTGTCAACACGTTGGCAAACTTTTGGAAAGAAAAACATCTCAAAATATTTAGTACCCCTCAGGCGCCATTCTTACAAGAACAGGCCGAGAGTTATCGAGCAAGACTTGAACACACCGAAACTCGGCTACAACAATTCAATCAAGAGCACGGAATATCTTCATTCCCTAAACAAAAGGAACTGTTACTGGTACAAAGACAAGAGCTAGACACCACGCTCAAGGCCGTTCAAAATGAAATTCAGGGCCTCACGACAAAAATTTCTTACCTTGCTCAGCAAATGAAAACTATACGCAAAGAAATCCCTCTTTCGACGGTGAATGAGGAACGGAATTTAATAGACGACACCAAACGGGAGTTGCTTGTCCTCAAGCGGAAAGAACAAGAACTTTCAGGAAAATACCAAGATAAGGCTCGAATATTGGTTGCCCTCAGAAAAGAGATCAGCCTTGTTCAGAGTTTTCTCGACCAACAAGTAGATAAACTCGGAGATACGGTCACCACAGGTAGAAACCCCGTCTATCAACAACTCGAATTGGAACTTCTGAGTGCGAAATCCCAGCATGCCGCACTTCAAACCCGGTACAAAGTGACCACAAAGCAGCTCCAAGGTTTGAATGATCAGGTCAGCCATCTCAGCCAGCTCCAACAGAAGTTCGACATGCTTTCCCGTGAAGTCACGAAAGATCAAGAAAACCTGAGAAGATACGTGGAAAAAGTAGAAGCCGCCAAAATTACCGAAGAAATGGATAGACAGCAGATCGCGAATGTGAGCGTGATTCAGGCCGCCACAGTTCCAATAAAGCCTGCTAAATCTAATAAAAATATTATTGTCATTCTAGGTCTTATTCTGGGAGTCGGGGTGGGCCTCGCCTTGGCCTTGGTATTAGAGCATCTGCAAATGAGCTATACACGACCAGAACAGGTCACTCTTGAGTTAGGGCTCCCTATTCTTGCGAGCATTACAAACAAACGATAACAGAAGGTTTTATGCATTTACGATTCTAGAATTTCTCAGAAAGAAACATTTTCACGAAACTCCCCTCTGTGAACAGAATGGCTCCCTCATTAACTGTCTAAAGGTCAGACGGAATCGCGGCGTACTAAAGTAGTGCCACTCAAACTATTCCTTCTACCACAGGCAACATTTATTTGACAGAACCCCCCAGTTGATTCATAGCCATTCGCCCTTTCTTTGAAAAGACAGATGCAGCTTTTTTACGCTGTTTCAGCATCACCCTTTAACTAGAACAGTTGGTTCGTTTCGCCAATGACTGGAACGTTGTTTTACGCATTCCTGACCTCCCTTCTGATTGGGACCATATTAACCCCATGTCTTATGTTAGGGGCCAGACAGATTGGCCTGCTGGATCAACCTGGTCATCGAAAAGTTCATAAGGAACCTATTGCTAGAATTGGGGGCATAGCCTTTGCGGTAGGGGCGTTGGCCTCCATTGGTTATTGGGCGCCGAAAATTGACGTCGTCATTGGCGTGGTTGCCGGATTACTCATAATTATATGTATGGGAAGTTTGGATGATTTTTTCGATCTCCGAGTCCGGTATAAATTTGGAGGACAATTTTTGGCGGCAGGAGTGTTGGTGCTTTACAGTCACCTCTCCTGGCAGCCCTTCTCCATGTTTTTAGGCCTTGAGATTTCCTTCTGGTTGGCTACTCCCCTATCAATTATCATGCTTGTGGCGATAACCAATGCCGTGAATTTGTCAGATGGATTAGACGGATTGGCGGGTGGGGTATCGTTTCTGAGTTTTGGACTAGTAGCCTATCTGGCTTACCAGATCAATGATACTCTAGTCATGTTCCTGACCCTTCCGGTTATGGGAGGGCTGTTGGGGTTTTTACGCTTTAACACGTATCCTGCTCGTGTATTTATGGGGGATGGCGGAAGCCAGTTTTTAGGCTTTGCCTTGGGAGCGGCCACACTCCTTTTAACATACGTTGAAAGAAATCCTTTAAGCCCCTTACTGTTCTTGTTTGTCATTGGTGTGCCTTTGTTAGATCTGGTTGCCGTCATGACCCAACGCCTCCTGACTGGCCACTCGGCTTTCCAAGCGGATCAAGAGCATCTTCATCATAAGCTCCTGACTCTCGGATTTTCGCATCATCAGGTTGTTCTCATCATCTACATGTTGCAAATTGGCATGGTGGTGTTGGCCTATATTTTTCGCTGGAGTTCTGACTTCCTGCTGGGAGGGTTATACCTTTTACTATTAGCCATTGTGGGGATTTTTTATTTTCAGGTGTACTCTGGGCGCTTGTCCACTGGTCTTTTCAAGAGGTTGAGTGCTGAATCCTTGAATTGGCGCACATGGCTTCATGCGAGGCCATGGTTGTCTCAAGGATCCCTCTATGGTTTAGTCGCGGGAGTGGTGGGGGTTTTTTCCCTGGGGCTGGTGCTTCCTTCTACGTTCCCCGAGAAAGGATTGTTCCTGATGGTAGGGCTTGGAGTATTTGTCCTTGGGGGGCTCCGGGGAGATTCTAAAACCAGCCTCTTAACTACACGTATGGGGCTCTACCTTGGATCCACCTTTGTCCTCTATGGTGTTGAGCATGCCCTTGTTGACGCGACCCTGTGGCTTCATCTGCTGTTTCAGGGATTTTTTGGCTTGATGTTTATCGGGTTGCTCTTAGTGATTCATCTGGATAAAGGCAAACGGTTTACCCCGAATCCCATGGATTATCTCTTACTCTTTCTGGCACTGGTGATGCCGTCTCTCTTTAATGTTCAATGGGGGGTCGTGGAAGTTGGAGAGATGATGGCGAAACTCATTGTCCTCTTCTTTGCCTGTGAAGTGTTGCTTCAGGCCTTTTCAACTAAAGTGCGTCACTTAGGGTATCTGTCAGGAGGGGTCTTACTCAGTCTGGCAACCCGTGGGTTTTGGTGAAGAGAACATCTGAGCCTGTAATAAATTAGCCCGTTTTCGTCAGGCAGTGGACCACCCATTTGCGGTGGGTTTTGGTTTCAGCAAGTTTTTCGTCCTGAGTGCAGCGAAGGATTTGCGCCCAGGTTGAAGAGCTCAACGACTCCGAGATCATCCTTGTCGACCAAGTACAAGCCAGGTGCTCCGTATGTCAATTATCTTACGCAGTGTGTATCGCACAGTATTGAGCAGCGGAGGGAAAAGTTTTAGGTTCTTGAAATCATGGGGAAGGTTAAAGGAAATTGAAGAGACGAAGACTGGGATCGTATCTTTGAATCAGAAGTGGACCTCTCGGAGGGAGTCCTGATGAGCAAGGAACCATTGGATTGTTTTCTGAAGTCCTTCTTGGAGTGAATGGTTGGCCGCAAAACCAAAGAGCTGCTTGGCTCGATTGACATCAAGACAGCGCCGTGGCTGACCATTGGGTTTCGACGTGTCCCAGGCAATGCTTCCTGGAAATCCCACCTCCGCTGCAATAAGAGTTGCGAGTTCTCGAATGGTAATTTCCGTTCCTGTTCCTAGGTTGACGGGGAGGCTCTGGTCGTATTCTTGGGCCGCAAGAAGAATGCCTTCTGCGGCATCCTCTACGTAGAGGAATTCTCTGCTGGGAGATCCATCTCCCCACAAGACAATCTGGGAACGACCGGCCTTTTTGGCTTCTGCGCATTTTCGGATCAAGGCTGGGATGACATGAGATGTTTGTAAGTCAAAGTTATCCCGAGGGCCAAAAAGGTTTACAGGAAATAATACAACGGACGAAAAATTATACTGCTGGCGATAGGCTTGTGATTGGACAAGAAGCATCTTTTTTGCGAGACCATAAGGCGCGTTGGTTTCTTCAGGATACCCATTCCATAAATCATCTTCTTGAAACGGTATCGGAGTCAGGTTTGGATACGCGCAGATGGTAGCCAGGGCAACGAATTTTTTGATCTTCTGTTGGCGCGCAACTTCCATCAATTGCGTGCCCATCATCAGGTTGTCATAAAAAAATTTTCCAGCATTGGCTTGGTTGGCTCCGATCCCACCAACGCGTGCAGCAAGATGAAGCACCATGTCTGGATGGGTATCCTCATACAAGCGTTTGACGGCCTCCATTTCGACAAGGTTGTAGTCTTTGCTTCGAGGGACAAAGATCTGTTGGCAGCCTCGCGCCTGGAGTTGTTCTACGACGAAGGATCCTAGAAATCCAGCGCCTCCCGTTACGACAATTCGCCTATCAGACCAATAGGACAAGGTTACGCCTTTTTCGGTTGAGCGCCCTCGAGGCGTTCCCGTTCGAGGGATAAATCAGCATCGACCATCATGGCCGCTAACTCTTCAAATTTAACTTTTGGTTCCCATCCCAAGACGTGGCGTGCTTTTGACGCGTCTCCAATCAATAGATCGACTTCTGTGGGGCGATAATATTTGGGGTCAATTTTTACATGATTGCGCCAGTTGAGCTGTAGGCGACCAAATGCTACTTCAAGGAATTCTTTTACCGTATGGGTCTCGCCTGTGGCAATGACAAAGTCGTCAGGGACATCGGCCTGAAGCATGAGCCACATGGCCTGAATATAATCCCCGGCAAATCCCCAGTCACGTTTGGCGTCAAGATTTCCCAAAAAAAGATGCTCTTGAACGCCCAACTTAATACGAGCCGCTGCCTTGGTGATTTTTCGTGTCACAAACGTTTCGCCTCGCCGTGGAGACTCATGGTTAAATAGAATGCCATTGCATGCGAAGAGATTGTAGCCTTCCCTGTAATTCACTGTAATCCAATAGGAATAGACCTTGGCGGCCCCATAGGGGCTTCTTGGATAAAACGGTGTGGTTTCCCGCTGGGGAACATCTTGGACTTTTCCAAACATTTCACTTGAGGAAGCCTGATAGAATTTTGGCGTTAACCCAGACTCTCGGATCGCTTCAAGCAAACGGATGGTTCCGACTCCTGTGACTTCTGCTGTGTATTCGGGGATATCAAAACTCACTCTGACATGACTTTGGGCACCGAGGTTATAGATCTCATCAGGCTGAACTGTGCGGAGAATACGATTTAGCGAACTGGCATCATTCAAATCACCGAATACAAGCCGCAGATGAGGGTTAGGGACGTGGGGATCTTCATAGATCTGATCAATGCGGCCAGTGTTGAATGAGCTCGAACGCCGGATAATCCCATAGACCTCGTAGCCTTTAGCGAGTAGAAACTCAGCAAGGTACGAGCCATCTTGCCCAGTAATTCCTGTTATAAGCGCTTTTTTCATCGGTTTTTCCATAAGTGGGAAGGCGATTATTGCTTTTTGAAATAATTTTGTCTAGTCTCCGTTTTGACATTTGCTAACTACTAAATGAATGGTACGCATAAGTCTTTCAATATGATTAGTCCAGGCCCCATCGGTAGAAAAAGGCATTGTTTATCTGGATTAAGACTGTCAGCGTAAACTGGTGGATGTAGCGCGGATTGCTGTGCCTTAGCATGGAGTAGATGTAGGGGACAAGATTTCAATGAACCGTGGCATCCTTGTCAGTATGATTTGGTGTATGCAACGAAATATCGTTTGAAGATTAGCAACGCGGGCGCAAATGAATTTTCTACGGAATTGACTACGAAACATTTAGAAAACATTATTTTGAGCTTGAGAATTTATGTATGACGATGACAGGGATCAGGCCAAAATTCTGGTATCGATCTCACTAAAAATATTTGTGAGTATCTGTGGTACGGCTCATCAAAAGCGAACGCCAATTGCAAGCTTAAGGGTACGTTTCTGTCTTTGAAGGCAAGCCATTGGAGGATGATCTTTGAGTGATCCGTGAGTTTTTTGTTCGACAATTTGCCCCCCTTCAGTTGTCCTATCTTGGCCCCTTAAACGCCAAAGTCAGGAAGACGAAGTCCAACCGAAAATTTAGCTGTGATGAACCCGCCAGCGGCAGGTGGCAGAATTTCACTGCATGAAATTGCCCTGAAATTCTCTCGAATGCCTACTGGGCATAAACACCGCATTTGCAAGTTTCTTACTCTTCAATGAAGGCTTCTTTTATCTTATGGCTGTCTCAATTCTATGTAGCCTCATGGAAACCACCAGGAGAAGAAAAGATATGATCATTCTTGGGTTGAACGCCTATCATGCAGATTCTTCCGCTTGTCTGGTACAGAACGGACAACTTGTGGCCGCTGCAGAAGAGGAACGTTTTCGGCGTATAAAACATTGGGCTGGATTCCCTCGATTAGCAATCGAGTACTGCCTTCAGGAAGCAAAAATTTCCCTAGGAGAGGTGAATCATATTGCCATAAATAGCAATCCCAAAACGAACCTTCTCCGAAAGACATGGTACAGCCTTGTCACACGACCAGACTGGCGAATAATCATCGATCGGGCGAGGAATGCCCGCCAACGGATGTCTATAGCAGATACCTTGTCCAAAGAATTTCCAGGACAGTCCTGTAGCGCCACCGTACATCATATTGAACACCATCTTGCTCACGTGGCCTCAAGTTTTTTTGTGTGTCCATTTGAGGAAGCTGTTGTCTTGTCTGTGGATGGGTTTGGAGATTTTGCCAGCGCGGCCTGGGGTGTTGGAAAAGGCGGTTCCATTAGTCTGGAGAAAAAAGTATTTTTCCCCCATTCCCTTGGCATTTTCTACCAAGCGATGACCCAGTATCTTGGTTTTCCTCATTACGGGGACGAATACAAGGTAATGGGACTAGCTCCCTATGGACAACCTGAGTTTCGTTGTGAAATGGAAACCATAGTCCGAAAACAGAGTGACGGCGCGTTTGAGCTAGCCTTGGAATTCTTTCGTCATCACAATCAAAAAATTGAGTACAAGTGGAATAATGGTATTCCAGTAATTGGCCAATTGTTTGCCAAACCGTTAGAGGAGTTGTTGGGCCCAGCCCGCAAGGAAGGGGAACCGTTAGAGCAGAAGCATAAAGATATGGCTCGTTCTGTACAATGGATGTATGAGGAGGCACTCTTCCATCTTTTAAATAAGTTACACGCCCGTTATAGGCTTGATTCGCTTGCTTTAGCTGGAGGGTGCGCCATGAACTCTGTCGCCAACGGGAAAATATATGCCAGGACTCCTTTCAAGCGAGCATACATCCAGTCAGCCGCAGGAGATGCCGGTGGTGCCATCGGCGCAGCTTTTTCGGTCTGGTGTACCCTGTCCGGTGGCAAACGAAACTTCGTCATGGACCACGCATACTGGGGACCCCACTTCTCCATGGCTAATATTGAAACGTTGCTTGATGCCGAAGCGCTGCGGTTGGGTCAAGCAGGATGTCGCGTGATAAAGGTCACTGAAGATCTACTGGTGAAACAAACGGCGAAAGCCATAGCCGATGGTTTGGTGGTCGGGTGGTTCCAAGACCGCATGGAATGGGGGCCACGAGCTTTAGGGAACCGCTCAATCCTCGGCGATCCGCGTCGAGATGACATGAAAGATATTTTGAACTTAAAAATTAAACGCCGTGAGTCCTTTCGGCCATTTGCTCCATCTATTGTTCGTGAAGCGGTGAGTGAATGGTTCGAGACCGACGACGATGTACCTTTCATGATGAAAGTCTTTCAGGTCAGAGAAAACAAACGCACACAGATTCCCACAGTTACCCACGTGGATGGCTCAGGTAGACTTCAAACCGTTTGCCAAAAGGTGAATCCCAGATATCATCGATTACTCAAAGAGTTCGAATCATTAACCCATGTTCCAATTATTCTCAATACTTCATTCAATGAGAATGAGCCTGTGGTGTGTCAACCGCAAGAAGCCCTTGATTGTTTTTTGCGGACTCGCATGGACGTATTGGTCCTGGGTGATCATTATATCGAACGGCTATCCTGATTCGCATGACCGTAGCAATTAGAGCATGTTCTATAAACCAGCTCCGGACGTCAATGATTTCCTGTAGTAATCGGATCACTGATATGGGGGAAGCCTACCCTCTTAGAGAAATGGAGATTATTCTCAGAAAATTCGAGCTGAATAACTGCTCTATACATCCCTCATGAACAAATTAATTTTCGTCAATCGATATTTTTCACCCGACCACTCGGCCACCAGTCAACTCCTCACAGATCTTGCGACGCATCTGGCCACCCATCTTTGCTCCAAAAAATTTCAAATCCATGTAGTCACCAGTGGCCAGATTTACGATGATCCCTCCGCTCGGTTACCGAATGTGGAGATGGTAGGAGGGGTGCATGTCAAGAGAGTGTGGACATCACGATTCGGACGCCGACATTTGGCTTCACGAACAATTGATTATGTTACATTCTATGTCAGTGCGGCATGGTTTCTAGCCAAGTTAATCAAGTTTGGGGACATCATCATCGTAAAAACGGATCCCCCTCTTATTTCAGTGGTCGCCGCGGCGGTGGTACGATTCCGTGGAGGCAGGCTGATCAATTGGATCCAAGATTTGTTTCCGGAAATCGCAAGAGCCCTTGGTGTTCCTGGAAACAAGTGGACCGATCGATTTCTGTGTCGATTAAGGAATTTTTCACTCCATTCTGCCAGATATAATGTGGTACTTGGTAACCGCATGGCCCAGAGGCTAATCGGAAATGGAATTCGGCCGGATACGATTAAAGTGATACATAATTGGGCTGATAGTAATGAGATTTCCCCGATAGATCGGAATGTCAATCCCCTTAGAAAGAGTTGGGGGCTTGAGAATAAATTCGTTGTTGGGTATTCAGGAAATATGGGACGGGTTCACGAGTTTGAAACAATCTTGAAGGCAGCACAAATATTAGACAAGGTAGATGATATTCAATTTATTTTCATAGGAAGCGGGGCGCAGCGAGCATGGCTCGGAGCTGAAGTTCAGAGAAGAAAACTGAAAAATATTTTCTTTAAACCATACCAACCACGGGATGGCCTTAACCTAAGCCTCAATGTTCCGGACATTCATCTCATTTCGTTGCTACCCGCAATGGAAGGCCTGATTGTGCCGAGCAAGTTTTATGGTATCGCGGCAGTAGGCCGGCCAACGATTTATGTGGGTGATCACAATGGAGAGATACCAAGTATTCTAAAAGCAGCAACATGTGGCTACATAGTATCGATCGGGGATAGCAGTGGGCTTGCAGACAGGGTATTAGAACTGTCGCAAGACTTGGAGCGAGCAAAAAATATGGGTGAACAGGCACGTGCGATTTTCAATCAACAATATGAAAAGCGGCATGCATTCGCCGCTTGGGAACTCCTACTGAGCCAAGCGGGCAACGGCTAGCAATCCCACTAACCTCTCATTCCGGACTGAATGCCACGATCTGACAGGAAAGCGTAAATGATGCGCCAGGTTAAATTAGATTTCATGCACACCTCAGCATTCAACCTGCTTCCATAATGAATACTCGCTATTGTTGCCTCTCTAGTGATAACGGCACAGAACTCGTGAATCATGGTTTATCCGCATTTCTCATTCTAAAGGCGATCAACGCAGTCTGCACTAAACCAGGATAAATTCTCAAGTGCTCTATGGTCAGATATGTTGGAGAGGCAAATAGGAAGCACCCATCAGCAATGAAGAAACTGTCAATAAATTTATTGCTAAGTTATTCATCTGCCCTCCTCAGTTTTTTCATCATTTTACTATTGGCTCGCCTATTGGGCGCCGAGAATTTTTCTTGGGTCGCGCTCGGGCTCGCAGTAGGAGTGTTTGTCACTCCCCTTATTAACCTCGGTAGCGATAGAACGTTCGTTCGAGATGCCGTAGGAACAGCAGATACCGTGGACAATATGGCTGCGTCGAATTTCGGTCAGCGACTGTTTGTTTGTTTGGGAGTCTCAATAGTACTTGTCGTTGCAAGCAATCTTTACACAAGCAATATTGCTGATGCCATTTCTATGGTTAGTCTCTCACTATGGGCAGGCCTATTAGGTTTATATCCTACGTCGTGGTTTGATTATTCGCATGACACGAGACGACAGAATGTTTTGGGCCTCAGCGAGCGTGTTTGCAATTTGCTACTGATTGGTATGCTATATCTCTATACTCAAGACGTGTCTGAGACATTTTTGATAGGCCTACTCCTCCTAATCAGTAGAATATTTTTCATATGTTTGCAGATGAAATCATGGTGGGCACGTCACGCATGCATCAACTTCCAACTAAAGCTATCTCCACCAAAGCGAAATGGGGATGGCATAAATTTCCACATTACCATTGCAGGCGTTGCAAATTCTTGTGTGACGCATGGCAGTCAACTCATTTTAGCGGCAAATAATGATCCAGTGGAGTTGTCCTCGTATAGCTTAGCATTTCAGATCATGGCCATAATATTCTTATTTCAGGGACAGGTTATACGTTTGAGTAATAGGACGATTGCAGAAGCATGTAGATCAAAAAGCGGAGCCCTCCGTTCCCTAATCTATAATGCCAGTTTTCTCTTTGCGGGTTCCGCTTTTCTGGCAATTGGTGCATGGACAGCCATTCAGTTCTTACCACAATTCCTGGCCGATCTTCGTTTTGATGTCATGTCTCAATATTCACCGATCCTTTGTATTTGGGTAGTGATAGCGGGCGTGGGAATGTCTATCACACAACATAATATAGCCTTGAATCAAGAGTCTTTCTATTTGGGTCTGGCGATAATTGGAGGTGTCTTCTCTCTGCTGCTCGGCCTGGTGTTTGTTCCTGATTACGGGGCCTATGCCGGGGCCTTGATTCTCTTAACTATTAGTAGCCTTATGATTCTCGCTAATTTCCTGCGGTTGCTCTATATAATAAATGCAAGGAAAGAACCAGATTTAGAAAGTTACACCGCGGTCAGCTGAAACATACAGGTGTCGCTCGCAAATATTGGACTATGAACTTTAGGTAGCATTGTAGATAAGCTGCCGCTAAACCTAATTATTGATAGTTTTAACCAACTTCGGACGTGACTCAGGTTTAGCGTTGTTAAAAACACCAGTGGGAAATCGTGGAGGTATACAAAACGTAAATGTCGTACCATTGGGATGATGAAAGTCAGGCATGGCTCCAAGCAGAGGACAAGAAAACAAGCGTGGTTCGTGCACGATGTATTCGCCTTGCGCCAGAGAAATACGCTGCCTCCGTCATGCCGCATCAATTTTGGCTCGATATTTTCCAGGATTTACTTCATGAACTATTGGAGTCGTACATGAATGGAGGGGGGCTTCGCTGGCAAGATCGTTTGCTTCAGCGCCCAATGGAAGCTCCTCATGGGTGGGTCGCTGTTGGGGTGCAAAAGGCTTGGGAGTTGGCAGTCAATAAACTCAAGGAGGATTGCAGGCCGTTCCAAGTGGCAACCCAAGGTATACCTGAAAGACTAGCTAACCTCTATGAACTGCTGGAAAGACAGATCGCATTGCATCCATGTAAGGGACCTAAGATGAGCGTGCATCTTGCTGGAGAAAACCATCTCGATCCACATCCACAGCTTACTCTGATTCAAAGAATATTCTCCGAGATAGAAACTTCGAATCAATTGCAAACGATGCTATTGGTTCAGGGCAGCGTAGGAACACGGCAGCAGATTGGGTACAGCGATCTTGATTTATGGATGATCGTGTCGAATGAGGCCCTTGCGAACCCTCATAAGTTGCGGGAGCTTGCCAAAGCCACGTTTCGAATCAACCGTTGCTTGAGTGCATTCGATCCTCTACAACATCATGGTGTTATGCTTTCCTCTCAGATCGATATGTATCGCTATAGGGAATCGTATTTACCGGTTGCTGCTATAGCAAAGGCAAGTTCTCTTTCTCCTGGGCAAGGCTCGAAGCTCGTCTTCCATGTAACACCTTCTTCGCTCGGTTCGGGAATGTCCTACTTCAACATGTTGTCTTATTTACGAAGCATCGTTGAGAAGGGGACAGAAATTCGAACGCCGTTCGCGATTAAGAGTGTATTAAGCTGTATCATGTTGCTACCGGCGCTATTCGAAGGAGCAATGGGACGTCCAACCTTCAAAGGGGATTCCTTCGATCGAGTCGAAAAGATTGTTCCTTTCGATATTTGGTCGATCATGACCGAGGTAAGCGTCGTTCGAGAACGCTGGAACTATCGTCCGCCGCTTCTAGTTAATGTGGTTCAAACCTACGTCCGCAACCCGTTTGTGTTTCAATACCTTTTACGGCGAGGGTTGTCTGGAAATTTAAATCATGCCTATGATCGTCAACTGCCAAGCAATTGGCAGCAGCGATCACTGGCGCTTGCGGAGTACCTTTGGGAGCACCTATGTCAATCACCGACGACGTCATTAAGCGTGACATAGATGATTACGAACGAGCGACACAAGCCGAAATAGAGCAGCTCAGAAGGTCGCCCGCGGTTGTATCCATCTATTCAACAGGGATGATCAAAGCCCCGGGGATTTCTGACCTAGATTTGATAGTAGTGCTTGATCTCGACCGAACTCAGGGAAGTTTGCGCCAGGACCTTAAACACTCTTTGGTCACAGCCTACGATCCATACATAAGAATGCATCCGATCTTTGTTGTCTCTCCCGCACTTTTTCAGAATGTGCGGTGGCTTGCCGACCTCAGTACCCTTGAGTGTGTCTACGGAGAAGACATCGCTGTTGATCCAGTCCCCGAACAATATGCGGAAATTCTTCGAGCGATCTCTGTGTTGGAAATCGGCACTCATAAGCTCTTTGCGATGCGACAAATGCTCTTGAGCAA
>JAJDBR010000145.1 GCA_029261275.1 Nitrospirales bacterium
GGAATGGAGTGCCTCAGAACCTCCCCGCAACACACACACATTACCGGATTTCAAGCATAAGGCTGCAGCATCAGCCGTGACATTTGGACGCGATTCATAAATTATTCCAATGACCCCAATGGGCACCCGCACCCGCCCGACCCTGATCCCATTCGGACGCTGCCAAAACCCTTTTGATTCCCCGACAGGATCTCGCAAATCAGCGATTTCCCTAATTTGCTTGGCCATATCGGAAATTCGTTCAGGAGTTAACCGAAGCCGATCGGCCATGGCGGCACGCATCTCATCTCCCTCAAACGCCTTGAGATCTTCCTCGTTGGCCTCAAGAATCGCTTCCTGAGCTTCTTCAAGACCGTCTGCCATCGCCATCAAGGCCGCATTTTTTTTCATGGCAATCATTCCGCTGAGGGGACGAGTCGCGTCTGTGGCTTTTTGTAAGACCAGCGCGAGGTATTCTTCATGAGAAAGCTCTTTCTCCTCCTCAAGGACTTCTTCTTCCTTTGGATCATCAACAACTTCAAGATCTTCTTCAGACACATTGTCTTCCATTTATGTAGGCCTTTATCTCTTCAATTTCCAAGTAGTAAAAATGAGGACGTGATGTAACCGACTCAATTCACCTAGAGAGCCGAAGCGTCCAGCAGAATACCTGGCAATTATAAAAACCGTCAAGAAATCTCCTTCGGCCTGAACCTGAGAAGCAACCTAGCCTTTTGCTTGATTTTACAGGTAAAATCCTGGTACACACATTGGCCTTTTCTCCACGGTCATGTAGTAAGGGCTTTAACAAAAATTCGTGTGCCGAGGTAGCTCAGTTGGTAGAGCACAGCCCTGAAAAGGCTGGTGTCCACAGTTCGATTCTGTGCCTCGGCACCAATATTTCTTCTGATTTCAACGGGTTCAACTATACGATTTTTCCGTACAGTTCATTTATCCCATTCATAGGACAGATCATAGGACAAATTGCGTGGCGATTATATACTTGACGCACGTTCCGGCATTTGCTAGACTGGCCTCATGTTAAGAATTACTTCTTTTTCTTCGGTTTCTCCTTCTCATGGGCCACCCGCTCTAATTCTTTCCGTACCTCTGATGGAAAGAGTTTCTTCGCTAAATCTTTGGTGGTCATATCGGAAGGTTTCTTTTTAGGAGCCATATCATGCCTCTTGAAACGCCACAACTCGACATTGTGACCATGATGAGTGAATTTAATTCACACGAAAAATGTCTACAGGTCTTAGAGGATCTGCGCTGGCCTGATGGTCCCCGCTGCCCTCGCTGTGACTATGTGAGCGTGTCTCGGATTTATGCCCGGTGGCAGTTTGATTGTAACCGCTGCCGCTATCGATTCTCAGTGACTTCTGGGACAATCTTCCATGACTCGCATCTTCCCCTACAGAAATGGTTCGCGGTCATTTATATGATGGTCGAATCCAAGAAGGGCATCTCCGCTAACCAAGTCAAACGGACCATCAAGGTGTCCTATAAAACCGCCTGGTACCTGTGCCATCGGATTCGAGCGGCCATGACCGAATTGAATGCCGAGCAACTCAAGGGTACCGTCGAAGTGGACGAAACCTGGGTCGGTGGCAAACTCGAAGGCCAGGGCACCGGCATAGGCAACTATAAGAAAAACAAATCGTTAGTTGTGGGCATCCTTCAGCGTGATGGCAAAGTCCGTATGCAGAAAATCGCCAAGGCCGACAGAAAAACGCTCCACAAATTCATCAAGACCCACACGAAGCCAGACACCGAACTGATTATTACTGACGAATACCCAGCCTACAAAGGCATTGCCGATCATGACACCAAGCATGAGAGCGTGAACCATAAGAAAAAGCAGTGGGTGAAGGGTGACAATATCCACACCAACGGCATTGAGAATATTTGGAGTCTTTTGAAACGCTCAGTCATGGGCACGTATCACAAGGTCAGCGCCAAACATTTAGATGCTTACTTAGATGAGTTGGAATGGCGCATCAACAACCGGCACAACCAATACCTCTTCCGCGATACCCTCAAGAAGCTCATTGAGTCACAGAAGGTGGAATATCAAGATTTGATTGCCTCTTAAAAGCCGTCAAAGGTTTAGGTCGTGGCCTTCTAAAAATTTTTGCAGCCTAAATAAAACCTCAGATAGAACTCTTAAATCCTGCTCATGCTCTCTATTGGCTGGACTCACTAAATCTGGCTGAGTGCATTGATCTAATGTCTCAAGGTAAGAACCCAGTCCAGTAGAAATCTTTTGTGCTTCTAATAATAATTCGCTATGCCAACTCTCAAACCTTTCTTTCCATTCTGGATAGCTCCAATGATCCACATTCTCATTTCGCAACGAAACCCCTTGAGTCCGTAAATCCCATAACTTAGCTTTACTATTAGAAGTTAGAGGCAATTTTCTCTTTAACCAGCCTAAGTAACCGCAAAATTCCGCCCATGAGGCGCTGAGCACGCTCTTTTCCTCGATTGTTGTCATAACAATACATTGATTTTTCATGCGTACATTGAAATGGGAGCTTTTTTCATGTGCTCCATCACCGGATACTATAATTTTAAAATTATAAGAGTCATTGGTGATCATCTGACTTTCTGGTGTTTTGGCATGCTCGACATGGAGTTGTGAGGTTCCCGGCGGCAGTTCAGATGAGTGTTTCAACGAAACTACATCAACAAATACTGACTCACCCTCATTTAACACTCGGAATTGATCAAATGGTGGCTTTTGGTCATTGGTAAACCGTAGTGGTACAGGAGAGGCGTACAGAAGATTGAGTTGAGGATCTAGATTGTTCATGGTCACCTTCACATTACCAATGGGGCGAGTTTTGCTGGCGTTTGTGATTCGTATTCGCTTGACCTGTTCAGTAAAATATGGGTTTGGCGAAGAAAATGAAAATGAAGGATCTTGTGGCCTAAATTCAATCTTAAACGGTGAATACGTGCTGAGTTTTTGCGTTAAATAAGGGCCATAACCAATGAGTAACAGCCCAAGGCCAATAAAAATAAATTGAATGAGTATTATATGCTCTCCACTCCAAGCCATCACTAAATCACCATATTCAAATAGCTCTTTTTTGTAAGTCCATAGCAAATCTACGTGACCCGCAAACTCCAATAGGTGAGTAAGCGCGATAGTAACTAGAACAAATAAACCACTAATAGAAATTCTGTTGACGTACCGACGAATATTTTTCACAAAGAAACATTATCATACCCTGCATCAAGTAGACAATCGCCAATTGCGTTAATTTCCGATATTCACTCGTCATCCCTGTAGCTCTCTAGGATGGTAATCCCGGCCTTAATTTTTTGTTGTAATCGTGTCTTCTCCTCCCGAATAACGTCCTCCCTCGCGCACAATTCACGCACCGTCGATTTCATCGCTTCAATGACGGATGCTGAAATCGTCAAACTAAATCCTACATAGGGAGGCGTAGACGGCGCTGGCACGCTCACTTCTAACGGGACTGATGCCCTTTTCTTATACAGCCACATCCTTCGGCCATGCCCCTCTACTTGACTCTTACACCGATACCCCCGCCTTCTGGCTGCTTGATAAATACTGAATTGCCACAAATCAAACTGCCGCATGGCGGAAATTTTCTCTTCGCAAGAAGCGCCCTCTTGATACCCAAAAGGCAAGTACAATGAGTCCCCGCTTTCGGTCTCTTTCCAATCTGGGAAGGCGTGCAGCGTCGGGTAACGACCAATCACTCGACGCGCTAGCGTTCGTTCAGCCATCATTCTCCCCCTCCTTCGTTTTTTCTTCTGATTTCAACGGGTTCACCTTTCCGAGAATTCGTGAATGTGCAGCCGTTCCATTCATAGGACAGATCATAGGACAGTTTCGGCTATTTTTGGTTGCTCATAGCCCTTGAGGCAAATTCTCATCTCTCGTATTTCATGCATTAATCTTGGTAGTTCCTTTTCAATGACACTGGTATACTGAAGGGTCCAAGCGTAGCAGTCTCTTCTCTGAAAACGCTTAGGCCGCTTCTTCCATGTCACCCCCTTCAACTCATCCACCCAAGCCAAGCCAAATGGCTTAGGGATTTCTTCTGGGGCAATCAATCCTTCTGGACATATCAACGTCAGGCTTGAGGTAAACTCTGAGTAGTTCTGCCACTTTTCATCCCGGAGAAAATCGGCACGAGACACTTTTATTTCAAAGCCACGAATCCACCTTTTCCTAGTTTCAATAATAGCTGCATCAATCCTCATGTTCTCATACGTGAATTCCGGAACATAGACGCCGTACCAAGTACTAAAAGACAGCATCTGAATCACGTCTTGGATAAACTCAGCGGTCATGCATCCCCCCTTGACTCCCCTTCCTTCGTCACTACCACCTTCTTCTCGGCCACCCCATAGGCCTCTTCCAATTTCGTCACCGCCTCCCGTAACAGCGCATCCCAGCCGTGGCCTCCATGCGAATAGGTGGCGGTCTCCCCCTTCATCGTATGCCCCCCGAGCCATTGCCGAACTTCATAGATCACATGACAATTTTGGAGCCGTGTCAGGCACGTATGTTTGAGGTCGTGGAAGGTCAACCCCTGAATGCTGGTTTGCCCCACTTCCCGAAACCAGGCGGTCTTAAACGAATCACGGGTATTCCACCGTGAGAAGATCCGGCCAGTCGACAAGGGTTGGCCTGCGGGGAGCAACGCCCCGATGGCGGACGCATTCAAGGGAATCTTCGACGCATTGCTCTTGATTTTCGAGCGAGCTTTCGGCAGCACCAACCACCACCCGTCCTCCTCTAAACGCAGCCACCGCTCATCAATGGCCAGAATTTTGGCTTGGCGCAGGCCGGTATGGAGCGCGACCACACACATGCGCCACAGCTCCGGGCTCACCGTCTTCTCTAACGTGGTGAGCTCGGCCATCGTGGCTACCCGCTTACGGCTCTCTGGCTTCGGAATATGCACCACCTTGAGACGGTTCTTATCGAGGAGATCATAGTCCACAGCCAAATTCAGGAGCCGTAACAAGACCCCATATTCGCGTAAAATGGTGCCATCCTTGGCCCCCTGGCGTTTGCGAGACTGGACGTAATCCAGGCCATCTTGTGCGGTCAACGCGGCCAAGTATTGATCCTTAAAAAACGGGAGGAGATGGGTGTCAAGAATGGATCGTGGCCGGTCGGTCTCCACCCGCCGATGGAGTTTCATGGTGTGCCAATAAATGGGCAGCACATCGGCGAGCGTAGTCGCCGCGTTCGGGTTCACCACCAAGGGCACCCTCGGCGCTTTGAGACTCCGTTGTATCGTGGCAATCATGGCAATCGCTCGTTGGTGGGCTTCCTGGTCGGTGAGGTCATAGCCCAGCGTCGGGCGGTACCGTGTGCGGTCTATTTTGACGAACAGGTCAAAGGCGACACCCTTGGTCTTGGTCTGCCGCTTGGTAATGGTGAAGGTGTAGCTAGTCATGTCTCGCCTGAGAATCTAACGCATCCGAAAATGTCTTTTTTGCCATAGATCTCCATTCAACCTCTGGGCATAAATCCTCCAGGTGTTCAATGATGAGTTTATGAAAGTTATGGACGGCCATAAATAAGTCAATTGGAGACAAGCCTTCCCGAGCGCCCGAGGCGGAACACTCTTTCCGCAAATCATCTAGTGTGTGAAAAACTTTCACTCGGTCAGCTTGCACTGCAAGCGGTGTCTTCATCCCTTGCTTCCTTTCATTCATACAATTTCCGCCGATGCACCACCTCCCGCTCAGGCCCCGGTCTCCGGTGGCGTTTGGCGTACTGTAGCAATTCCTCCGGGTCAAAGCGCACCCGGCGTTTACTCACCCAGCACCGGGGAATATCCGGGTTTTGGTACACCTTCATGCGGTCAGGTCGGCCCTGCTTATCCGTGAGGCCGAGCAACGCCGCCGCCTGTTCTGCGTTGAGGAGGCCGGGGGTCATGCGTCATCAGCCTTGGTCGAGGCCTTTGTATGCTCTGAGCGACGCTTTGCAACTCTCAAAACCAGGTGTACCCATTCCTCAAAATCCCCATAGCTTTCTGGGGACATTTCTGCTGGATAATTTAGGACCACATAGCCCTCTTTAAGAGAGAACGAGTCTTGGGCCATCACGCCCCCTCCTTCATCGCCGCATAGGCTTGGCTATATTTTTTCGGTCGTGGCATCTACTTTCTCCTTTCATAAGTGGGGGGAGTGAGGCCAAGCTTGATATTGGCTTCCCACCAGGAACCAGGTCCGTGAGACAGGTGCGTCAAGTCGCGAACTAAACGCTGTACTCGATCCGGTCCTTTTTCTTGCATGTCCTTCCACGCGGCTCACTCCCCGTTCTCTACCAACATCACATACCCAACACCTAGCACTGAAGCAAACGTAATCAGCGTCAAGGGGAAAGCCGCTGCATTCAACTCCGCAGACTGGGTAAGGCCAAGACCATGAATCATGAACCACTTCAGCCCCACATAATAACTGACCACGGCGAGAGGGATACATAAGAGGCCCATACACATAGTTATAGTCTTGCGGACTCTTCTCATCTTCCTGCGTTGCTCTAGCCAGTTACCCATATTCACTCCTCCTCCGTATCCCAGCCATATTTTGCTCGTAATCGATCACTCAACCCGCATCCTTTATCCCAATGTTCATCAAGTCCATCGAGAGCTTCCCGCAACTCACGGCGGCAGTCTTGTAAGTCAAGCCCTGTGCGAACCCATAACCGTGGATCTATGGCCTGTGGATTTTCAATAAAACTCTCCAACACGATATCGGTTATTCTTGGCGGTGGTTGGTTCGGTATGGTCATCCTAAATTTCCAATCTGCCATTGCAGGTCTGCTAATTCACCTCTCACCTTTTGCAAGTCTAATTAATCCACCACCGCCCGCGCCTCTTCGGCGAAATGATCGTATTCCCGAACAATCTCCACCACAAACTCACCTGGCGGGAGTTTTACGGGCGCATGTTCTTCATGGGTAATGGTGGTGCCTGTTTCGCTTGACAGGGAGATGGCGTCACCCGTTTCATAGACCGTACCTAAGGCACAAGCTCGATGCGCGTGGCCCGTCGCTTCACCTTCTTGTAAAATTCTGGATTCTCGAATAACCATGACAACCTCCTACGTTAAAATGGTTGGGGATGATTTGAGCTTACCGGCCTGCTTGGGTTTCAGAATGACATCCCCTTGCTGGTACCAATCGAGTCCATCTTCGTCGCTCATCTCTGCCTCGTCTAAATGGTTACGCCATTGCAGGGCGTTTTTTACCGTCGTAATGCCTGGTGCCACGCCCTCAATGTGGTAGACCCCAATCGACGGATTTTTCATTTTAAGATAGGGGCGAGGCTCATCTCGGCCTACGTCGAGCAACAGCAATTCATACGCGCCGTGACGGTCAACGGTTTTGGCCTTGAGTTGCTGACACACCTGTTCGATACCCATTTTCCGCACGGCCTCTCGCCGAATTTCGGCATTGGTTTCTTCAACCACCCAGGTCTGAGCCGAGAGCGTGTCCGCAGAGGTGTCCACTACGGCTTGTGGCACCAACACACCATTGAGCGCGTATACCGAAAACCCATCATGAAACTCAATAGCCGCCCCGTGAGGATTGTGGAGTTGTAGGCGATCCCCAATACGTTGTTGCTTGAGGTGCGCAGGGAACCGGGAGATAAACGCGATTCCCGTGTATGCCGTACACCACAGTGCAGACCGACAGTAATCAAGATGGAGTTGCAGGAGGTCAGAATCTTTTCTGGCAAACGGCACCCCGATCTCTTGGCAAACGGCATAAAAAACAGGCCAGTAACTTTCGGCCAGGCCATAATGCCAATGATTACCCAACGAGGCACGCAACGAGGCATCCAACGAGGCACGCAACGAGGCATCCAACGAGGAAAGCAACGAGGAACCCAACGAGGAAAGCAACGAGGCATCCAACGAGGAAAGCAACGAGGAACCCAACGAGGCACGCAACGAGGCATCCAACGAGGAAAGCAACGAGGCACGCAACGAGGAAAGCAACGAGGCATCCAACGGGGAGA
>JAJDBR010000146.1 GCA_029261275.1 Nitrospirales bacterium
CACCATGTATGATGAGACTGAAATGTAGGTGATCGCCGCCAGCGAGTCCAGTTGTTCCTGACTTGCCAAGGGATTGCCCAAGAATCACGCTGTCCCCAACCTTGGCATCAATGGAGGAGAGATGCGCATAGAGTGACAGGAGCCCGTACCCATGGTCCAGAATGACGGTGTTGCCATAAATCCCCAAATAGCCTGCAAGGAGCACGATCCCATGATTTGCCGCTTCAACTGGATAATGCTTGGTGACGGCCAGATCGAATCCTAAGTGATCCTGGGTGTCGACGACTTTTCCTTTATACATATATTCCCGATGATCGGCGAAGGAGGCCTGAACTTGGGAGCCGGAGAGTTGGCGGAAGGCCCCTTTCCATAACAGTTCAGGACGAGATTGCTTGCTGAGATCCGCGATGGTTTGATTATTGATTTTGCGCAACGTGTCATTCACTTGGAGGAAATCTTCTAGCAGATCACCTTGGCTGGTCAGTTCAGGTGTTTGCGCTAAAATAGAGGGGACCGTTTTCCGAATAAATTTATCGGAAATTTTGATAGGTCGAGTACGCCAAAATTTTGGTGTTATCTGAAAATCCACGTCTAGGAGAGCGCTATTGCCGAATCCATCATCCGCCATGATGTGGATAGGTGTGGTTCGGGGCGCATTGTAAGGAAATGCCACAAAGGCAAACATCCCGGCCTTGTCAGGGGCTGGAAACCCTGGGAAAAAGGCCTTGCCAATTCTCACTCCATGGGTAGGAACCTCAGGGATGACCCGATACCGCACGACTCCAGTGCCCCCTTGTACAATGGTTGATGGAAGCGAGAGCAGTTCTAGGCGAGGTGGCGTAAATTGCGGAGTAAAAGCCACCTCAATTCGATGTCCGTTTCCTTCAAATAAATTGCGCCAAGAATAATCCCGTGCGGTCACGATTAATTGTGCTTGCCCTTGTCGTCGGGGGAGATCGGAGCTGGCATAGGGAATGTTCTCAAAGGCAAATTCGTGTTCTTTGCCCCCTGCTACCGACAGCCAACCATCGGAAGTAAATTCTTGGTCGGCTAACACGAAAGTTTCTAAGTTGTGGATAATTCGGATAGAGACATCACGTAGACCGGTTTCATTGTCTTGAATCCTGACCACGAGGGGGGTGGTGGGTCCGACTAACTCGAACGGTTGTTCCAGAGAAATTTCAGGCGGAGTTGAATCTCCCCATCGTGCGTTTCCAATCAGTCCCAGGTAGGTCGCAATGAGCCCGAGGGTGATGACAAGCAGCAGAACTTTTTTTGACACGACAGCCGTAACTCTTACTTCAATTGGGAAATGGTCTGGAGGATAACTAAAATGAAAAAGTCTTCCTAGTTATACCATACCGGCCCTAGAGGGCAAGGGTGCTAAAGAATAAGATTCCTAGGAGAAGGCCACTCAGGTTAGTGTCCAACTTGCCTCATTTGAATAAGGGTGTCTGGTCTCGGTCACAACTCTTGACATAGGCCTGTTGATCGCCTAGCCTGTGGCGGGCCTATGAAGGGCTAGCGGTGCCGTGTGTTTTCCCACCTTGAACAACTCTTGTGATTTTGATTGGGACGGGTGTCGTCCTAATTGTAGGGGTTGTCCCCAAGCGGTTGGAATCATGGATGAACCAATGGTTTTTTTGAATAAATATCGTTTCCAAACTTATTTCCATTTATTCCTTTATTTTTCCAAGTCGTTTCCCGATATATGTCGATAGTGCATTTTGTAGGGATTCATGATCGATATTCTCTGATCCACCGTCTTTTCATTATGGGGGCTTCATGGCAGGGTTAAGTGATGTGCTTGGGTGGTTTTCTAGTGATCTCGCCATTGATTTAGGTACGGCCACGACCTTGGTGTATGTTCGAGGTAAAGGCATTACCTTGAATGAACCGTCGGTGGTGGCCATTGATAAGCAATCCAATTCCGTGTTGGCTGTCGGTGTGGAAGCTAAGCGTATGGTCGGTCGGACGCCAGGTAATATTGTCGCGATTCGTCCCATTAAAGAAGGGGTGATTGCTGATTTCGCGATGACGGAGCGGATGCTGGAATATTTTATTACCAAATCCCATAATCGGCGAGCCTTTGTGCGACCCCGATGTATTATAGGTGTCCCCTCCCGGATTACTGAAGTTGAACAACGTGCCGTGAGGGAGTCCGCGAGCCAAGCCGGTGCCCGTGAGGTCTATCTCATTGAAGAGCCCGTCGCTGCCGCCATTGGCGCTGGTTTGCCGATCACTGAGCCTTCGGGGAATATGGTGGTCGACATTGGTGGTGGGACCACGGATATTGCCGTTATTTCTCTTGGCGGGATTGTGTGTAGCGAGTCCGTGAAGGTAGCAGGTGATTCCATGGACGATGCCATCTTGAGTTATATCAAGCGCCGATATAACTTACTGATTGGTGAACACATGGCCGAACGCGTGAAAATTGAGGTCGGATCGGCCTATCCGTTGGAGCAGGCCAAGACCATGATGGTCAAAGGGCGAGATATGATTTCCGGGATTCCTCGAACGGTGGTCGTGAATGATTCTGAAATTCGGGAAGCCTTAGAAGATCCCATCCATTCTATTGTTAACGCCTTGCGTACAGCACTCGAAAATACCCCCCCAGAATTGGCTGGTGACATCATTGATAAGGGCGTGGTGATTACCGGTGGTGGTTCAATGTTACCTGGTATTGCGACTCGGTTTCAGGAGGAAACGAATTTACCCATTATTACGGTGGAAGATCCTCTTACCTCGGTCGTCTATGGAGTCGGAAAAGTTCTCGACGAAATCGAGTTGTTCAAAAAAGTCGAGAAGTTTTAGATGTATCTTTGTTGAGATGTTCAGAGCGAATGGTTTCCTCCCGTGTGCGGTCGACAGCTTTCGGTACTATTCGAACAATCTCCCCTGCGTACCCCACCACGTATAGTTCTCCCTCTTGATCTTCTCCAAACGAAGAAATCTGTAAATCTGTCGACTGAAGTTTTCGGGTATCGCCATCCTGGTAACCCCAGATTTCCCCTGAGCAAAAATCTCCGAAGATATAGGTCCCTTGTAAAGGAGGGATTTTTTTGCCGCGATACACATAACCTCCGGTCACGGAGCATCGGCCGGACGAATGGGCATATTCGGTTACCGGGTCGACAAAATTCCCTCCGTGGCGGCAGTTGGTTTCAGGATTGAAACAGTGGGTGCCCTCTAAAAAGCGCCATCCATAATTTTCCCCTTTCTGAATCACATCGATTTCTTCCCACTCGTTTTGTCCCACATCACCGGTCCAGAGTTCTCCAGTTTTTCGATCAAACGAAAACCGCCAGGGATTGCGAAGTCCCCAAGCAAAGATTTCTGATTGGCCCTGTTCTTTCACAAAGGGGTTGTCAGTCGGGATGCCATAGGGACGTTGCTGCTCCACATCAATTCGGAGGAATTTCCCTAGTAGCTCGTTTCGATTCTGTGCATAATTTTTGGGATCGCCTCCTGCTCCACCATCGCCCATACCAATGTAGAGATAGCGATCTGGTCCAAATGCGATCATCCCACCATTATGATTTCCATATGGTTGTGGAATGACGAGCAAGACGGTTTCTTTCTTTGCGGCGAGATTGAGGTTTGATGAAAGATGGTATTCGGCAATCACCGTGGCTCGATCCTCCACACGAGTAAAATTGACAAAGAATCGTCCATTTTCGGAAAAGTCAGGGTGAAATGCGAGCCCCAATAATCCTTGCTCATTCCCAGCTGACAGTTTTTCCCTAATATCAAGAAATGGGGGAGTCAGCACCGTGGCTCCGTCGAGGATCAAGATGCGCCCCTCCTGTTCGACGACAAAGAGACGATTAGTTTGATCTGGGCTTGGATCTAGAAAAATGGGTTTGGAAAATTGATGATTGACTACCCTCTGTAAGGCTATCGGACTATTGGGAATATCAGGTGTCCCTGAAAGCCCCCAACTCAATGGAGGCAGCATCATGAGGCAGCTCAAAAGACTAAGATAGCCAAAAGTCGTCTGCCAATTTTGTCGGGAGGGCTGTTTGGCGTGGAATTTCATATGGAAGAACTGATGGGCTGTAACGAGGGATTGCACGAGAAATCCAAGCCTTGGTATAACTTGGGCAGTCAGTCTGTTGAAGAAGGAGCGAATGATGATCCTCAAATATGAATCAGATATTATGGATGATGAGAATGCTCGTGGGAAGTTTTATCACGTCTGTCAAGGGCGGGTCCAGGAGACACCCATGGCGGTCCCTCCGGAAGATCAGCCTTTCGAGTGCCCGGTGTGTGAGGTTGATTTGGAACAGGAAGATTTTATGTTGGCCCAACAGCGGGGATGGTCTTAGTATTTATTTTCTCGTGAGACATTGGCGATGGTGGAGAAATTTTTATTATGACATCAGGAAGCGCACAACGAAAAACCGTGGCGGTAATGCGGGGCAGGATGATCCTGTGTTCTTTTTGTTTTGACTCCGTTCATGAGGAAAAGTTGGTCGATGCGAAGGGCTATGTGGAGGACCATGAGGCATTTTTTGATCTCATCTGCCCCGGTTGTGAGGATCTGAACCGTCCCCTCATTGATGATATGCTTGGTAGTTCCGAATAACATCCTTACATTTTAGGTCAGTGTCAAGCTGACGTCTTTTTGTTAATCCGATACACTAGCCATCCGTTTTCTCTCTAAGCAATTCTCAGTCTGTGATGCCGTGGTTGGGGTGTTGCCTATTTGAGGGAAATATCTATCCACTGGTGTCTTAGATTCCGATAGGGATGGCCTCATATTGAGAGCCCACAGGGCACAGACTTCCATTCCTATGCCCGTTTCTTACCTTTATCCTGAGGAGATCCAAATCTATGATGAATGTTGACCACCTAACCAAAATCGCGACCGAATTGCTGATGAGTTATGGCCCCAAGCTACTCTTGGCGTTGCTGACCCTCATTGTTGGGTTTTGGATCATTAAGCGCGTCATGACCATGTGCGATGGAATGATGGAACGGAGTCAGGTCGAAATTACGCTGAGAAAATTTCTGCTGAATTTAGGGTCCCTCTTGTTGAAAGCCCTGGTTATTATCAGTGTGGCGTCTATGGTAGGAGTGGAAACGACCTCGTTTATTGCGATGCTGGGTGCTGCAGGTTTGGCTGTGGGTTTAGCCCTTCAGGGCAGCTTAGCCAATTTTGCCGGGGGCGTCCTCATTTTGTTTTTTAAGCCTTTTAAAGTGGGAGATTTGATTGAAGCGCAAGGCTATTTAGGCATCGTGAAAGAGATTCAAATTTTTGTCACTATTCTGACGACTTTAGATAATCGACGGATTATTATCCCCAACGGGTTGCTGTCAAATGGGTGTTTGACCAATTTGAATGCTGAGCCACATCGTCGAGTGGATATGCTATTTGGCATTAGTTATGGGGATGATGTGCTGAAAGCCAAACGTGTCTTACAAGATGTGATTACCACAGATTCTCGTGTCCTGCAAAATCCACCTTCAGAAGTCTATGTGAAAGAGCATGGCGATAGTTCGATCAATATGCTCATGCGGGTGTGGGTGAAACCTGAAGACTATTGGGCTGTCTTCTTTAATATGCATGAGCAAGTGAAATTGGCCTTTGATCGCGAAAACATTACCATTCCGTTCCCGCAACGAGATGTGCATATGATTCCTGAGGCCAAATCAGCTTGAGCGCTGTTACCCAATCGGGACTTCTAGGTCTTGGCTTAGAAGTCCCGATGCTCTCTTAAATATAGCATCCGCAATACTTTTCCACTTCTCAACTGGGTACATTCCTCTCAGTGATTAACTTTTCAGATGAATAACCGATAAGAAAGAGTAAGAGTGAAAGGAGTCTTGACGAGTCCCAACAAGGAGGTGCCTTATGGGGGGCTTACGAGAAGGTCCGCTTATTGGTAAAATTCCTTGGGTGATTGGCCTTCTGCTTTGGGCCGCTCCTCTTCCTGCCTGGTCGTGTGATTCTCAACTCAATCCTCAAGCCTTTCAATCCATCGTCTCATCTCATAACGATCTTCTTCCTAATGGTATGATGGCCATTCGCTATGCTGAAACAGGGAAAGAGGTTTTGCCACATGTCAGTGTGCATCGTGTGATGATGACCTTGCCCGGTCGTCACCTGACAATTCCCGAAGTGAGAAATCCTGAATATTTAGTCGTGGAAGTGGATGGTACGATAGGGTGGATGACGTATCTCGTAGCCGCGCATGCATTGTTTTATGGGGTGGGTCAGGATAGCTTGGGCTTCCCGGAGCGCTTGTGGGTCGACTCAGAGGAAGATGGACTTAACGGCAATGAACACTTAAATGGGCGAGAGTAAATGGGCCAAATTCCGAAGCCATATTGATTAAATTTTGAATTCGTTCTACACTGCGGCTGCATCATGACCAAGGAGGGTTTGATGGCAACTGCACGTTGGTCAATCGACAGATGGCATGATTTACTTCGGAGGCTCTTTCGTCCCGAACATGCCGCCTTTTTCCCGCACAAAGTTTTTCGCCTTGATGCCCAGGGGATCTATCGTGATTGTTTCTTTCCCTTCCCTTGCCAACATTTATTAGGGGGCGAAACCGTATTAGGAAAGTCCGTAAAAGAAGTGTTGCCCAAACAGTTTGGACTCACGATGCAAAGAGCCCTAGACCTGGCCTTGCGTCGAGGTCGTTCACAAGATGTTCAATGTCTTCTTCCGGCTGGCAAGCAATCCTATCTCGCCGCGATCCGCCTCTTTCCTTATGATTCAGAAGTTCTGGGTTTTGTGATGGACCATGATCTAAGTGGAAGGCCGGTTGTTAAGGTGACTCCCGATCATCCCTCAATGAAATTTCTTCAGCAAAAGGCTGGATTCTTGCCCATTCCTTCAAGCCGTAATCGTTAAAACCCATCCACACGAAATTCCTAATTTATCGAGCACGAGCCGGGGACTTGTGGGTCGCCGCAGGATCTATGATTTTCTGGCCCATTTAAAAAATCTATTTTGCCATTGATGCCGCCAAGGGCAATTTCTGTGAGTAGTTTTTCTAGGTTTCCCCTTTGAAATACTGAGCGAACTGGGATTGCGGATAGATGAATCAACAGATCAAAATGGTCTGAGCCCCACTGGTCCCTATACCCAAAAATTGGCAGGGTTCCTGGACCTTCTTTTGGATGACATGGTAATTCTCTTATAGAACAATTGAGAAAACAGGCCCTCGCGAAGGCGGCGGGCCACCAGCGGCCTTCGCGGCGGGTTGTGGTCCAGACGTAATGAATGGAGAAGGAGAATATATGTATCAAGAGGAAGAATCATTTCACCTACGGTTTTCTCTGGAAGCGAAGTTTCCAGATGACTATGACGGCGAAGAAGATGAGCGAATGTGGTTGAAGCAGTGGGAGGCGCAGGTGAAACCCGATATCGTGAGAAGTATTTTCCAAACGTTAGAGCAATACCCTGATTGGGCCGCGCACTTTCGCAATCGAGGGATGGCGGCCACGGACGAAATCGAAATTGTGCTAGAAAAATCGCCTTCAGATCCTTTGCTCAATTAGACGCAAAATGTTCCTAATTAAATTTTTCCAACAGTGCCTTCTCATCGGGGTGGCATGTACCTGGCTTGTCGGATGGCATACCTCGACGCAGGCACAGAACCTCATTTATACCCCCACGCCGAGTAATCTCGTTGGACGTGCCCCACAAGCCATTACGACCGGAGACTTTAATCGTGATGGATTTGAGGATTTGGCCACAGTGAATAGTACATCGGATGATGTCTCCGTGTTGTTAGGGAACGGGAACGGCACGTTTCGATCCGCAGTGTCGTTTGGCGTCGGGAAAATTCCGGTGGCATTAGTTGCTGAGGATATGGATCGGGATGGCGTCCTTGATTTGGTGTTGGCCTTGAGCGGATCTGACCAAGTGGCGGTATTCAAAGGTGCTGGGAAGGGACGGTTTCACAAACTAATGAGCCAAGGGGCGGGCAAGGGGACGACGTTTTTAGCTGTTCAGGATCTCAATGGAGACCATTGGAGTGATGTGGTGGCCATCAATAGTGGCCGGTTTGGCTATTACCCGCCTTTCAATCTGAGCATTCTGATGAATGATGGCAAGGGACAGTTACAGGAGCCTGTAATCTATGAAGACGACCGAGGAAAAGACCTATTCCCCACAGGGGCGTTCATCGGAGAACTCACAGGCGATGGATCGGTAGATTTGGCCGTAAGCTGGAGTCAACCCAGCTGGAGTTCAGCGAATGGACTTATCTCCATATTGAAAAATACCGGTGGGGGAACATTTGAATTATTTAAGGAGATGAAGCCCGGGTTCACCTTGAGTTCGATTCAAGGCGAAGATATTGATCATAATGGTCTTATAGATTTGGCGGTCACCAGTTTGTACGCCGATACGGTTCGCTTCCTGTTACAACAGCAGGCTGGGGAGTTTGAAATGTTAGATCCGATCAAAGTGGGATTTGCCCCGGTAGGCGTTGAACTTCAGGATGTGAATGCAGACGACGAATTGGATCTTGTCGTGGTGAATCGGGATTCCAATAGTCTGTCTCTCTTTCTAGGAAATGGAACCGGCTCGTTTACGACGGTCGGACATTTTGGCGTGGGGGCCACACCTGCTGCCGTAGTGGTGCATGATTTCGACCAAGATTCCCTTCCAGATCTAGCCACCGCCAGCACCAATGTTGATGGCGTCTCTGTGCTTTTGAGCGGTGGAGGGGCCATTCCGTTGCCGAGTATCAACACGGATGCGTTGGTGTTTGAACAAGGGGTATCTTCTATTCCATCGGCAAAGCCGTCTCTACAGCCAGTCCGGTTTTCCAATATTGGGCTTGGTCTC
>JAJDBR010000147.1 GCA_029261275.1 Nitrospirales bacterium
AGACACATGCCATTGCGGACCATCTTAAATTGTTTGCATTCCTGGCAGGGATCGCCTTCATACCCTTTTTGCCGAGCTTCCTGTACTTCTGTGATGGTCACGGTTTCGCGTTGCATTTCTACTTTTCGTGAGACTTTTCCATTGCCATCATTTTTCCCAGCGCCGTTTCCAGAGGAACGGCGAGAGGGAAAGACTTCAGGGCTAATGGAGGTGGAACTAAGTGAACGAGGATCGACCAAACCCTCTCCATCTTCTTCTTCGGTGTCGGTTTGTTTCTTGAGGGCATCGACACGAAGGTCTTCGGGGGCGACTTGTTCCAAGTCATGTCTTCCGAGATAGGTGATGGCCATTTCCCGGAAAATATAATCGATGATGGACGTGGACATTTTAATATGGTTGTTGAGTTTCACTGGCCCATTAGGCTCAAAGCGTGTAAAGACAAAGGCATCGACAAATTCTTCAAGCGGGACACCATGTTGCAACCCAAGAGAGATGGCGATGGCAAAACAATTCATGAGGCTGCGGAATGCGGCGCCTTCTTTATGCATATCCAGGAAAATTTCCCCGATGGTGCCGTCTTCGTATTCGCCCGTTCGTAAATAAATCTTATGTCCTCCCACAATGGCTTTTTGTGTGTACCCGGCACGACGTGTGGGGAGAGGGCGACGTTTGGCGAGATAGCGGACTAAGACCCGAGAGGCGGCCTGCTTGGCAACCGCCTCGATTTTCTCTGATTGGGAAGACAAATCACCCCAATCACTGAAGGTATTAAGGGGTTGGCTTAACTTAGATCCGTCACGATACAAGGCGACGGCCTTTAGCATGGAATTCCAAGATGTTAAATAAGCTTCTTTGACAGATTCCACCGATGCATCGGCAGGCATATTGATGGTTTTGCTGATGGCACCGCTAATAAACGGTTGGGCGGCTGCCATCATTCGGATGTGGGCGGCAGGAAGAATATAACGTTGCCCTAAACGTCCGCAGCGATTCGCACAGTCGAAAATTGCCAGGTGCTCCATTTGAAGATGTGGAGCGCCTTCAACGGTCATGGTGCCACAGCAATAGTCGTTAGCCGCAAGAATTTCTTCTTGAGTAAATCCAAAGTGCTGAAGAATATTGAGTTGCGGATTTTGTAACTGCGATTCCATGAGGCCTAATTTCTCCAGATAAAAATCGTCTCCCAGGTTCCATCTATTAAAGGCAAAATGAATATCAAAGGCCTCATCAAGCTTGGATTCGATTTTTTCAAGACTTTCTGGAGTAAAACCTTTGTCTTTCAAGGAATCATGGTTAATGAAGGGCGCTTTCTTAAGAGTGCGTGTACCACTAGCATAGGTGACGATATCTTGAATCTGCGAGGGGCTATAGCCCAAGTGACGTAAGGCTGGGGGTAAGCTTTGGTTAATGATTTTAAACGCGCCGCCTCCTGCCAGTTTTTTGAATTTGACCAATGCAAAATCTGGCTCGATGCCGGTCGTGTCGCAATCCATGACTAACCCAATCGTGCCAGTAGGTGCGATCACGGTCGATTGTGCGTTTCGATAACCATATTGTTCCCCGAGTTCAAGGGCTCGGTCCCAAGATTGTTGCGCGGCTTTGAGCAAGTCTTCTGGACATTGATGGGTTTGGATTCCTTGTGGTGCGATCGTGAGTCCCTCATACTCTTCTGGTGGAGCATCGTGCGTGGCTCGTTGATGATTTCGCATGACCCGAAGCATGGATTCGGCATTACGGGGATAGGCATTGAACGGCCCTAATTCCTTAGCCATTTCTGCCGAGGTCGCATAGGATTCACCGGTCATTAGGGCAGTGATCGCGCCACACCAGGCCAAGGCTTGTGGGGAGTCATAGGCAATTCCTAATTTCATGAGTATCGAGCCAAGGTTGGCATAACCCAATCCGAGAGTGCGGAAGGAAAAGCTCTTTTCGGCGATGGCTCGACTGGGAAATCCAGCCATCAGCACACTAATTTCTAGAACAATGGTCCATAACCGAACACCATGTCGAAATCCCTCGATATCAAATTGGCCGTCAGGAGAGAGAAAGCGTCCTAAATTGAGTGAGGCGAGATTGCAGGCGGTGTCATCCAGGAACATGTACTCACTACAAGGATTGGAGGCATTGATCCGTCCATCTTGAGGGCAGGTATGCCATTCATTAATGGTCGTGTCGTATTGAATGCCGGGGTCGGCACAAATCCAAGCTGCCCATGCGATTCGATCCCAGAGATCTTTGGCAGGAATGGTCTTAAAAACCGACCCGTCTGTTCGGCGGGTTAACGTCCAATCGCCGCCGGATTTAAGGGCTGCAAAAAATTCATTAGGCACTCGGATACTGTTGTTGGAGTTTTGCCCTGAGACGGTTTGATACGCTTTGCTATCCCAATTGGTATCGTATTCATGAAAGACAAAATGAGTGAAACCCTCTTGGGCATAGTTGAACATGCGTTGAATGTACAGTTCCGGGACTGATGCCTCACGGCCCGCTTTGATGGCCTCCCGTAAAGCTGTGTTTTCACGGGGATTAATGTCAATTTGAGTGGTGTTATCAGATTTAGAAACATGACAGGCTTGTAGGATTTTATTGAGATGTTGGGCACAGACTTTTGAGCCAGTGACCATGGCCGCAACTTTTTGTTCTTCAATCACCTTCCAATCAATAAACTCTTCGATATCGGGATGATCCAGGTCCAGACAGACCATTTTTGCCGCCCGTCGGGTGGTTCCTCCAGATTTAATGGCACCAGCAGCACGGTCTCCAATTTTGAGAAAGGACATGAGCCCAGATGAACGGCCACCCCCAGATAAGGATTCTCCATCAGCCCGAAGTTTGGAGAAATTGGTGCCCGTCCCGGATCCATATTTAAAGAGACGGGCTTCGCGAACCCATAGATCCATAATCCCGCCTTCATTCACTAAGTCGTCGGAAATGGATTGAATGAAACAGGCATGAACCTGTGGGCGTTCATAGGCATTGCGGGATTGTTTAACGCGGTGAGTATTCGGGTCCACATAGTAATGCCCTTGCGAGGGACCGGATAAACCATAAGCAAAGTGCAATCCCGTATTGAACCATTGAGGGGAATTGGGTGCGGCCATTTGCCACGCTAACATGTAGCTGAGTTCATCTTGGAAAGTCTGGGCGTCATCAGCTGAATCAAAGTATTGGTGCGTATTCCCCCATTCGGTCCAGCACCCGGCCAACCGATGGAAGACCTGTCTGGCATCCCGTTCGCCACCAAGAAGAGGGGTCCCCTTTTCATTGAGGAGAGGAGCGCCTTCGTCGTCAAATTGTGGGACCCCAGCTTTTCGGAAATACTTTTGGGCTAATATATCGATAGCCAGTTGAGACCAATGCTCTGGAGCCAGGATATTGTCCTGATGGAATACCGTCGAGCCGTCAGGATTTCTGATTTCCGAGGAGCGGGTAGAAAAAGGAATGGTTTCATACGGGCTCTCGCCAGTTTTGGTAAAACAACGCGCAATTTTCATGAAAAGTCTCCTTTTGAAGACGCGAAACCATAGTGGGGTATTTCTTCGGTCACCATCTTTGCTTTCTCGTTGTTCTCCGTGTTCCCGGAATTCCCTGGTGAGGGTCAACAGGCTTGAGTGGGTTCTGGAAAGAAGAAAATGGCATGATACACAATCATGCCATTTTCAAATACCGACCCCATTGAGACACTCTTTCACGGTTTAAGGAAACGTCAAAAAGGTCTCTCAATGCAGAAATTCACAAGCCCTCTGAAAAACCGAAAACCGACAGAAAAAACAGGAAAAATAAGACCGGAAGAAATAATTGGTTAAAACCAATGACCCACAATCTATAGAGTATGATGAAGATTGTCAATACTAAATGTTGTGAAAATTGCTTGAGAGGTGGGGATTTCTGTGCAAAACTTGTGAGTTGAAAAAACATGAATATTGATGCGGGTTTCAGCGTAGAATAGCCATGGTTATCAACAGGCAAATTGTCGGTTCATCCTGGTTATTCACACCCACGAAATTATGGCAGGTAAATTTGAGGAGGAAAAGCAACCAGTTTATGTCTGGGTAAGATTTGAATTGAATTTTACCTCATTGAAAAAGCGAGTACCACGATGAGGCAAGGGGGTAGGCCAGGACGTTTTACTAGTTTTTTTGATATAACCGGTCAACTTCTACGGGGTGAGGAGAGAGGGAGCAACGGAGGACTATTATCTAAAGAGCGTTAGAGGTTTTTCCTAAATTTTTTCCAAGGAGTGGACCATGTATGTATGGAGTAAGCAGTTAGTTATTGGCCTATTGGTGGCCTTTGTTCTCCTGGAAGGCCTATTTTTCTTTATGACTGGGGGAGCGGCAGATAGTCAGTTACACGTTCGGACGACCCAATGGATTTCGGTCAATTATATTCTGCTTGTCATTTGGATTTTTGTCTGGATGATTGACCAGGCTCGGGTGAGAGGGAAAAATGTGTGGGTCTGGATGCTGCCCTTTCTCATTTGTCCGCTTCCAACGTTAGTCGCGTTCATTCTCATGCTTCAGCGACGGGTCGCCTGAGCAAAGTTATCCAATCACCACGCGCGACTGGGCAAAACGATAGCGTTTGTGGACAGAGGTTTTTACTGCGGACAGCCCAATCAGGAGTGGGCCAAACCGTCCGAGCAGCATGGAGAGCATAATCATCACCTTCCCAAAATCGCTGAGAAGAGCAGATAAACTTCGGGCCTCTCCATCTCCCAGCGACATGCCCACAATTCCCATCGCAGAGGTCACTTCAAACATCAGCGATAAAAAGGGTTGGGATTCGGTAGAGGCGAGGAGCAGGGTCATTCCCGTAATAAGGGCCAAAGCTAAAATCGTCAGGCAAAGGGCTCGGGTAATTAGATCGGGAGGAATCCGTCGGTGAAAGACTTCCACATCTGGATCTCGCCGGAGGAGGCTCCAAATGGTCAGGAAAACGATGGCGATTGTCGTTGTTTTAATCCCGCCTGACATACTGCCTGGTGATCCGCCGATGGCCATGAGAATCAGTAAGAAATAGAGGGTGGGCTCCCTCATCTCTCCCAAATTGAGGGTGGTAAATCCAGCGGTACGTGACACGGCGTGAAAATAGGAAACCGCGACGGTGTCGCCCCCAGACAGCGGTTGTAGGGTGGCCGGATTATTCCATTCCAGCATGGCAATGCCTAGCGTTCCGATGCCAATGAGAATGCCGGTCGTCACGACCACCAGTTTGGTGTGGGTGCCTAAACGGAATCTGGTGCGACGATAATTGTCGAGGAGATCTTCAAAAACGAGAAACCCAATGCTCCCTAATATGACCAACGTGGTTACGATAATATTAATGGACCAGTCGGTTTGAAAGGAAATGAGACTGTCGGAAAACAAGGCAAAGCCAGCGTTGTTAAAAGCAGAAATCGCGTGAAAAATTCCGTAATACGCCGCCGTATCCCAAGGATGATCCATGGCAAAGCGAAGGGTCAGCAGAATGGCTCCAATGCCTTCTAACCCAAATGTCATCAACGTCACGAGTTTCACGAATCGCACCAATCCTTGCAAATCCATCGTACTCATGGTTTCCGAAAGCATCATGCGGTCTCGTAATCCCAATCGACGCCCGAGAATGAGCAAGATCAACGTGGCCATCAAGGCATAGCCCAGCCCGCCAATTTGAATCAAAACCAGAACC
Organism: Nitrospirales bacterium; assembly: GCA_029261275.1. Classification (GTDB taxonomy): domain Bacteria; phylum Nitrospirota; class Nitrospiria; order Nitrospirales; family UBA8639; genus Nitrospira_E. The sequence goes on from JAJDBR010000147.1 coordinate 5,671, forward strand.
ACGCCTTGTCCAAAGGCGGTAAAATCTTGGGGGGTATCCATGACGATCAGGCCGGTCACACAGACGGCAGAGGTGGCCGTAAAGAGGGCGTCAATCACTCCCAGATGTACGCCAGGTTTCGTGGCAAAGGGGAGCAGGAGTAAACAGGCACCAAGGACGATTAGTCCTAAGGCCGCTAAGGCGACAACTTGTCCAGGCAACAAACGAATGCCCATAAAGCGGGAGATAAGGAGTTTCCCAAAACCAGCATTCATGGCATTAACCAGGCGTGGTGGCGATGGGGAGTGGGGGAAAGTGTGGCATCCCCATGACCATTAGGAAAGGTGATGGAAAGATGGTCTTGAGACCAGTCGTATCGGGTAGGGGAAACAAGCGTAACGAGTTCAGATTTCAAGCGAGGTTCGACCTGTTGTCGGGTGTGGAGCAATCAAGAAAAATACTAGCATGTTCCAGAAGGAATGGGAACCGTCGCCCCCGCGATCTTGTTGTCCAGGAAGGGCTTCTCTATAATCCTCAACCGATGGCTCTATTATCACCCCAACAACCGCGAGTGGCGTTTTCCACGATTGGCTGCCGCCTGAATCAAGCCGAAACAGCGCTCCTGAAAGATGGGTTCCGACGGCGTGGGTTTATACCCGTTGAATATGGTCAGGAAACGGATGTCTTGGTCCTCAATTCCTGTACCGTGACGGAGGGCGCTGAAGCGGATTGTCGTCGGCTGGTTCGCCAGACTCTTCGGCAGTCACCACAGGCCTTTGTGGCGGTGACCGGATGCTATGCCCAAACTGGACTAAACGTGCTTCGTCAAATTGAGGGCATCGATCTGATCGTCGGCAATCAATTTAAAATGCAGTTGCCAGATCTGCTTCCACCTGTCCCGCAACCCACAAAACAAGTGGCGCCACTTGTCCATCATGAACGCATGGACCCGGATAATTTTATTCTTGAAGGGGTGGGGGATTATTCCACGACTCGAGCACATTTAAAAATTCAGGATGGGTGCCAATTTATGTGCGCGTTTTGTTTAATTCCTTTTGCGAGAGGCCGGGAGCGAAGCCGGGTGGTGGTGGATGCCGTTCGTGAGGCTGAAGCGCTGGTCCAGAGAGGTCATCGCGAATTAGTGCTGAGCGGCGTAAATATTGGCCAATATCAGGATCAGGGCATTGGCTTGCTAGGGTTGCTGACACGCCTGGAAGCGATTGAGGGGTTAGAACGTATTCGGATTTCTTCAATTGAACCGACCACCATTCCTGATGGGCTCTTAGACTACATGAAGACGTCGCATAAGTTGTGTCGGTTTCTTCATGTCCCGTTGCAAAGTGGAGATGAGACTATTTTGCGAGCGATGAATCGACGCTATTCAGCTCAGGAATATCAAGCCGCCATGGAATTCGCTCTTTATAAGATCCCGGATGTCTGCTTTGGCACCGATGTGATGGTAGGTTTTCCTGGAGAGGGTGAGCCTGAATTTTCGAAGACGCGCGCCTTCATACAGGACCTGCCGTTTGCGTATTTACATGTGTTCAGCTATTCCCCACGACCTGGAATGGCGTCGACCAAAATGTCCAACCAAGTCCCTTCTGGTGTCATCAAAGAACGCAGCCGGACATTGCGTGAACTGTCTCGTCAAAAACGTGAGGCCTTTCAACAGAAATTTTTAGGGAGTGAGCTTTTGGTCTTATTTGAAGAAGAGGTGAATGGGGTGTGGACGGGTTTGACCGACCATTATCTTCGGGTGGATGTGCGCTCCTCGCTGCCTCTCAAGAACACCGTTCAATCAGTGATGGCCACCGGAGTGATGGCCGATCGGGTGGTCGGCCTTCTCTCACCGTTGTCCCACAATTCCCTTTCTTCCATTCAAAACAGGGCCGTGATGCAAGATAGGACCATATGAGTAGGACACCGTTACTTCTCCCAACAAGTCTCAAGCGCCTGGCAGCTTCAACGAAACGAGGTGGATATCAGGTCTATATGGAAACCTTTGGGTGTCAGATGAATGAATATGACACGGAGTTGGTTCGATCAATCATGAAAGCGAGGGGATTTCAATTTACCCCGGTCGATGAAGAAGCGGACGTCATTTTGTTTAATACCTGTGCCATTCGGGAGAATGCGCATAATCGACTCTATGGACATTTGGCTCGGTATAAAGCCAGGAAAAAGGAGCGAGGACTCGTGATCGGCGTCTTAGGCTGTATGGCGCAGAACCTGAAACAAGAATTACTGGAGACACGATCGTGGATTGATGTTCTTGTCGGCCCCGATGCCTATCGGCGATTGCCTGACTTGCTCACGGATGCCTTGGAGCATCAACGTCGCGGGCTAGCCGTCGATCTGTCCGAATATGAAACCTATGCCCAGATTGTTCCTGATCGAGGCAATGGCGTGAACGGCTGGATTGCGGTCATGCGAGGGTGTGATAACTTTTGTTCGTTCTGCGTGGTGCCGTATACCCGAGGGCGTGAACGATCGCGTGATCCTGAGGGTATTCTTGAAGAAACCCGGCGGCTCGTCTCTCAAGGGGTTCGGCAAATTACCTTGCTGGGACAAAATGTGAATTCCTATCGATCCGGGGCCTGGAGTTTTGCCCACCTGCTTGTCGCAGTCGCGGATGTCCCAGGGATTCAACGCGTACGGTTTACCTCCCCCCATCCAAAAGATTTTCCACAAGCATTGCTGGAAGCGGTTGCGGAGCATCCCATGATTTGCAACCAAATTCATTTGCCTTTGCAGTCTGCCAATGATCGGATATTAGAACGTATGGGGCGAGGGTACACCCGTCGGGAATATCTTCACCTCGTGGAGGCGATTCAGAAAAAAGGACCGATTGTGTTGACGACCGATTTGATCTGTGGATTTTGTGGGGAAACGGATGAGGAATTCCAAGAAACCTATGATCTGGTGAAAGAGATGCAATATCAGGCGGCCTTTGTCTTTAAATATTCAGAGCGGAAACATACGATTGCAGCCAGAAAATATTCTGATGATATTCCGGAGCCCGTCAAGGGGTATCGAACCAACGAAATCATAGAATTACAAAAAGAGATTTCCCTTCAAAAAAACCACGCGTTGATTGGGAGCAAGGTGGACGTCATGATCGAAGGAGACGCGAAAAAGTCCCATCGGCAATGGATGGGCCATACCGAACACAACGTGACGGTTGTGTGGCCCAAGGACGGGGGGCAGGAATTACCTGGGGATCTCGTCTCAATTTCCATTCACGATGCCACTCCCTCCACGCTCTATGGAACGGCGCATTCCTCATGCTCCGTTGATTAGCAAAAAAATTCTTCCTGGCCTTTCACCCCAGCCCAGATGGTGCCTTGGTCCATCGCGGTTCCATAATGCCTGTCCCGTGCGGGAATAACTTCCAGAGTTATTCACCAAGATAACATTTCCTCATCTAATGTGTGGGGCCTGCCTCAAGTCGATTTTTGAATATCCGATATAAACTAGTGGAGTCTTGGTGGGAAAAGGGGTTTTTTGCTGAAGGCTGATGCTCATAATGTTCAACAACCTGCCTGAGACACACGCGAGCATCGTGCTATCCGCAATGAGAAAGCGCTGACGACGTTATGGATCCCCAGATACTCCAACGAATTAAAAACTGCAAAACCCTCCCTGCGATTCCCGCGCTACCGCTTCAAGTCTTGCAAATGTGTCGGGATGATAATGCCAATGCCCAAAAAGTCGGTGACGTAATCAGCAAAGACCCATCGTTTGTGGCGAAGCTCTTGAATGTGGCGAATTCCAGTTTTTATGGAGGAAGTCGGCATAAGGTCACGAC
>JAJDBR010000148.1 GCA_029261275.1 Nitrospirales bacterium
CAGGTATACGCAAGCCCAGCTCAACAACGTGGCGCGGCAGTTGAACGAACGTCCTCGAAAAACCTTACACTACGAAACACCCGCAGAGCAATTTCAGGCCTGTGTTGCCGCGACCAGTTGAACTCACCACCCAAAGCGGACTGTTTGAGAGCGATAGATTGGGGATGGTTGGGCGTCTGCTTTCGGAATAGGGCACGGTCTAATCTGACACCGTCAGTCAGATCAACTCTGGGCTCATACATCTAGGGCGCTAATCTCAAGCGAGACTTAAGACCAGAGGAAATCAACGCTTCCCCTTGGGCATTCACAATAACCCCTTCCACATCGGGTAAGGATTCAATCAATGCTATGCCCTTTTCTGGGCCCATGACAAAAATACCCGTGTCCAAGCCATCGGCCATGACCCCATCTTTGGCAATGATCGTGACGCTTTGACAACCTCTTGCAGGTTGTAGCGTCTCAGGATTGAGAATGTGGTGATAGCGAATTCCATCTTTCATGATAAACCGCTGATAATCACCGGCGGTCGAAACGGCTTCGTTTTCTAGTTTGATACGACCTAAGATGGCTCCTTGTTCCTTTCGAGGATGTTGTATCCCAAATACGAATCGTTCCTGATCGGGCAGTCGGCCAAATGTTTTAATATCTCCGGAAAGAGCGACGACACCAGCCGTTGCCCCAGCCTTTTGCATCACTTCAACTACTAAATCAGCCGTATAGCCTTTTCCGATTCCACCAACATCAATTTGCATACCCGTACGCTTGAGATAAACGGTTCCAGCCTGTTCGTCCAAATCAATATTGGCCACAGAGATGAATGAACGGAGAGCATCTAATTCCTGTTTTAAAGGAATTCTCCCTTCCTGACTCACATTCCATGCAGCCACTGCAGGGCCCACGGCGATATTGAAGCCACCATCCGTCAACTTGGCAATTTGGAGTGAGGCCTTAAGAACCTCCATATTCTCGGGGCCGACTGGCATGGGGTTTTTCCCCGCAGCAGCATTCACCATTGAAAGCTCACTCGTGGGGATCCACGTACTCATCAATTGTTCAATGCGTCGAATTTCTGCCAAACCTGCGGCCACTGCTTTCTTGGCTATCTCTTCCTGGAGCGCAACTCCAGTCACAAAGACTAGGGTACCCATTAAATATTGGCTACGTTTAATGAGAACCTCTTTGGAAGAACTCTCAACAGGGCTCAAGGCTAAAAAACAGAAAATGTACAACAGCAATGGCCCAAGCTTACGCCCCCATGATGGCCCCTTTCTGAACGTATCTCTTGTTACCAAATAGGAAGGAATACTGATTTTTTGGGGAAACGGTGTTTGCGGCATGATCATGTTCTCGTCATCTTCGATAAAAGTATTTTGCTCTGGGCTGGGATGGCGCCACTGCAAAAAGGCGATGTTGATTGTTCACTGGTTTCAGCAAAGAAACCTCTAATGGCCTATCGCCAAGTATTGGACCTAACAGCGGAACAGGATCCAAGTGTTTGATTTCAGGTAATACTTCCCATTGAAGCATTCTGACAGTTTTGGGAGGATCAACCCGCAGGCGCCAAACTCCCAGGTAGTTCGTTTTTCCCGGAACCACATTAAAGGTCATATTGACATGCGCTTCTGACCGAAAGGGGCCTTCACCAATTTGTATCCGAAACAACTCATAATGGCCTGGAGACAGCCTTGTCACAAACCGCTCGGCCTTCTCCGTCACCTGAACTCTGCTTCTTTCCGCAGTGTTCGTATTCCGCACATCGAAAAATCGAACCAGAGCCTCTGCTTGATGCAAACGAAAATATGGGCCCCTAGGCTCTATCTGAATTAAACCCAATACAATTGTCTTTTCTGAAGAAGCCATCTCCGAAGTGTTTAATCCTGAGGTCGAGCACCCTCCTAAATACAGACAAAGGGCTATCAAGACACCAGCGGCCACCCATTCAATTCTCAATAGCCCTGTTTTATAAGAACTTCTTGATCTCATCGTTTTCCCTATTCTACTCGTCAGCTATTATAAATGTGAATAATTCCTTTCCACCACAAAGACAACCGTATTAGCAACAATAGAATTTCTACACATAACGTACAGAACCCAATCTCTAGAAAAAACACCTTAGGACATTTGTTTTCAGATAATCTCCTTATAGGGGATTGACAAACTCAACGTGATTTCTATATTAATAATGGTTATCAATATCAATTAACATAGAATTCATAATCATTCTCAATATTATATAGATCGGATTATTTTTTTCATGGACGCAAGTCAGTATCAAACATCTAGCACAGTTGCCAATCCTGACTTGTCTGAGGCTCGGTGTGAATGTGGGCAGTTGGTCGCAAAATTAGGAGTTGGGAGTCTTGAATTAAAATGCAAGCGCTGTAAACGTCTTGTTTCCATACCTTTTACTACTCTCGCCCACTCCGAAGTGACCGTTTCGCTCTGCTCTACCCCACCCTCATTCGGGACACCGTCCTAACCGATTGATCAACTTGCAATAAGAAGCTGAGGGCCTCAGAGCTCCATTTTCTCATTCACTTTAGAGGACCATGGAGTCCCCAATTGTATAGGGGAGTACACATCATGAGGTTTCAGTTGATGTTTGGGGCTGTCGCAGCCTTCATTTTGCTTGTAGGAGAATTCGGATTAAATAGTGTGGCATTTGCAGAAGACAAACCCGTTAATGTGGTTTCTCAGGAAGAAATCGAACGAATTGTGGATCAACGACTCGAAAACATTATGCGTCGGACTCCTCAGAACACCCCGCCGACGGACTTTTCAAACATGCCCGTGCGTGGCTTAGGACAAACCAATCAATCCCAACAGAGAATTCAGCAAGGCAATAGAGATTGGGTCACTGGTGGGAGCGTTCTTGAGGGTGGACGAACGGTTTACGCCAAACCCTTTGTCCGTGCCCCCAAAACCATTATTGGAGGCTACATCGACTTTACAATCTCGGATTGCAACAACGCTAATGCACGGGACTGTTCAGAAGGTCTGGAATTCGACCAGGAACGATTTGTGCCCTTCTTTTATTCGCAAGTCACCGACCGCCTGAGTGTCGCAGCAGAACTCGAAATCGAACATGGGGGGCCTCAGGGCAATCAAGGTGATGGCGATGTCAAAATTGAATTCGCCACAATGGACTTTCGATTTGAAGATTGGCTCAATCTTCGAGGTGGAATTATTTTGATGCCAATGGGTCGGTTCAATCTTGTGCATGACTCACCCTTGAATGATCTTCCCCTTCGCCCCATGGTTAGCCGCCTCATTATTCCTTCGACTTTTGCTGAATCCGGTATTGGGTTTTTCGGTACCGTCTATCCCACCCAACTCGCCAAAATCGATTATGAAGTGTATTTAGTCAATGGGTTTGACGGAGGAAGTAGTGCCGCCGGTGGCGCCACCTTCGGAGAAGGCGGGTATCGTGGGAATCGAGGCAGCTTTAAAACCGATAATAATGAAAATAAGACCATTGTCAGTCGGGTTTCCTTGAGCCCTATTCTTGGACTTGAAGTCGCAGGCTCAGTTCATCATGGCAAATGGGATGATGAATCAGATCACAACATGACCATCTGGGCTATCGATGGATTAATCCAACGAGGCCCATTTGAAATACTTGGCGAAGCCGCATGGACCAATATTGGAGGAGGATCAAAGAACCCTGACTCGGCTGATGGAACCCCCCCAAAGAACATGGATGGATATTATGTGCAAGGCAATTACCATTTCATGCCTGAATTCTTTAGGAAAGCTGCGCCTTCCTATTTTGGAGAGTCTTCGACATTTACCGCAGTCGTGCGCTGGGGAGAAGCGGACACCAATTCAGACAGCAACGATAACGTGAATGACCTGCAACGCTTTACCTTAGGCTTAAACTTTAGACCGGTTGAAGATTCCGTCATCAAATTTGCCTACACCTGGAACGACCATAAAGACGACCCCCAGTCGCGTAACGGCTGGCAAATGAGTATGGCGACTTATTTCTAAGCGATGAATCGATTATTGCTCATTTTATATGCGGGATTATTTTTCACGGCGGGGTGCGTTGGCTGGACCAACGCACCCACCGTGACAACCACCTGTTCTCCTGAAGACACCTGGAGCGTGGCGCTCTCCAGTCTTCAAGAATTTGAATTACGGGAAATTGATAAATCCAATGGGGTTATTGAGACCGGTTGGGTAAACGTCCATAACCCCAAAACCGCTGCAGGGGGGCTCTTTAAACGGAGCATGAATCAAGAGCGAGCCCGCTTTATCCTGAACATTGCTCCCGAACAATCAGGCAGCCAGATCAGCGTGAAACAAATTCGTGAATTTTTTTCACCTCAAGGTGTGCAATCTCGATCATGGCGCCAAATTCCTGGGCATGAAGAACAAGAACGTCAACTCGCAACCCGTATTCAAAACCGTCTTAAGAGGCAGGCATGTTAACTCTAGTGTATTCATCCATCATCAAAAGATTTTTTCTAGCCAGCGCCATTCTGTTTTTTACAGGGACTGGGATACCTTTCTTACAAGCCGCGGAACCTAACCTAGAAAAAATTTGGGACCATGAGCTTAACCGTTGGCTCAATCCCGAGGAGCTGGGACATTTAGAAATTTTCTTCACGGAGGAAGAAGCCGCCAAAGTGATGTTCCCTGATTCAGGAAATATTCGTCAGGAAACCCTCACTCTAACAGCTGAGCAAAAAGGTTTCGTTGAACAACGTATCGGATGGAAATTCCCTGAAACCTCATTTCCCGTCTATATAGGGGAGACAAAAGGCAAGGTTGATGGCTATGCCATTGTGCAAAATACCATTGGGAAACACCGTCCCATCACCTATATGGTTGGCATTGATACCGAAGGAGAAGTGACCAATTTTGAAGTCCTCATCTACCGTGAAGCTCGCGGCAATGAAATCGCCACGAAACGATTTAATTACCAATATCAAGGCAAAGACGTTCGAGATCCCATTCGCATTAATCGAGACATCATTAATATTTCTGGAGCTACCATGTCAGTACGTTCAGCCAGCGCGGGAGTAAAGCGTGTACTTGTGTTGGTCAATGAATTTTATTTAAAGCCGCTCGGGTTGGGGACAAACACCTTAGTCGCTGGAAATACAGAAAAAGGATTCTTTGAATCTCTTCTTGGATTTTAAGCGAAGAATTCCCTTGAATGAGAAATTTCAATGCCCGATTTCGCCTCCGCGATACCGACCGCCACATCCGACTTGTCTACACCTGGTTTCTTCTCTTAATGCTTGCCGGCTTTGTGTTTACCTTCATTTGGGCGCACGATATGACGCAATTGACGCCAAAAGGTCTTGCGGCTCACTATCGAGGTTCAGATGCCAATTTCGGGGAACCAATGTCGTTCGGGCAATTATCAGAAACCATGCATTTTCATCTTTTTACGATGCCGGTGGTGTTTATGATTCTTGTGCATGTCCTCTATTTAACGATGATCAGCCCATTCCTGAAGGTTTTGACGACCTGGATTTCATTTTTGGGTGTCACCTTAGATTTGGTTTCTCCCTGGCTGATTACCTATGTCTCGCCAGTCTTTGTCCTTACCATGCTGACTGGTGATCTGTTGATGGTCATCGGATTTCTGATTATGTTCGTCGTACCCATGTACGAAATGTGGTGGCAAAAAGCCGCCTTCATGATGCCCGAATCCGACGACTAACGATCAATCTTCCCGCCATAGGCATATGGGAACGATCCCCTCAGTCATAAACATTTCATGAACGCGTTGCCCACAGCATTTCATTTCCACCTCATTGCAACTCATAGGCAACCTTTTGAATGGTCACGTCAAAATCATTTGATTGAAGCATCTGAATAACTGGTTCGACATAGACCGATTTTTTCCTACCCAACGTTAACAGGGGAAATACCCTAATCTCCGTAGCAACTCGAAGCATTTCTTGAATTGCGGCCTGATGGAATTCGCAATCAAAATGATCCGAGTAGAGAAAGAGAAAATGTGAGCAAAGCGCCAAATCATATGACTTGTCTTCTATTCCACGTAGATGAGGTAGCTCACCAATTCTATACCTTCCCTGTCGCTTTCCCAGTTCATAATCTCCCACAAAACGTTTCAGGGATTTTTCTCGGTTTTCTCGAAGATCGTCAGGAGATTTGTGATACGTCCATACCCAATTGTCTGGCATAGATTTCACTTGCTGAATAATGCCATCAACAACACCGTAAAATTGCCGTTCTATCTCTTCTGCCGAAAACTTATACAATGGGTCCAGTGAGGTAATGGAGTACCCTCGTTGCATCATTTCTGCATTAAAACTTGCTGGACCATCCCCAACACCAAGAATGCGTTTAGTCAAATCACCTTCGGATAGATTGAACACCTTTTGGTATTCATCAAGTGATCGTCCAAACGGAACAACTGATTCAACCTTGATGGACATAATTCTCCTTCCCTTTCTTTCATGCAAATCCTCAAAGCCAGAAAAAATTCAGAATTCTCGGTATACGCAAATTTCCGATTCCCCCGACTTGAGACGTTTCATGGCATGTTGAAGCCGCTGCTTGAAACCTTCAAGTGACCAAATCCTAGGGATTGCCTAATCTGACTCAATCTTCTCCAGCGTTAGCTTCTCACTTATCAACTAGAATCCAGGGATTTGTGGGAACGGATAAATTTTCGAGTGATAGCTTTTACGAGAGCAAGGCTTTTGTCCCTCTGGATAAAAGAGCAATAAGAACCCACGAACAATTTCCTCATTACTCTCAAGAAAGCTGAAACATCGCTTCTCGCCAAAGAAATTGAACAGCGTGGAAATGTTGAACGAATTCTTTATCAAACACTCAATAACTTTTCTCGCTAATCCTTCGAAGCCAACACATCCCAAATCTTTGCTAGCACCACAATCAAGCCCTACTTCTTCAAGGGTTTTGCTTTCCCGCTAATGTCCTTCATCGAGAACATCATTGACTGCTTGCTGAATCGTTGCTTGAATCTGTTCGCCATGCGTGGCATCCAGAATATTCTCACTTGGGGCAGTGGTCAAAAAAATATCGACTACTTGATTTATCCGAGTCCCCATTCTGGCCTTATGAATCGACATTCCTCACTTCTCTGTCGAGGTACCCCGCAAAAACACTACACATCAAAGGGTAATAGTTTAATCACAAATTATTGATGACAAGCCTCATCCCCAAAATACTTCAAACATTCAGATATTTTATCCTTTTCAAAAGGAGGGTTTTCCCTCATAATCAATGAAGGGGAACACCCCCAATGCTCAAAGTCTTCAACAACAAACTAATTATTTACGGAGGTTAACTTCATGAAGGTTCTTGTCTCTGGAGGAGCTGGCTACATCGGAGCACATGTGGTGCGTATGTTAGCCGAGCGAGATCATCAGCCTATTATTCTAGATGATTTTCGATCATCGTCAGAAAGTCGCGCAGGAAACTTCCCTGCCGAAAGAGTCGCTCTTGAGAATACACAACACGTTTTGGCCATCTTTGAAAAGCACCGCCCAGAGGCCATTATCCACCTCGGAGGGTACATTAGTGTTGGCGAATCGGTTCGGGATCCAGATAGATATTGGAATAATAATCTTGGGGCAAGTTTCAGCCTTCTTTTGGCGTGTGCTCGATTTCCAATTCAGGTTTTTGTGTTTTCTTCAACTGCCGCGGTGTACGGCAATGCGGTGAAAATGCCCATTCAAGAAGATACCGAACT
>JAJDBR010000149.1 GCA_029261275.1 Nitrospirales bacterium
GGAAGAATAAACCGATTATTCACCAAACATGTTCATGATACGCCACCCCAACAATGGTAAAATCAATCCGGCCAACGCGAGGATTCCTCCTAGCCCCATCATACTGAAGCTAATAAAGTTGGTACGAGATCCCAACAGAACGAATGATTTGGACTGAAAGCCCATCCCGGCTGGCGGCCATTGTCCCGTCGCACGAATTCTTGACCCAACATACATCACATACGCCCCCATCCCCACAGCAGGGAAACCAGCCATCATCGTCACAACAAGGAATAGGAACCCAATTTGGTGAATGACCTCTGTTGTTGGTGGCGCATCACCCTGCGTCACAGATGAAAGATATTCCATTGTGAAATAGATCAACGCACCCCCAAAAAGTGCCAAGATAAGCAGCATACCTAACAACAACGTTTTTTTGGAGGAGTTCATTCGTTTCGCAATTGTAATAATACTTGAATTTTCAGTTTCGTCTTGCCCTCTTCACAATGGAACGAGGGAATTCTGAGATATGAAAAGAACTATCAACGAAACTCAATTCTGATTTCGGCGGATCTGTTCATGGCGTCGCCCCAACCAGAGACCCGTCCCTACCCACAACAAAGCAATCGGGATGGCGGTAAATGCCATATGGGATAATCCCATTCCCCATGTATGTAATAGTGAGACAATCCCAGTTCCGGTCGCATCAGCTCCTCGATGAACCACGGTATCAATCACATTTTTCGCTTGATATTTTTCTTCTCGGGTAACCACGGTAAACAGTGTTTCTCGTGTAGGCTTGGTAATAGAAAATTCCCCGGCCCGTCGGAGCACACCAAATCCAATCAAGACCGGTAAGACCGTCGCAAGACCAAACACCCCAAATCCAATCAACGACACGATGGGCATCACAGCCAACATGATCACTACCCCGAACCGTGTCAGCAACCATCCGATGGCGAAAAATTGGAGCATAAAGGCCAACACATTGATCCCAAGATCTACCGACGCAAACAATTGAATGCGATCTTCAGAACTCGGCATCACTTCGGGAATCAGAATGGTTTGCTGCGAATACAAAAAGGTAGAAAGAACGGAGTAACCCATGAGATACAAGGCAATGCCTCTCAAATATGGGGAACGAATAATGCGAACCGCCCCTATCCATAAACTCGGAGGAGCCGCATCAGAGGTCTTCGAGGAAGATAGATGTGTCCCTCCCAGGTCAATACCATGATACGCGTGATACCACTTCAGCAATGCCAGAATACATCCAACCGCACACAATAAAAACATTCCTGACACTAACAATAGGCCATGGATCCCGACCCCTTTTACTGCCATAGCCGTGATGAACGGACCCGTCATGGCTCCAAGACTACCTCCAGCAGAAATACAACCAAACAGTCGGCGAGCGGCATCCGTGGGAAAGACATCCGCCATAAAACTCCAAAAGATCGAGACCACAAAAAGATTAAACACACTCAACCATACGAAGAAAATCGGCCCGATTGCCTGCAACTCAAATCCACTTTGCAGTGCCGCATAAAATACCAACAAATTCATAACGAAAAACCCATACACCGTCGGTAACAAGCGACGAATCGGGAAATGGCCTGCCACCCATCCAAACAACGGTATGACGGCGAGCATGGTGAGAAACACGGTAGAAAATAACCAGGGAAGTTTATGCGCGCCTAACAAAACTCCCATCTCGTCTCGAACCGGGCGTAGGATATAGTAGGCCGCCAACACACAAAAGAAATAGAGAAAGGACCACAAGAGGGCTGGAAACTCATAACGCTCAACTGGCACTACCCGTCGAATCAGCTCATACATGGAAGGTACACCATTTCCTTTTCATCTATGCACCAAACCTGGGGAGTATGTTTTTGATCGGGAAGCGATACCTCGATCTATCTCAGGAAATTTCCAGAACATCTGAAATACAAGGAGTACCGTAGTCGGCGAGGCCCGTGAGCACAGAAAGATTGGGAAGCATCTGGACTCTTCCAGCATGATGCGTGTGCCCGCAAAGTACGGTCACCTGACAATCAGGCCTGGCTTGCGACACTTCTAGCAACACCTCACCCACAGCTTGACAGGTAAAATACGGCAACCAATCGTCGTTGCCCATCTTCCCTTGATACCAACAGGCTTCTTTAAAAGGGGGCACGTGGGTGAGGCAAAATACCTGTTGGTAGGAGTCTAACCCCTTGGTAAATAATTCACGAAGATGGGCAGCAGCCTCGTCTCCTAACGCCTGAAGCTTGGCGAAAATTGCCGTGCGATCCAGCCCCTGAAAATCCCGAATCAATTCTTGATCGCTGAGCCTGACGGGAGATTGCTGGAATTTCCCTAACCGTCCATCACCCCAACCATCATGTCCTATAAGGACGGCCTTGGATGAGAGTTGAATGGGCTCGGAAGTAGAAAGATAGTGAAGTCCGGATTGAGTCAAACACCAGGCTTGAATTTGCCGGCGAACAATTTCAATAGATCCATGGTAAAAATCGTGGTTCCCCAAGACGAAATAGAGAGGCAGATCAATCGCCTGTTGCATTTCATAAAGAAGTTCGCGCAAAGAAGGGGCTTCAGCAATATCACCAGTAATAAAGACAACATCTGGAGTGTTATCTTGGATTTCTCTAAAAAAATTCGCTCGCTCATGCGGTCTCAGGAAATTTAAATGAATATCTGTTGCCCAAACAATTCGCATATGATGCATACCTTAGCAAAAAGTCAGGAAGTTCGCGCAATGATTGAAGAAACAAAAACTATGGCCAACTATATTCAGGATGAATATTTCCAAGATGAATAACTACCGTCTAGACCGCCATTAGTAGCCGAAGTGAACACCTCATGGTATAACTCTTTGGCATAAGGAATGTCCTTATATGTTCAACAAGGCTCACACCCGAAATGGAGTAACGCATGACAAATATCGCTCAACCAATTACGCCAAAGAATGAACTCGCTACATTGGGTGGGGGCTGTTTTTGGTGTTTAGAAGCCGTGTTCGATCAGGTTAAGGGAGTTGACTCTGTGGAGTCGGGATACATGGGCGGTGGCCGTCCAGACCCTACTTACGAGGCGGTATGCACCGGAACAACGGGGCATGCAGAGATTATTCAAATTCGGTTTGACCCAAGTGTAATTTCCTTCAGAGAACTTCTGGAAATTTTTTTCGGGATTCACGACCCAACGACATTAAATCGTCAAGGGAACGATGCCGGAACTCAATATCGTTCGGCCATTTTTTATCATACAGCGAAACAAGAAGCCACGGCCAAAGAGGTGATTGAAAAATTGACCAAAGACGCACTCTTCAATTCTCCCATTGTGACTGAAGTCGTTCCGGCTTCAACCTTTTACATTGCCGAACCTTATCACCAGGAATACTTCGTCCAGAACCCTTCTCAGCCCTACTGCTCTTACCTCATCGGACCGAAAATTGCGAAATTCCGCCAACAGTTTGCGAATAAGCTGAAAACCTGATTGCTTAAACCTCCCGTTTTCCATCTCAATCATCGTCCAGGAACCAAATTCGAGAGCGTATCGCGCAGCCCACCCCAAAGGTCGGGCTTCAATGTTCCTTGATAAGGATAGAGAAAAACTGAAACGCGAGGCGGACAATACGGTACATTGTTTTTCTCCACTCCAATAGGCTCCGCAATCATCAAACTCCCTGACATGACACCTATTTTCTGCACCACCAACTGCACCCGCGATTCAAGAATACAAAAATCTTGGTAGCCTTGGACTTTATGAAGTATGGGGTCAAGAAACTTCACCCGATGACGGTCCGTCGCAAACACCACATCTCCAACTTTCAAAGGCCCTTCTGGACCAAGGGAATAGAGAAGCATCGGCACAAATAAGACCACGACAATTGCGGTGCCAATGGAAACCAATGGCGTCTTTGAGGATTCTGAATGGTGATCACCCGTCATAAATAGTACAGTCGCTTAGTAGGGATGTTTGCGAATATGAAGTTTATACAATATTCCTGACAGACCTAGCTCTACGAGAAAAAACCCTACCACCGTGGCCACGATTCCTTCCCACGTTAAAGAAAGCTGCTGCCACACCCCTAATAAGGGCAACAGGCTTTCCGGAATCTGATCCAAGCCCAATGCCATACTTGAAGAAGGTAGGTTCAAGCGACGTTTGACAAAACTTGAGAGACAATCCCCCATCATCGCCAAAATAGCAACCATCAGCCCAATATCCCATGTCAACCCAATGCCCATTGCGACAACAGGGGTCGCCAGGACAGCAAACACTACACCACGATAGGTTTTGGAGGTCCCAAAAAGAGGAAGACCGTCAATGAAAACAGCCCCACCATCAATGGGTGTGGCCCAACGCCCATTCACTAGCCACCGCCCGATGATGGGCGCGCCATTCGCCACCACGATGAGAAAGAGTACGTGAAGGTAAGTCATGTGGAATGATCACACAAAACGACCAAGATCGGCACTCAGTGAAAAAAGAACAGAGGCGGTCGAATCAAGAATAGAAGGGAACGCTGGTAGTGCCCAGGTGCCTAAAAACAGATAATAAAAGTTACTGAACCGGCCGAGCTAACGAGGAAAAATCAAAGAGATTTCGGTCAAGAAGTTGGCTAGGTCTCACATTCGTGAGCGCCGCAAAGATGCTATCTCCGGAACCCGGATAACGGCTCTCCCAATCCTTGAGTAGTGCTTTCACTTCTTGTCGTTTCAAGTTTTCTTGGGACCCGCAGAGATCGCAGGGAATAATGGGGAAATCTCGCAAGGTCGCATAGTTGGCTAGATCTGTTTCCCGCACATAAGCAAGCGGCCGAATGACCACATGTCTGCCATCATCGGAACGCAATTTCGGAGGCATGGCTTTGAGCGCCCCATTAAACAACATATTGAGCAGCATCGTTTCCATCATGTCATCTCGATGATGCCCCAGTGCAATCTTGGTCGCTCCCAGTTTTTCTGCGAGGCCATACAAAATTCCGCGACGCAACCGTGAACACAGGGAACACGTCGTTTTTCCTTCCGGAACCAATTCCTTCACAATCGAATAGGTATCTTGTTCCTCAATATGAAAGGGTACACCCAGCTTTGTCAGATACTCAGGAATAACATGCTCGGGGAATCCTGGTTGTTTCTGGTCAAGATTGACCGCAAGCAGTTGGTAAGAAATGGGAGCCCGAGACTGCATGGATAACAAGACATCCAACATGGCATAGCTGTCTTTCCCGCCTGAGAGACACACCATCACGGTGTCGCCATCTTCGATCATCGAGTAGTCGGCCACAGCCTGTCCCGCCAACCGACACAACCGCATATGCAGTTTCTGAGTCGATCCCGTGAGGTGGACCTTAATGAGACGTACTTGTGTTTCTTCCAGCATATCTTGATTTCTTAATACTGAGGAAGCCGCATTTTAGAGATAATCAAAATTGATGGTCACAGCGCCCTGTGAGGGAACCGTAACTTCTTGCTCCAGATTTCCTAATGTTTCATGCCAAACGACAATCGTGTAGGTCTCTGCAGGTAAGGGCGGAAGTTGGAAACCTCCAGATTCATCAGTCACTGCAAAATAGGGATGATCAATTACCAGAATGGACCCAGTCATAAATGTATGTTTGTCACAGCGAAGAGTATGTAAGCCTGTTCGTTTAAGGGTTTTGGGAATAGGCCGTGAGCCAGCCACTTGCGCGACATTCAAAAATGTCCTTTCCCCTTTCTTGATATGGGTATTATGTAGAATAGGATCATTATTGTGAATTTCAAGGATATTCCCCAAACGAGCCGCCCCCACTCTTGGGGCAAACCTGCAGTTGGCATTCGCCAACCTCCATGTAGAGTGGTCCGCATCAACGGGAAATGAGGGAGGATTTTTGACACTCACCACCACAGAACGAAGCCCCAAGGTTGACGCATTTATATGAACCGTCTGAATCCGCGCCTCTTTCCCACACACATTTTCATCAGCTTTCACCAGTTGGATTTTATCTGCGGGCAACACTCCATGAAATACCACCCTTCCCTTCACCAGAGCCTTTTCCTCAACAGCAAGAATTGGTCCCGCTTGGCTCAAGTAAAATAGGACAATAAGAGATATTTTGGAGATGAAGCTAGCCATTTTTTCAGTCTATCTCCCAACTATGAGGCGGTCAAGATACTGTCATTGATACCTCCATATTTACTTCCTTTCGCATCTTCTTTATTCTTTTGTTTCCATGCCTCCATCTGACAGCCCCCATCTGCCCAAGACCCTATTCCCTCGCCTTCGGGAAAAGTGGCAGAGAAATCTTCGCTTTCGCCATACATTCTTCTTATCCGTGATCATCCTCGTCATCATGGTGGCCTTAGCGAGCATCATGCTCTCCAAGCAACGAGTCATGCTCTACCATGCCGCAGAAACCAAAGGCTTGGCCTTTACCCAGGCCTTTGCCATCGGTGGGTGGGCGGCTATACACAATAATCTCTTTCGTATCCAGGAAGCCTTGATGAGCTATCCGGAAGATCCGGATATTCTCGGCATTGACATCGTCGACACCGACAGTATGGTCATAGCCTCACAGCTCCCCAATCGCATCGGCCTCGTCCTTGAGGATCGGCAATGGTTGGAAATGAAACAACAACAAGAAAAAGTTGTTCGCTATACCGAAGACGAGAGCGGGAAGCTCCGCCTCATCATCGTCGCACCACTTCAGGGCCAAGGAGAAACAGAGGCCTGGATTCGCGTGACGTTTTCCCTCACCAGCGTGAAGCAACAAGATATAGAATTGATCATGAATATGGCCCTGATGACTATCATCCTCATTGGAGCAGGTATTCTCAGTTTACATTGGTCAAAAAGAAATATTTCTTTCATTTTACAATCCGTCATCAATCAGCTCCAGGGCACACTTGCCGGCAGAAAGCTGTCGACCCCCTATATATCCCCCTCTACGCTTCCTGTCCCGACATCCGAACCTGCAGAAACTCATGGAGATTTGGAACGATTAGAACAGACCGTCACCCAAACCATCGGCCTTCTCACTACGCAATCTCATGCCCTACACAATTCGGCAACAATCCTTGAACAAACGGTTGAGGAACGAACGATGGCTTTACGAGAAGCCAAGCAATCACTAGAAGCCGAAATCCAAGAGCGCAAACTCGCCACAGAACAATTACAAAAAGTCAGCAGACAAAACCAGTTAATATTAATTTCCGCCGGAGAAGGCATTTACGGTCTTGATCTCCATGGCCACCTCACCTTCATCAATCCTGCAGGCGCCACGATGCTGGGGTACGACATTAAAGAACTCTTGGGCAAACCCATGCATGAAACAATGCACCATACCCGAAGGGATGGGACGCTCTACCCTCGCAACGAATGTCCGCTGCATGGCGAATTTTTACGCGGGGATTCGCATCAAGGGGACCATGAATTACTGTGGCGAAAAGATGGCACATCATTTCCCGTGGAATTTATCAGTACACCCATCCAGGAGCACGGGAAAATATTGGGAGCGGTAATCAGCTTTTCCGATATTACCGTCCGCCAAGAAGCAGAAGCCAAAATCCGAGAAAGTGACAACAAATTCCGGCAAGCTCAAAAGATGGAAGCCATGGGCACATTAGCGGGTGGCATTGCTCATGATTTCAATAATATTTTGACGGCCATGCTGGGCTTTAGTCAGTTAGCCCAATTTAAAATCTCCCGGGATGATCCCACCCATGCCTATCTAGATCAGGTGCTCACCGCTGGCAATCGAGCCAAGGAACTCATTCGGCAAATCCTCACGTTCAGCCGACAAACAGACCCAGAACATCGTCCGATTCGATTGCACACGATTCTGCAAGAAGTCTTGATGCTCATGAAAGCCACGCTTCCTAAAACGATCGATGTTCAAACAGAAATTGCGGAGGAATCGGGAATGGTTTTGGCCGACTCCACGCAATTACACCAAGTGTTGATTAATTTATTAACGAATGCGGAACATGCCTTGCGCGGGAACCACGGTCGTATTCATGTGAAACTCGAACATCTCCTTCTGGGGCCAGACAGTCTCAGCAAACTTCCCGACCTCACACCAGGGCCATATTTTCGGCTTAGTATTAGTGATACGGGAACCGGCATCCCTGCTCACATTCTCCCGCGTATATTTGACCCCTTTTTCACCACGAAGGAAGTCGGTGAAGGCACTGGCATGGGCCTCTCAGTGGTCCATGGCATCATTCTCACCCACCATGGAACCATTACAGTGGAAAGCCAAGTAGGCATGGGCACCACTTTTTATGTGTATCTTCCGTATTTAGATGTCACGCCTGCCGTATTATCTGACCAAACCACCCGCCCTAAGTATGCTAGGCAGCACGGCCACATTTTGTTTATTGATGATGAAGAAGCATTGGCCACCATGGGACAGCAGTTTCTTGAACACCTGGGGTATACCGTGACCATCAGCACCGACCCATTAGCCGCGTTAGAACTGGTCCGAAATAATCCCACACAATTCAATGCAATCCTCACTGATCAAACGATGCCGAAAATGACCGGAGAAACCTTGGCCACGAAATTCCTGCAACTCAATCCGAAGATCCCCATTATTGTGTACACCGGATTTAGCCATACCCTCACACCAGAACGAGCACAACAACTCGGCATTCGCCGACTCTTGCACAAACCGCTCCTGATACAGGACTTGGAGGCCGCGCTGAGAGACATTCTCCCTCAACCAGTACAAAAATAGCAGGTCAAGAAAACCCAAAGGCCTCCCACGTACAAAGGAAAAAAAGAGAAACCCTATGACAACAAAACGCCAAATTCACGACGGCATTGCTGGCGGCCTGATCATACTCGGAGTGTTGCTAGGGGTGTATGTGAACCCTACCTGGTTATGGCTGCCAGGAATATTGGGTGCCACACTACTTCAAAGCGGATTCACAGGGTTTTGCCCGGTGTATTACCTCCTGGACCAAGCCTGTCCAGATAAATCGCACAGCTCCCCTAATAATTAGAACTGTGAATGAGGCGACATGCTAACCTGAGGCTGAATGCTTCGATCAACAGCTAAAGAAGAAACGTTCATCTTCTTCCGGACTCGATCATGAAGTAGGACCAAGGAAGGACAAGGTTGTACAATAGCGGAAAGAAACCCTGTTTTATCCGCAGGAGAGATCATCATGCTCTGTTGGGAAGCACCATAGACAATCTTCAACCGATCCAAGGAACAGGCGGGGCTGGACCAAGGATTTCTCGTTGGAGTGATCGACTCTATGGAATCTAAACGGACATGAAGCGATATTGGTCCGCATCGGATGAAAAGTTGATCAGATGTGATGGTATAGCCAGTGCCATACAAGACCCAAAGCATAAGCACATCCATACCTACAACCAAACTTCCCATTATTGCCAGGTCTCCCCACGAGGCCCCAGTTAATACTAATGGAACGATTCCACCCACCATACTCACCACCACACCCAACCAAATTAACGCTACTATCCACCAGTCTCGCTTAGAGGGCCAGTAAAGGTCTGGGCTGGAAATGATTGGTGACATGAAGTCGACTCCTTAAAAAAACGGATCGTCCCATCTATCCACCGAATTCATCGGCCAAAATATGAAGTATCTAAAGACAAGAGGAGATGTTGATATTCCTCAGACAAACAGCACCGTTTAACTAGACAAACCTCTATCGATATCGTACATTAACCTGTACATATCAGGAGGTCGATTATGGATACCATCACCTACACCACCGTTCGAGCAAATCTTGCCAGCGCCATGGATAAAGTGTGCAACGACCACGAACCCTTGATCATTACCCGCAACAGAGAACAGTCCGTTGTGATGCTCTCACACGAAGATTTCAAGGCATTGGAGGAAACCGCGTATCTCTTACGCACGCCAGCCAACGCCAAGCGTCTTCTTGCAGCTGCCGCGAAATTATACGCCGGCAAAGGCACTGAGCGGACACTCCCCAAGTGAAACTGCTCTTTGCTGACGAAGCATGGGAAGACTATTTATATTGGCAGAAGAAAGATAAGCGCATGGTCGAGCGAATCAACAAGCTGATACACGAAACGCAGCGCGAACCTTTCGCCGGAGTCGGCAAACCCGAACCCTTGCAGCATGCTCTTGCAGGTTTCTGGTCACGCCGAATAACCAATGAACATCGTATGGTCTATCGTGTAGAGGGTGAAGCCCTCATGATTCCTCAGTTACGGTTCCACTACTGAGATCTCCCTCAACTACTCCTTCAACACCACGTCAGCTACCCCTATGCTTTCAAACTGTGGGGCATTCGCTTACTGATTTGAAGTGGTTTCAAAGAATTTCCCCCAAGTTCGAGCGTACGATGCCACGAATTGGAATGATTTGCGTGTACGAGAGTCGCCAGGTTTCGACCCCGCAGCCGAGATCCTTTTCTTTCGGGAAAAGGGTCCAAAATCATTTCCACCCAGTTCGGCTACATTTGATTGGACAGACGCGGGAAACGGAAGAGCGGACCGACGCGCTACGCTTACACAAAGCCCGCCAATACTTAAAGAGCGTCCGCCCATAGGGCCGAACAGCAGGTGTCAGTTCGAAGGAAGGGGAACGGTATAATCTATGGGGCGAGTTGAAGGACCACGCAATCCTAAATCGGAATCACTCAACAATACCACCAGAGACAAATCTCTCAACAAAAGATTTGACCCCATTTTTTGCCAGTCTGATCTTTTCCGATTAGACTGGGGCACAGTTCGAAATCTAAATGATCCACCCCTGTTGTGCCAGATTTGATGAAAAGAAAGCCTATGGAAACGCCATGAAGTTTGAAAAATATCCCATTTCAGATGCTTTAAAAAATAACCTGTCCCGACTCGGGTTTGTAAAAACAACGGACATCCAATTTAAAGCCATGCCATCCATCATGGCGGGGGAAGATGTGCTGGCCATTGCCCAAACAGGAACGGGGAAAACTGCAGCATTTGCCATCCCGATCATTAATCAGATTGACCAGTGGAAAAGTAGC
>JAJDBR010000150.1 GCA_029261275.1 Nitrospirales bacterium
TGTTGTTGTCTTTCAAGTTCTAAAGACTCCACCTGGGACCGCAATTTTCGAATTTCGAGGGTAGGGTCGTCAGCTTTTCTCATTCCCATAAGCGGCTCAATTCGGTGAGACAACTCCTCAAGCGATGAGGACAATAACCCCCTTTGAGTGAGATCTTCCTTGATGGGGGTTGGCACGGTGAACGGAAAACAACGCAAAAGACTAATAGAATTCTACCACTCAAAAAAAAATAGGGTCAACTAACTGTGGCGAGATGCGTAAGCATCTTATTGACAAGTTAGGGAAGCTGTGAAAGGAACTCGTGTGTGCTATCAATAATGTTGGGTGCTTGCAGTATGGCCGAGATGACCGCAATCCCGTATGCCCCTGCTGAAAGAAGGGAGGAAACGTGCTTTGGTTGGATGCCGCCTATAGCATAGATTGGTAGCCGACTTAATTTACAAGCTGTCTCTAGGGTGTCAAAGCCTAATGGTGGCCCGTAGATGTGTTTGGAAGGTGTCTCAAAGATGGGGCCCAGTACAACGAAATCCGCACCTTCCTCTTCTGCTTTCCGAACATCTTCCACTGAATGGGTTGAGATCCCGATCAGTTTTTGGTTCCCTAACATGCGGCGAGCAAGGGGGAGAGGAAGACTGTCCGATCGAAGATGCACGCCATCGGCGTTCAGGGCTATGGCTAGATCGATTCGATCATTCAAGAGCATTCTCCCTTGCTGCCCTGTGATGAGAGGCTGGAGGCGTTGAGCCAGTTCTAGTAACTGCCGAGTATCCAAATCCTTTTCACGAATTTGGAACAGGCGTGCTCCAGCTTCAACGGCTTGGCTGATGACCGAAGATAGTGGTCGCTGAGACGTGTGGTGTCGATCTGTGAGAAGATAAAGTCGAGGGAGTGGAGTGGTGGACATTCTCGCGGTGCTAGAGCATACCTTCAATCGGGCTGCTGGCGGTCGCATAGAGCTTACGGGGGATTCGGCCGGCTTTAAAGGCGAGCCTTCCGGCATCGACAGCAAATCGCATGGCTGTAGCCATCATGATCGGATCTTTGGCCCCGGCGATAGCTGTGTTCATGAGAACGGCATCGGCACCATATTCCATGGCTAATGCGGCATCCGATGCCGTTCCGACTCCGGCATCAACAATGATGGGCACCTTCACCGTTTCCATGATAATTTTAAGATTGTAGGGATTGCGGATTCCAAGGCCTGACCCTATTGGAGCAGCCAGTGGCATGACAGCGGGGCATCCAATATCCATCAATTTTTGGGCAACAATGGGGTCGTCGTTGGTATAGGGGAGGACGATAAATCCTTCCGCAATCAGAATTTTTGCGGCTTCAATGAGGCCAGCGGTATCCGGAAACAAGGTGCGTTCGTCACCGATCACTTCCAATTTCACCAAATCTGAAACGCCTGCGGCGCGGGCAAGTCGAGAATAGCGGACAGCATCTTCCACCGTATAACAGCCGGCGGTATTAGGGAGGATGGTGTATTTTTTCGGATCAATGTAATCGAGTAGATTTTCTGAATTCTTATCCGTAATATTGACGCGGCGAACGGCCACGGTGACGATGTCGGCTCCTGAGGCTTCAATGGCGAGGCGTGTTTCTTCGAAATCTTTATATTTTCCGGTTCCTACCCAAAGACGAGAGCGGAATTCACGTCCTGCGATGATTAAGGGGTCGTGTGAAGGATCATTACTCATATTGGTTTTCGTCCCGTAATTGGCTTGGGTGTGGAGAACCGCCGCCAAAAAAACTTAATATCTCTATCTTATCGCCTTCTTGTAACTTCCAGGTTGAGAAGTTGGAACGGTCAAGAATTTTAAGATTGATCTCCACCGCCACTTGTTCGGTTCGTAGATTGAGCTCCTGGAGAAGAACGGCCACTGTGAGGGGTGCGTGGTGTTCTTGTTCTTCTCCATTGAGAATAATCTTCATGATAAAACGCGGTTGAATACATAATCAAAGGTGCAAGCTAGTGGAAAACCATCCTACGGGACAGGTGAAATTCTTGTCAATGAAATGGTCTCTTGTGATCACGAAACGCCTTTGGACATAGGGCGAAAGACTTATGTTGGTTAGCTAGTTTTGTTGTAATGGTATGGCATACAATGATAAATGAATGTTTGTGATATTTCCTCGGCACAACGCGATGGTGAAACACTTCCATTTGATTGATTAATGAATAATGTTAATCAAGATTTAGCTGCTTTGTTTGCTTCAATGGCTGGGTTGTTGGCTTCACGAGCTGAAAACCCCTATAAAGTGAAAGCCTATCAGCGTGTTGCCGATTCTCTGCTAAATCTCACTGAAGAAGTTGGGGGGGTTGCGGAACGAGGAGAATTGCGGGCGATCCCCGGGGTCGGCAAGGAGTTAGAAATTAAAATTCAGGAGTTTCTTTCGACTGGGCGTATTCGAGCCTATGAGGTACTCAAAACACCTCTGCCTGAGGCTGTTCGAGATTGGGTCAATCTCCCTGGTTTCTCAGAACCGATCGTGCACGACTTATTTTTTCGATTGGGTATGACGACATGGGAGGATTTGGAATCGCTGGCACAATCGCATCTTCTCCAGACCCTACCTGGGTTAGGAGGACGAAGTGAGGAAATTCTTGAAGCGATTCGGAGTAAGCGGTCGTGTACCAGCCAGAATTAGATTCTACTGTAATAGGAAGCCGACCTTGGATTTAATCAGGGTTTTGAAAAGTCCGACAAGATTTGGAATGAAAACAAGTAACAACGGATAAGCGTTTCATGTGAAGGGATCAATTTATTATGGCTATCTCTGCATTCGTGTTAATCGATACCACGGGGAATCATACCAAAAGTGCTTATAAGACTTTGACCAGAATTCAAGGGGTTCAAGCGGTTTACCCAGTGACGGGACCCCATGATTTGGTTGCCCAGGTCGAAGCGGAAACCTTAGAAGAACTGAACGACTTAGTCATGGTCCGAATTCGTGGTATAGATGGAATTACAAAAACGAACACCGCCATTGTGTTGAAACTTTAGAAGTATGGAATGTAAAAGGGAACGGTAGAAAGTAAGGGAAGAAAAGTCATTCACTTTCCTGCTACTTACCTCTTACTGTTCACTCTTTCCTGTTTAAGCTGCCGGCTGAAGCTTTTTAAACACTTTCCAAGATTTCAACATTTCCACAGCCTTGAGTAATTGTACATCCTCTGGTGGAACTGGTTGAGGTGCATTGGGGTCTACTGGAGTTGTGGATTCCTTACTCGCTTTTTGGGGAAGCTTCGTTGCGGTGGTCATTGATTTCTTTCCACCTTTTTCCCCTTCTATGGCTTCCTGTTTAGCAATCTGAATGGCCTTTGGGTCAATGATGATGTCTGGTTGAACCCCAATAGAATGAATGGATTTGCCCTCGGGGGTATAGTATTTAGCCGTGGTTAAGCGCAGCCCTGAACCGTCGGAAAGCGGAAGGATAGTTTGCACCGAACCTTTTCCAAAGCTTGTCGTGCCAATGACGACGGCTTTTCCCCAGTCTTGCATCGCGGCGGCAACGATTTCTGAAGCGCTGGCTGAGCCCTTGTTGATGAGCACGATCATTGGATATTCATAATGCTTACTGTTGGCTCCGGCTCTGTATTCAACTTTTTTCTCATTCCGACCCTGAATTGAGACCACCAAACGTCCAGCTTCCAAAAATTGTTCGGATACCCCAACCGCGGCGGTGAGTAAACCACCAGGATTATTTCGAAGATCCAAAATTAGGCCTTGAATATTTTTTGCTGTGAGTTTTTCCAATTCTTTTGTTAAATCTTCAGAAGAGGCCTCCTGGAATTGGCTGAGTCGCACATAACCCACATTCCCTTCTAAAAGTTTCGATCGCACGCTTTGAATTTTGATGATATCCCGGGTGATGTTGAATACTAAGGGTTCATCGAGACCCTCCCGTATCACGGATAATTTTACTGATGTTCCCCGAGGACCGCGCATATGTTGAACGGCTTCCATCAGGGTTAAATCTTTAGTCGAGGTCTCGCCGACTTGGATAATGGTGTCGCCGGCCTGAATACCAGCGGCAAATGCCGGCGTATCTTCAATGGGCGCAATGACCGTGAGCCGGTTGTCTTTAATGCCAATCTGAATGCCTAATCCCCCAAATTCTCCTTTTGTTTCGACTTGCATTTCCTTAAACATGTCAGTGGTCATGAAGGAGGAATGTGGATCGAGCCCGGCCAACATGCCCCTCAAAGCGCCTTGTACTAAATCCTTGGTTTTGGTTTCCTCGACATAATGTTTTTTGACTTGCGAAAGGACTTCAGCAAACACCTGTAATTCTTCATACGATTCGCTGGCATGTCCCGTCCGGTCTCCTCCTTTCCCAATAAAAATTCCAACAAAGAGGATTGCTGTTAGGGTGAGACCAGAAATGAGGACAGTCGAAAATCGTTCTTTGGCCATGTGTGTTCCTTCTTTCAGTTAATCGATTAAGGGACGCTGGAAACAGACCGTCAGCGGCATTTTCCCCCGTAGGTCGCGAAATAGACCTTGCGCTTGCCAAAGGGGTTGCGGTCTTGCTCGCCAATTCATTTTGAGCACTCCCTTACATTCCAGCGGGCCTTCTTATTCACAAAGTGGCAGTATACTCATGGTTTATTCGTATTCAATAGTCAATTCTATTGCTTGGCCAGCCATTTGAGAGGATCGATAGGTATTGTGCCTTTTCGTAGCTCAAAATACAGCGTGTCTTCCTCAGTGACCCCGGTTGCCCCAGTATGTCCGATCATTTGTCCCATGGTCACTCCATTGCCTTCAGCTACTAACAGTTTAGACGCATGGGCATAGAGTGAGTAAAACCCATTGGTGTGATCAACGATGACAACCAATCCATAACCTTTCAGCCAATCTGCATATACGACCTTACCGGCAGAGACTGAACGGAAGGGGCTCCCTTCGCGTGCTTTTATTTCAATGCCTTTTTTGTTGACATAGGTGTCGAAAGTGGGATGTTTTTGGCGTCCAAAAAAAGACACCACTTTTCCCTTTGCTGGCCAAAGGAAGGACCCTAGCGCAGGTCGCTTACCAGGGGCTTTCCGCAACTTCGACTGAGCTAATTGAAATCGTTGGTCTAAGGCTTTAAGAAGGCTGTCGACTTGTTCTGCTGATCGTTTGAGATCTTGCACCGCGCGTTCATGCGTATCTTTTTCTTTGGAGAGACTGACGAGCACCGTGCGTTTCTTTCGTTTCAGTCCGGAAATTTCCTTGATGGTATGCTGCGTTTTGCCCTGTAAGGCCAGCAACGTTTCTCGCGCACGAGCTTGTTCCTCCCTGAGGAGTTCTAGATGGGTGAGGTCTTCTTGAAATTGTCGGACAAGGACATGCTCTCGTTGAGCGACCCAAGAAATATAATCTAGGCGGTTAGCTGCATCAGCAAAGGATTCGGCGGTAAATAATGTTTTGAGGTAGCCTGTTCGGCCTTCCATATATAATAACCGAAGTCGAGCAGTCACGGCGTTTCGATGCGTCTGAAGGTTTGCTTCACTGGTGTCCATATCGATGCCGAGAGTTGCGAGTTCCTGATCTTTTTCTTTGATTTCTAAGTCAATACGGTTCCGTTCTTTCTTTTTTCGATAGAGTTGCCGATCAAGTTTTTCAATGTTTTTGAGAACGGATCCATGTTGTTTAATGGCCTTAGAGGCTTTTTCTTTAGATTCTGCAATTTTTTTCTGTAGCTGTTCCAGCCGGTGGCGTTCCTGAGTCATTTCACTTTCGATAGAAGATGGCTTGGCCCCGTATCCAGGCTGCAGGGCGAAGAAAAGGACCAATATATGCAACCATACTGCGTATATGGAAATTTTTCGAAAAACCGTCATAATCGAAATCGCATCCATCCGTACATGCTGGTGAGCGTTCCTACACATCCTAACAAAATTCCCCCACAAATGAGGATCAGTGAAAGAGAAAATGGGAAAAATTCAAAGATTGATGAAAATCCTCCAATGACGCTCAGAGTATGTGTTTTGTGTTTAAAAAATTCAAATCCTCCGCGAAGGAAGGCTAGGGCCAATCCACCACCGAGCCCTCCGATCACTCCTCCTTCAATAAGGTAAGGAATGCTAATGAAGAGATTTGTTCCGCCAATTAACCGTAGAATTTCAATTTCTTCTTGGCGGGTATAAAAAGCGAGTTGGACCGTGTTGGCGATTATTGTGATGGAGGCTAAGGCGAGGACTCCGCCTATTATCAAGGCCCCGATTTCCATATAGGTGATCACGAGGGACAAGCGTTCGATCCAGGCTCGATTGTACCGGACTCGTTCAATATTGGGATTCTGTTGTAAGCGATTAACAAGATTGGACACCATATCGGTGGACGGGATGGTTTCCGTCAAATTTAGAATGAGTGAGGCAGGGAAGGGATTTTTGCCTAAACCCTCTAATAGGTGGGCTTCATCTGGAAACTGATGTTTGAAATCTTTTAAGGCATCGTGTTTGGAAATGACCTGGACTGAATCAATGGCAGGTTCAGTTTGAATGGCGTTTTTCAAGCCCTGGAGTTGTTGTGGTTCAATGGCATCGTTGGGATAGACAATAATTTGAATATTGGTTTGGACGCGGCCGATCAAAT
This sequence comes from Nitrospirales bacterium, assembly GCA_029261275.1. Lineage (GTDB taxonomy): Bacteria > Nitrospirota > Nitrospiria > Nitrospirales > UBA8639 > Nitrospira_E. The sequence goes on from JAJDBR010000150.1 coordinate 6,588, forward strand.
TATGCACATTGTGGTACAGCAGTAAAAATGTTCCAAAGCTGGAGAGGGTGAAGGCTGTCGTGATGATCCCTATCACAGTACTGGCTCGGTGAGTCCGGAGGCTAATATACGCTTCTCGGAGAAAATACCAAAGGCGTTTCACGTGTAGGCTCCCTGGTCAGAGAGAAGGTGTCCACAGTCAAGTCTCAACACTCTGCCATTTAACTGTTCCACGACCTGGCGATTATGCGTCGCCATCATCACTGTTGTCCCACGTGCGTTGATAGCCTTGAAAAGTTCAGCAATTTCGGTGGTCAGTTGCGGGTCTAAATTTCCCGTTGGTTCGTCTGCGAGCAAAATGATGGGGCTATTCACAATCGCTCGTGCAATACAGGCTCGTTGTTGTTCTCCAGCTGAGAGTACCGAGGCGAGCATGGGTTGTTTATGTTCCATCCCAACAGCCCGCAAGGCTTCAATCACTTTTCGCCTAGATTCAAATGAGGACAAACCTCGAATAATAAGAGGGAGTGCCACATTTTCAAAAACCGTCCGATGGGGCAACAGCTTGAAATCTTGTAGGACAAACCCCATCGTTCGACGATGGTAGGGGACGTCGGCCCGGCGGAGTCTGGCAATATTTCGGTTTTGGACAAGGATTTGCCCATCATCTGGGTGTTCTGACCCGAAAATGAGTTTAAGTAACGATGTTTTTCCCGCCCCACTGGGGCCCGTAAGCAAGACGCATTCGCCTTTTTCGATTCGCAGCGAGATATCGGAAAGCGCTAGGCAACCTTCATAATATTTTGTGACGTGAAATAATTGAATCATGCAAGTCCGAAGCTGTTGAAAGGAAATGGACTAATGGTTATTCGATCATCTGTAAAAATGAGTAGCTGACCATCGGACGAACCAGGCTTATTGGCTGATCCCAATGTCCGTTCTGTTAATTTACCATTGCCCGGTGGAGCTGGGAACCTCAAATGCCTGTTTGATGTGAGTTAATTGAGGAGAATGTTTGTCGGTTTCAACAACAAGAACAACGTCAAAACGGGAAGGTGTGTTGGTTAGTCCCTGTTGAGAAAGATAGCATAGGGCTAATTTGATGATCTGCTGTTTTTTGCGAGTGGTGACGGCATAAGGTGCCCCACCGAATTGGTTTCCCCGTCTAGCCTTGACTTCAATGAACACCAGTGTACTTTGGTCTTCTGCGATGAGATCCAATTCTCCTCCAGCTATGCGCAGATTTCTTTCAAGAATACGATACCCCTTTTTTCGAAGCATGTGTTCCGCTAGGATTTCTGCTGACTGACCAAAGGCTTGAGATGACGAAGTCATGCAGTCGCTCAGGCATTCAGGTAGGCTTGTACGGGGCGAAAAGTTCGGCGATGTCCAGCACATGGGCCAAATTGACGTAGCCGTTTCAGATGTTCTGGTGTGGGATAGCCCTTATGAATATGAAACTGATAGTTGGGAAATCGTTCGTGATAGGTCTCCATGATGCGATCTCGAGTGACTTTGGCTAGAATGGAAGCAGCCGCAATCGAAATCGAGAGTTGGTCCCCTTTGATTACTGGTCGTTGATGAATAAGGACAGTTGGAATTTGGAGGGCATCAAGAAGGAGATAGTCCGGAGGGGCGTCAAGATCTTGGATAGCCCGCCATCCGGCTAATCGTGTAGCGCCTAAAATATTCAATTGGTCGATTTCATGTTCTGAAGCAGTTCCGATCCCCCAATCCTGAGCGTGGCTCGAAATAGAGCTAAAGAGAGAATGGCGTTGGTCGGTTGTAAGCAGTTTAGAATCATCCAGACACGCAAAGGTGCAACGTCGAGGAAGAATGACCACAGCTGCCACAACCGGACCAGCTAATGGCCCCCGACCGGCTTCATCAAGCCCGGCGATTCGTCGAAATCCACAAGCCCACGCGGATGTCTCGAAAAAATCCGTCGGTCCCATGCTGCTATTTGGTTCGGGAAATACCAAGACAGAACAGTAGAGAACGCTTTCGATTGATGCTCGACTTATTCTGACGCTTCAGAACTGCTAGTGACGTCTGAATCGGGCTCTTGGGCAACCGTGGCGGTTGCCTTTTTGCTTACTTTCGGTGTTCGAGAGAACTCACGCTCGGAAATTTTTGCCGCTTTGCCTTTTTTATCACGAATATAATACAACTTGGCGCGTCGGACTTTACCTTTTCTGACGACCTCGATTCCCGCAAGGTTGGGGGAATGCACAGGAAAAATTCGTTCAACTCCGACTCCAAACGAGATTTTACGAACGGTAAAGGTTTCTGTCGCTTTGCCATGTTTTCGGGCGATCACCAGGCCTTCAAAGACTTGGATTCGTTCTTTTTCCTCTTCTTGGGTTTTCTTTTTTCCTGAGGCTCGTGCTTCGACCACACGGACTTTCACCCGGACGGTATCACCAATTTCAAAAAATGGTGCTGGCTCGCTTACATACGATTGTTCTAAGCGTTCTAACTGATTCATGCGTGGCTTCCTCCTTCAAGGTCTCTGCGGATCGCACTCCGCCGAGGTATAGTCATGTTCAATTTCTTCTAAGAGTTGATGATCTTCTGTATTCACCTGATGATGATTTAATAAATCAGGACGTTTGAGCAAGGTCTGGCGCAGCGATTCTTTCCGTCGCCATCGACGGATGGCTTCATGATTGCCAGAAATGAGCACGTCTGGGACTGATTGGCCTCGAAGATCAGCTGGTCGCGTGAAATGAGGATAATCCAACAACGATTCGACAAAAGATTCCTGTTGAGCCGATTGTGGGTCACCTAAAACGTCGGGAATATGACGCATCGCCGCATCAATCATGATAAGAGCAGGGAGCTCACCCCCAGTTACGACATAATCGCCCAATGAGATTTCTTCAACCGACAAATGGGTACGCACTCGCTCATCAATGCCCTCATAATGCCCACAAATAAATACGAGTGGTCGAGTTTCCCGGCTCAGCTCCAGGGCCAATCCATGGGAAAAGCGAATTCCTTGTGGAGAGGGGAGGAGAATGCGGACTTTGCCGGAAACCCGTTGGATGGCATCAATGGCGAGGAAAATGGGTTCGGCTTTCATCACCATTCCGCCCCCACCACCATAAGGCGAATCGTCAGTAGAGCGATGTGGGTCATCGGTATAGTCGCGTAGATTGTGCGTGCGAAGCGTGAGAAGCCCCTTGTCCTGAGCACGTTTCATCATACTCTGGGATCCCACTGCCTGGATCAGCTCTGGGAAGACTGTGAGCAGGTCACAATGCATGTGGAATATCCCACCATTCTTTTGATGTAAGGCGCAAACATTTCTTGTCCAAATCAATCTTCTCAATAGTTCGTCGATTGGCAGGGATGAGAAATTCTGCCTTATGATTGCGAACAACTAGCACGTGATGCTGGGGATATTCCACAATTTCTTGTATGGTTCCCATCTGGTGTCCATCACGGTCTTCTACGCAGAGTCCGATCAATTCAAATTGAAAAAAAGTATCAGGGGCTCGGGGGAGATCATGATTCGTCGGAATCTGAATCCATGCTCCGCGATAATGAGCAGCCTCCTCTGGTGTTGAAAACGCTGAGCATTTCATTAGATAGCCAGCCGGTACCTCTCTCACCTGATTCACCGTGATTTCGCGTGGAGTTGTTGCCTCATGGGACAAAGTGAGATATGCCGTCTGTAATCCCTCAAATCGTCCAGGCACATCAGACAATGACTCCACTTTCACCTCGCCTCGGACTCCAAATGGTTTTAGGATTCTCCCAATAGTTACTAGGGAATCAGTGTGTGGTTGCCTAATACTCACTGCCGAAGCCAACATGGGGAACCCATGGTGAAATAATGATCCAAGGTGATTGGTGGGACGCCCACCTCGCCCCTTTCTCAGCCCAAGTTAAGCCTTTGCGAGTTTTTTGAATTCCGCTAAGGCTTTGTATACGCCAGTTCGTCGTAATAAGGCTCGAACTGAGTCCGTGGGTTGGGCACCATTTTGAAGCCACTCCAGCACGCGATCTTCTTTGAATGACGCTTTGTCACTTTCCTTTAAAGGATCATAGGTGCCGATGATTTCAAGAAACCGTCCGTCCCTTTTCATGTGAGAATCGGCGGCAACGACCCGATAAAATGGCCGTTT
>JAJDBR010000016.1 GCA_029261275.1 Nitrospirales bacterium
TTCAGTTCTGTATGTCTTTCTGCCCTGCAAAAAAGTCTATCCCACGGGGATTACCTACCTGGCCGATTTTATTCATCGCCGCCGCCCTGAAGTTCGTCAACACATCCTAGATCTCTCTCTCTTTCCGCCGAATCAACGTCAGGTCAAACTTCGCGAAGCCACCACCGCCTTCCAGCCGGAGCTCGTGTGTTTTTCCTGGCGGGACATCCAAATTTTTTCCCCGCATGAAGGCGATGCGTCACTCGAACATGCCTTCAATTTTTACTATGCCAGCAATCCGTTCAAACGTGTCGTCGCCTCTTTTCAGGGGCTTCGCAACCTCTACCGGTATTACACGGATATCCGACACAATCTTTCCTATCCTTGGTTGATACAGAAAGAATTTCCTTCGGCCCGAATGATGATCGGGGGCGGGGCATTCACGGCTTTTGCGGATCAATTGATGGAGAAACTACCAGAAGGCATCATTGGGATCTTAGGTGAAGGCGAGGATGCGATTCTGAAAGTGCTCAATGGCGAATCGTTGAATGAAGAACGATTTATCATTCAAGAACAGAGGCGAGTGACTAAAGGCACGAAACCGACTCCGGCCTTGTTGGATTCTTTATCAGTCGACATTCCGTATTTGACGACGATTTTCCCTCAATATCGTGAATATATCGGTGAAAGTATCGGCGTGCAAAGCAAGCGCGGCTGCCCGTACGACTGTGCGTTTTGTCTCTATCCCTATATCGAAGGGAAACGCGTACGGTATCGTCCAGCAGAAAATGTCGTGCACGATATTGCCCAGTATTACCATCAATGGGGGGCACGACGTTTCTGGTTTACGGATGCGCAATTTATTACCGGCAAAGAAGCCTATCCGCAATGCACCGAAATTCTTGAGCGAATCATTGCCCAGAAATTAGAAATTGAATGGTCCGGCTATATCCGCACCTCTTTGATTAATGCGTCAATGGCCAAGCTGATGGTGCAATCGGGGGTGGGTGATTTAGAAGTGGCGGTGACGGCGGGATCCCAAAAAGTGCTCAATAGCTTGCATATGGGGTTCAAACTGGAACATCTCTACGATGGTTGCCGGAATTTGAAGGAAGCCGGGTTTAAGGGAAGAGTGATCCTGAATTACTCGCTCAATTCGCCCGATGAAACGGAAGAAACACTTCTACAGAGTATCGAGTCGTATAAAATGGTGGCGTCAATTTTAGGAGAAGAAAAAGTTTTCCCCTTAATGTTTTTCTTAGGAATCCAGCCCAATACGGATTTAGAAGAACGGCTGTTGTCCGAAGGCTATCTCTCGAATGGCTATAACCCGCTGAGTCTCACACCGTGGAACATCAAAAAGATGCTCTACAATCCCGCCCCGCTCAACAAGATTATTGCCAAAGCCTGTCTCGCAGCATGGGGTCGCAAACATGGCTCCAAGGATCCCCGTCCCTGGTCCGGCAGCCTGAGCCAAAGTGCGACGCAACAACAAGGCCACACCTATGCCGACACCAGTCTTTCCAAAGGCTTCGAAACCAACTCCGGTCGTGATGCGTTGCTGACTCTCGAAGAAATCCTCCGCTCCCGCCGTCCCGCAGATTCTCAGCCTGTTCCCCCTGCTCCTGAGCCCAATCTTACACGGTAATTGTTCTCAATAAAGTATTTGGTTGTACAAGAGATGCCGGGTTTCGGCCCGGCAGCCGAGGTCCTTTTGTTTCGGCAAAAGGACCCAAAACCATATTCGCCCCGTCGTGGCCCTGCGGGTCCCCTGCGATGCTCTCGGACTCCGGCGGCTGCGCAACTCGCTGCGCTCAAACAGTGCTCGCCGAATTTCCGGAGCCCGCTCCGCTTCTCGGCCACGCCAAAGGCGGGAGAAAAATGGACTACTGATTAAATGAGTAATCGAGGCTGAAAAGAGAAGCAGTAAAACAGGAAGTATGAGGCAACAAAAGATTCGACCCCTTGAGCGGTAATGGTTGGGACAAGAGAAAATAACCCGATCTCCAATAGAGGCATTTCCCTTAACGTCCGATTGGTTCGGTGCGGAAAGAACCACCATTCCCAGCACATTCCCCTCACTGGAGTAATGAGCAGTCATGATAAATGCCGGCTGCACAGCTCGGCCACGCCACAAGGCCAGGGAGACGGCTGAAATTATGAGTCCCTTAATGATGGCAGCTTCGCTCGCGGAGCCTGCTCTGAGTCCTTCGGCTTGGCTCAGGATAAACTCCGTTGAAGGGGCTCAACCAGATGCTTTGCGCTGCTCAGCATGACAAATAATGTTGGTCCGTCTTTTCTCCGGTGAGGGGCCGGCCCCCTCCTTTTGGAGGGTGTTGACATTTAAGCGGAATGGGCTAGAGTCCTCCGTCTCCGTCTCCGTCTCCGTCTCCGTTCTGTGGGCATGTGGCCCAAACGGGCTGGGGAGAGACACCAAGAGGGGCGAGGCGGTGTTGTATTATCCATGTTGTTCTTTATCTTAATCTTACACAGGGAGACCAACCAGGAGGGTCGCGAGCCTCACATCATTTTCACCAAGGAGGTTTCTTCATGAGTCGTTCAACCACAACATCCCTCACTCGACTGTTGGGCGTGGGGGCGCTGGTCTTGGCCCTGTCGAGCCCGGCCCTCGCCGCGCCACCGGCGAGCAATCCTGGCCAGCCGTTTGCGGAAATTCTCGCGCAACTCGGGATCTTAAATGACAAGCTTGATGATTTGCTGGCCAATGGCGTGGACCTACGGGGCGTCACGCAGAACTGGGACAAGAAGCTGTCGGGCGCCGAGCGGTTTACCGTCTTGACGGACTTCAACGACAAGGCGGTGAGGGACAACGAGACAGGGCTAGTGTGGGAGAAGTCGCCAGATCCCGACCCACAAGCGAATTGGCAGAGCGCCCTCAGCCATTGTGCCAGCCTGGAAGTGGACGACCGGAAAGGCTGGGCCTTGCCGCTGCGGGAGCAGTTGGCGAGTTTAGTGGATGAGACCGGCACCGGGGTGGATAGTAGTGGCGACCCGCTGACGCTTCCCGATGGCCATCCGTTTGATCCGGCGGGTGTGCAGTCGGCCAGCTACTGGTCGGCGACGTCGAATGCGGGCAATCCCTCCAACGTGTGGTTCGTGGGCTTCACCAGTGGCAGTGTGCTCGACATCGGTAAGGTCGGCGTCCTCAACCTCCGCGCGTGGTGTGTGCGCGGTAACCAGAGCTTTGACGGCAATACGCATACGACGTTGCATTGATGCTTGGGTCATTTGAAGCATTTGGTGATTTGGCCTGAGGGGGTGCAGGGGGCGAGCGCCCCCTGCTTCGCCCGGTTTTTGAGCAGGAACCTAAGGGATGGCGCGCTACGAACATTTGCCGTTGTATAAGACGGCCATGGAGTTGACGGTGTATATCGAGACCGTGGTGCGCACCTTTAGCCGGTACCACAAATATACGCTGGGGACGGACCTGCGGCAGCAGAGCCGGGCATTGGTGACGGTGATCATTCGTGCCAATTCCCGGCGTGAGGAGGTGGGAGCAAACAGAATGTATGGTTCTGGTCTTACAGTTTGACGATGTGTATTGGGAAACCATCTTGGAGTTTGCCAGTCAAAACGCGGTGGCAGGTAAACGCGTCGCCCTTGTTTCCCCAAATCTCGCATCAAAGTGGTTTTCGGCGTTGCCGGGCCGAAACCCTGCAAAAGGTTCAACCAAAATCCTTCCAATTCCCATACGGCTTTAATTGGTAAATTTCTCCTCTTCGGTGCTCACAGATTAAGGTGACATCGATCTTTTCAGCTATACACAAAGACATATATATACTATAATATATATTCATGTGGGTGATCTATGAAAAGCGACCGGTTCTAAAAGTCCTTGATCGGCTTCCTGCAGATGTTTTGTTGAAGTATGAAGCGTGGAAAAGGATCATTGAGTTGGAGGGGCCTGTAGGCCTTCGATCGATTAAGGGATTTCACGATGAAGCGCTCAAGGGGGAGTGGAAAGGCTATCGATCATCTAGATTGGGGAAGAAGTGGCGTGTGATTTACCATATTGCAAAAGAACAACTCGAAGTGTTCGTGGTTGAAGTCATGCCTCATACCTATTAACCTAGGAGAATAAACATGGCTATGAATAAAAAGGATTTTGTGCGTGCACGTGTGAATCGTACCATTACACCTGGTGAGATGCTCAAGACGTTAAGAGAGTTACAGGAATTGACACAAAAAGACCTTTCTGATGCAACGGCTATTTCGCAATCGAATATTTCAGCGATGGAGAACAATGTGAGTCAAATAGGCCGCGATCGCGCGTTGATCTTGGCGAATGTCTTAAAAGTTCATCCAGCCGTGATTCTTTTCCCCGACTTTGATATTGCCCAAGTTGCCTAGGTGAAAAAGGAATATCTGAGTGGTAAATTGTATTGACCTTTTCAGACTCCCGCCTTGGGCGCGGCTGAGCCGCGGTGCCAAATTTGACTCTTTGGCGGCGACTGTTTGAGCGAAGCGAGTTTCGCCGCCATTTAATTTGGTGCCGGGGCGAAGTTTCCCCGAAGGGGCCGCGAACGGGCGAACATGGTTTTGGGTCCTTTTGCCGAAACAAAAGGATCTCGGCTGCCGGGCCGAAACCCGGCATCTCTCGTATAGCCAAATCATTTCCAGTTTGTGAAATGTGCTCGGAATGATGGTTCTTAGTGCTCCAAACCAATCGACAGTTCATGGGAATGCCTAAAATAAGAAATTCAACGTAAAGGAAGGAAGGGGAATTTAAGGATTCAGTTGTATCGATGGAAGGCGGGGGCTTGAATTTCAAAACTTCGAAGATTTATTTAATCGTGAATTGCATGGTGCCGATGACGTTGATGGCGTGGAGGGCTTGTCCGGGGGAGCCGTAGAAGATTTTGACTTGGTAGTCTCCGGGTTTCCAACCTTGTTCTGGTTCGTAAATTTCAAAATATCCGAATCGTTGATTCATATCTAATTCAATCACATCTTTGTCCACTGGCGTGTTAGACACAACCTTCCCATCTTTCATTTCAAACCAGGCTGCCGCAAATTGTGCTGGCGCATCTAATGGTTGCCCTTCAAACACGATATAAAATATTTCCGTATCAACCGAAAATTTAGACACCCCAGGGTCGATAGGTTTGACGTAGGCATCATCAATGGTCATCCATCCCGGTCGTCCGCTGGAAGAATCCCAGGCCGTATCACTATAGCCTCGTGCCATCGTGATCCAGCTAAAGACGCCTTGCACTCGATTCCAATCAACCTGATCATATGCCATGTCTATGGGCGAGTTGTTGTCGGGCGTGAGTGTGGAATTGCCAAAGGGATCACCGCCCCAGCATGGACTACTGAGTAGACCAAGAAGAAGGATCGGGACCATCCATTTGAGCTGATGAGAAGTGTTTAGATTTTGCATGAGCCACCTCCTGGTGAGAAGGCGATGAGGAATAATTCCATATTCTTTTTTACCTTATTCGACCGGAGAAGTGTTGTGCAATGGAAGGAATGTGGAAAAAGGCCGCCAGCGGCGTTCTCGCCATTTTGCCGTGCTCACGTACTCAGTGTACGCTCCGCGCGCCAAAATGGCTGCGGCCTTGCTGGACGAACTTTTTTGAACATTCCCTTAGCTCATGGTGCTCTTGTCACCTTGGACATTTATGTCTTAGTGGGGTGAAATATTCAACAGTCCCATGGAAGAAACATACATGGAGCGACGGGCATGAAAAAATTTCATGCGATGGATTTAGGGAGTGGGTGCCGGAACGCGACTTTTTTCGGCTCCCTGGCGCCGTTCTTCTAAGACCCCGTTGGCAATTTCTTTGATGTGCTGCTCAAGAATGAGTCGCAGATGGCTTCCAGCACGATAATCGGCGGGGGCCATAAAATGGACCCGGTCGGCATGGTGAGCCAGCTGAAAACATTTTTCAAATGATCGCCTGGAATGATCCTCGGCGTTATAAACAGCGACGGCAAAGCCTCCGTTTTTTTTCATCAAGGTAAAGCAGGGGACATCCGTTGGACCATCGCCCACATAAATCATATTGCGAAATGGGACACGGCGGGCCTCTTCGGGCATATGGTCATTTACATCTTGGGCCAAATCCAGCAACCCTTTGTTGACGCGGAAGAGGAATTGGGTTTTCTGCGTGTGGCTGATCGTGCGCTTGGGAAAACTGATATGACCCTCATCTTCGTCGAACTCACAGCCAAAAATAGATTTGACATATTGAGCGATGTGACTCCCATCTAAAATCGCTTTGAGGCCTGAGGTGACCACATAGTGCTCCAGGCGAATGCCCAGCTCCTCATATTCCTGTGGGCTGAATAGGGTATTGAGTTCTTCAAAACACTCGGGGACACCGGGGAAAAATGTTAGGTCGGCACCCATGTGTTTCAAGTCATTATTTGATAAGGCCCGAATGGCCTCGACTTCTAGCATACGCTTCATATAGGCCAATTCTTGATCATACCCCTTTTCGTTTATGAGGGCGGTGCAACTCGGCCAAAACTCTTTTGGGTTTATTCCTGCATGTCGAAGAATCGTATGGTCCTGCATGTAATGCGGACTCAACGTATGATCGAAGTCATACACGAGAGCAATGATGTTATGAGGTTGGTTTAACATAAAAGAAATGAGTCCAGGCTATGGCCAGATATGCGATTGTTCCAATAAGCCCCAAGAGCTAGCACAAAGGTTGGTGATTTGTGAGAGCCCGGTCTTATGACAGGATTGATTGAAGAATCCGTTTGAGATCTCTTAATTGATCCGTAAATAGATCCATTTGTAAGGCGGAAATGCCTAGAAAATGGCTTTAATCAACTCTTGAATACTGCGTTGCATGTCAGTGTCGTCAGTTATCGGTCTTGTTATGGCGGCATCGCAGGCCCTTTCAGGGGTCACGCCTTGCTCAATTAATGTTCCTGCGTAGATGAGGAGGCGGGTGCTGACGCCTTCTTCTAGTCCATGGCTGCGTAGATTCCGCACTTTTTCTCCCAGTTTAACGAGACGGGTAGCCATTTCTCTCGAAATTTTGGCTTCATGCTCGACGATGTGAATTTCGGTGTCTTTGGGGGGATAGCCAAACTCAATGGCCATAAACCGTTGTTTGGTACTTTGTTTAAGTTCTTTGAGGACCGATTGGTAGCCCGGGTTGTACGAAATGACCAACAGGAATTCGTCGACAGCTTGTATGACCTGGCCTTTTTTCTCAATGGGCAGAAAGCGTCGATCATCGCTTAAGGGATGAATGAGCACGGTGGTGTCCTTGCGCGCTTCCACGATTTCATCCAGATAGACAATAGCCCCATGTTTGACACCCAAGGTCAGTGGTCCATCAACCCAGACAGTTTCGTCGCCTTTTAACAAATAGCGGCCAATGAGATCCGAGGCGGTCAAATCTTCATGGCACGCGACCGTGATCAGTGGGCGATTAAGTTTATGGGCCATATGTTGGACAAACCGGGTTTTTCCGCATCCGGTTGGTCCCTTCAACATCACGGGAATTTTATTACTGGCCCCCACAGTAAACAAGCCGATTTCCCCGTTCACTTCTTGGTAAAACGGTTCTTCGGTTACTCGAAATTGTTCAATCCCGTATTCCTGGCCCTTCATTGGTCATCCTATTCAAGAAAGTATGGTGATGAGAGGAGGTCGCGTCTTATTATACGGGGGTGTTTTATAGGAGGACAACTATCGTGTGTGGTAAGGCCTGTTTCTCTTGGTCCCTCAATCATGTTCGTTGGGCCATATACTTTGGGACCAATTGCATGGGGTGGTAAGCATGTTTGGTTCGCGCGACACTCGGTAGTCCAGAGTCAGTCATGGTATTCACGAAGGGATACTGTTGAATGTCACGGCAGAACTCTCTGAAAAGATACTGGGCCAACCCAGGGACTGACCGATCGGCCACTTCTACCAAGATGCAAAAGACTTCGCAGGATCGGGGATAACCAAAAGCATAGGCCTTTATCGAGCCATCTACCCAGACCACCCGGCCGGTTAATCCGAGTTCACGGTATTCTTGGAGCACTACTCGGTGTGCGCTGGTTGCCTCTCGCAACAGTAATCGGGAGATGTCGGCGCCGGGCCCGACTGGTGGAATCGCTATTTCTTCCTTTTGGTTTGCCCATCGATGAAACAAGGCCAGGCACCCATCTCGGTCTACGATCTGATAGGGGGCGACTCGAATACGGTGGGCGCGTGAGAAGCGATTATACGCGGCACGTTGAAGCTTATGGGTATTCGCTTTGAATTGTACTAAATCGGAGGTCCGATAGAGATAGTCCGAATCCTTTGGTGTCAAAGAATACCCCCAAGACTGAATGATGTCTTTGAGTTCAGCCGGAATGTTTTCAATTCGGGAGGGCTGTGATCCTTTGTTTCGGGTATCCATAAACGTCATGACCTCAGCCAGGACATCTTTGAGGGAACCCATCGATGGCTTCCCCACTCCTTCACTCGGTCCTAGGGGAGGCAGGGGCATAAACAAACGATCAGCATGTTCAGCAAAGAGACACCACCAGCCACCCACATCTGCCCAGAAATGCGCCAACACATCTTTCCACATGTAATGAGGTGAGAAGGCCCAGGACGCGAGAGGGGTCTTGCCACCCAGCTCAGTAGCCATCAAGCACTGATGGGCTCTGAGCTGATCCTTAACTTGCAACGGGTGGAGGGTGAGCGACATGAATGGTGTCTGGGGTTTCAAAGAGAAGTTGATAACAAACGGGATGAAAATATCGCAATTTGACTCTATTTATACGGGATAGGCAGTCCGCTAGGAAAGGGAAGTTCGTGTCCAGACTTGAGGAAACTCACCTTGTCTGGATTTACGAGGGCATGCTACCATTTGGACCATTCTATGCACCAACAAGCATCCAGAGCACATATTTTTCTGTGACCCCGTTGCATCGGGGTGTCTCGGTACCTCACGCCACTATTTTTTCTGTCATCAAATCAAGGCAATCGGTGCGAACCGCCCTTCACCAACGCCATCCGTGGTCATCCAAGGTTTTGCCATATCCTGAGATCTTGAACTCCCGACGGGAGTATTTCTCAGGTCATCATCAAATACAATCTTATGTCGGGTAATTCTCACCAAATCTTTCGTAAGCATCTTATTCAAGATGGGCTCTTTGTGGATGAGGAAGACGATTCTTGGCGGATCGGGTGTCAGCCTTTTGTCCTTTCCACTCAGCAGGCCACATTTCTCGAAAGTTTGGGCCAACATCTTCTGGCGTTTTATCAAGCCCTGAATCGGTTATATTTAGAGAGTTTTAAGGGCACGCAACCTCAATGGGTCCATACCTATCTTGATATTGGGAAACCGGACGATCTCTTGGATTTCGCTCGGATGAATCGTTTCAAGAATCATGTGCCTGGGGTGATACGCCCTGATTTGATTCCGACGAATTCTGGTATGGCGTTGACGGAACTCGATTCGGTGCCGGGGGGGATTGGGTTAACTGGCAGCCTCAGTCGTATGTATGCTCAACAGGGCATGTCGGTGTGGCCGAGCTCCGATGGCCTCATCAAGAATTTCTCCCACATGTTGAAAGGCGTGCTCAAAGAGCAGCCTTATACCTTGGCCATGGTGGTCTCTGATGAAGCAGATGCCTATCGCGCAGAAATGCAGTGGGTGGCCGCCCAATTGTCCCAAGAGGGCTGGGAAGCCTATTGCATTCATCCTCGCGATATCCGATTTACGGAGGAAGGCCTATTTGTTGAGCAGGAGGGTACAGCCCGACCTGT
>JAJDBR010000151.1 GCA_029261275.1 Nitrospirales bacterium
TCTGATTTGTTGTTCATTGAGATCTTTACCCGTAGGCTGCTGTAGTGCGAACCAGGTCCCATCGAGTGTCAATTTATTTCGGTGCCCCGCGAAAAACCAATTGATGGCTGTGGTGTACGCCTTGAGTTTGTCATTCTTTGCCGAAACGTTCGGGTCCACGAAGGCAAAGCGGAAGGCGATTTCTAAAGGTTTAGGAATCGATGTGATGAGATAATGAGGAAAATAACCAACTTGGGCATAACTACCCATGAGGTTCGTCTTCCGGCCGGGTGCGCCTTCGGCAAGATTGTTGTCTTTCACTTCCTTCCAATGGTATTCATGTTGGAAGGATGCTCCAGCCCATTTAAAAGCGACTTCTTCCATCATCCCTGTCACTTTGAATTGTCCAGGGCGTGCGTTGCCATCACTCGTGTAAGGTAAACCTGCTGAATTTGGGAATCCCAAGGTGCCACAGCCACTGGAAGACCACCGCGTACATTTTCCTTGGGTGGTATAGGCCGCAAACGCGGCGCTCCCAGTGGGTTGTTTGTGATATGTAATATCACTTTGTGTCCATTTCAGGTCTCGCCCTAAAAAGTTCCATTGCAATCGTCCCATGTACATCATATTCTTATCATCATTAGCTTCTCCTCGCCCCGACCCATTCCAGACACCTACGTAGTATCTTGAATCAAGCAAGGTTCCAGGAGCTAGGTGGCCGTAAACCATGGCGCCCATCTGGCGATCTATCGTGAATGAATTCGTCACAATTGATCGTTCGACAAATTGTTGTTTTCCCGAGGAATCTACTCGCTCACGGTTATAATTGATTTTCCATTGTCCCACTCGTAATTGGAGCCACTTGAATTTACTGAGATCGATTCTCCAATCTATAAGTCGAGCTGACGAAGCTGATGATCCGGAATTCACCGTGCTTTGCCAATCCATCTCAAAATAATATTTAATCCAGGGTTTATAGCCATGACCACCCACCTTCATTCGAACACGACGTAGTTCAAACGAGCTTTCATTTTTGGCATCAAAGTCACTGAAACTATCGGCATCCGTTCGTCGAGAATAGCTATATCGACCTTGGAATCGCCATTGAATGGCTGTTTTCCAAAGCCCATCCAGAGTTTCTAACGTAAACCCTTTTTTCCCCCAACCAGCCTTCACCGGAAAATCCTTTTCCCGCTTTTTCTGTTCTTCCTCGGCCTTTTTTTCTTCCGCAGCTTGAATGCGAGTCCAGTCTTCTTTACTGATCATGCCCTTTTCTTTGAGGACGTCAGAAAGGGTGTCTCCAGCCCAGGCATTCCCGAGTGCTAAGAAGCTCAAACACACGAGTGTGAAAACCAATTGAACGACCTTCATGAATACGGTCTCCTCTTGTTGAAATAGAAAGTATGGATTGAATAGGTCAGAACACGTTTCATTGTTGTTGAAGGGAATACTAGAGGAGGAGTGTTACGACCGTGTTAAGAATAGATCAAACGGTCGTAAACTTGCTGTGGACAAGGTGAATTTGTAGAAAGGGCATTAGCCTCGGGTGCCGGAGATATATGCCGAGGTTAATTCATGCTGCGGGGATTGGAATATAGTGTGGGCAGGCCCATGTTCAATGAGTTGCCCGATGCCATCTACCGCCCAGAATAGGGCCACATAGTCTGCTATTCGTCGAGCTTGGGCTAAATTGTGAGTTACGATAATCACAGTATAACGGCCACGTAAACTTACAATGAGGTCTTCGACGATTCCGCTGGAGATGGGGTCCAACGCGCTACAGGGTTCGTCGAGGAGCAAAATCTCCGGAGACAAAACCATCGCGCGTGCAAGACACAGGCGTTGTTGCTGTCCACCAGATAGCCCTTGTGCTGGCTGGTTAAGTCGATCCTTGACTTCATCCCATAACCCAACCTGTTGTAAGCTCGTTTCGATGCTCGAAGCCAATGTTGCATGATCACACATGCCATGTTCACGAAGTGGGATTTCGAGATTTTTTCTGATGGAAAAAGGGAAGACGGTGGGTTTTTGGAATATCATTCCCACTTGACGCCGTAGATGAAGAAGATCGGTGAATGGAGCCATAATATCCGTTTCATTTATGAGCAATCGACCGGAGACCTGACAGCCTAGGATGAGATCCGTTAAACGATTGATGCTCATGAGAAAACTTGTTTTGCCACACCCTGATGGCCCGACTAATGCCGTAATGCATCCCTTGTTGATCTCGAGATTCACATTCTGAAGAGCCAGGTGTTTGCGATATACGATGGAAAGATTTTCAGCTTGAAAGTGGGTTGACGGCTCACAACACTGCTGAGCCGATTGATACGGTCGCCAGGATTGAAAACCAGGTGCCTTCTCCTGAGTAGGCCTTAGCTCGGAAGTTGATTGAGTGTCGTCCATTTTTTGGTAATCCATGATGCGGAAAGATTAATAATGAGTAACAGGCCAATGAGGACAAGGGCCGTGGTATAGGCATTGGAGTTGCCTCCGGCGACGTTCATCGCCAAGTCATAGATATGGATGGATAAAGCCCGTCCTGAATCCATCAGTGAGGTTGGCATTCGATCCACATACCCACTGGTAAAGATCAACGCCGCTGTTTCAGCCATGGCGCGTCCTAGTCCGAGAATGCACCCCACCAGCACTCCAGGTATGGCGGCTGGGAGTAGAATGTGCTGAATTGTCGCTCTTTGAGAAATGCCAAGAGCGGCTGCGGAGAGTCGTTGATCTTGTGCAATTGCTCGAAAACTTTCTTCGACGGTACGAATCAAAATGGGCAATACCATACAGGCTAAGGTCAGCCCTCCCGAAAGAATGGAAAAGCCGAGCCCCAGGAGTTGGCAAAAAAAGGCATTGCCAAACAACCCAAAGACGATGGACGGTACTCCAGCTAACACATCCAGCGAACCTCGAATCAATCGTCCGCTTACTTGATCATTTTGCGTGTATTCGGAAAGAAAGAGCGCAGTTCCCAGTCCAATCGGCATGGCGACAGCCATGCAGACGGTCATTATCAATCCGGTAGAAACTAGGATAGGCCCAATTCCACCTTCGCGTCCGGCATTCTGTGGAACGGATACCACAAAATTTATGGACAGCTGATGCCAGCCATACCACAGCAAATCCCCGCTCAGCCATAAAAATGGCGTAGCGATCAAGGTGACGGCGGTCCAGACCATCAGGGTGGCGCCGGTTTCCCCGATTGTGTTACTTGGCGATAGCATGGTTGGCCTTATGACGTAGGGCTTCTGCAACACTCACAAAACATAGCACTAGGCCCATCAATACGAGTCCGCTCATAAACAAGACTGATCGATGGTGGCCTAAGGCGTAGGCCATCTCTAGGGCAATGTTGGCGGTTAAGGTTCGAATAGGATCAAATAGGTGTGAAGGAAGTTGGACAACATTTCCGCAGACCATCAAGATGGCCATCGTTTCTCCCAGAGCTCGTGCCAAACCCAAGAAGACTCCAGTTAACATGCCGATTCGAGAAACGGGTAGCACGATGTGCCAAATCACGGCCCATCTGCTAAGTCCTAATGCGGTGGCACTATGTATATAGGCGGACGGAACTTGGGCGATACTGGAATGAGTGATGAGCATGATGGTGGGAAGGATCATCAGTGTCAGGATAAGGATGCCCGCTAACAAGCTTGGCCCCGGGGGATGCCATGAGGCAACGAGGGGAACGAGTACAACCAAACCCCAAAAGCCAAAGACGACCGAAGGAATACCAGCTAAGAGTTCAATCATGTGTCGGTACCATTTTCCGAGAAGTGGCGGCGCATAGAAGTGACAAAATAGTGCTGACAAAATCCCGAGTGGAGCGGCCAGGAGAATCGAACCGCAGGCGGCCAGCATAGTGCCCCCAATAATTGGCGTAAGTTGATAAGAATGTTCGGTGGGAAACCATCCGGGATCAGTGAACAGCCTCGTCAAACCAAGGCGAGAAAGGGCTGGCCAGGACTCTCGAAGAATAAAGCCGATGACCAAAACCAATAAGCTTCCAGCCACAACGGCAAAAACCTGCAAGCTCCATAAGACATGGAGATCAGTTTTAGAATGGGATGAAATATTGTTGGAGGATAAGATCATGAACCTTAGACGACTGAGCAAATTCAATGAACGATTTGGTCAGTCCCTTAGGGGAGGATTTTGTGACCAGCGTAAGTGGCCTGGAAAGTGGGAAAACGCCAGTACGGACGGTGTCGAGGGAGGCTGGAATCTGTTGTAAGGGAAGAAGACGAATAGGAAGCCCATGTGAGGCGTCGTACTGCGCGGTTCCTATTGAGACATAGCCAATGGCGTTGGGATTTCCTGCAATCGTTTTTATCCCTTGTTCATTGTCTCCGATCACGACATGGGCATGAATATCTCGGTTGGATAATTTAAAATACTGGAGAAATAATTCAAGTGTGGATCGGCCCTGGGCTTTATTGACGACCGTGATGGGGCCATCACGTCCACCAACCTGTTGCCAATTGGTTGTCTCCCCGCTGTAAATGCTTCGAATTT
This sequence comes from Nitrospirales bacterium, assembly GCA_029261275.1. Classification (GTDB taxonomy): domain Bacteria; phylum Nitrospirota; class Nitrospiria; order Nitrospirales; family UBA8639; genus Nitrospira_E. The sequence goes on from JAJDBR010000151.1 coordinate 4,501, forward strand.
GTTTATTCGTTAATTCTTGTAGGGGGTTTGATACATGAAGGATGATCCCAATGCCATCATGTGCGACCACGGTCCCATGCAAGTGGTTCTCTTCGGGCGTTAACGTGCGAGATGCCATGCCAATATCAGCTAATCCCCTGATCGTATCAGCAATCCCTCGTGAGGATCCGCCTGCTTGTACATCGATCCGTATGTCGGGATGAGTGGCTTCAAATCGCTTTCCGATTTCCAACAAGAGTGGAGCCATGGTTGATGACCCCGTGATCACCAATTTCCCACTATCGGCTTCAGCAGGTGGGAGGAACACAAGGACGTACAGGCAGAGGAGTGGGAAGACAAGGAGCGCTCGAAAGGAAGTAAGGGTTCCAAGAATGATGTTGTTCATAAGGTATAAAAAGCGAGGTGGACTAGAGTTCTAATCAAAGGAAATTTTGCAACATCCGAGGTTGATGGCTTTGCCAGTCGTGGAGTCGGACACGTCTTCCGGTAATTGATAGACCATGGCTTTGCCATTTCGATACGCCTCGACCAATTCCTGATCTCGCAAAACAGCTAAGTGATGAGATAACAAACTTTGTTCCACCTCCAATCGGTTCATGAGTTCTCCCACGTTTAGAGGTCCGGACATCAGGGCTTCCACCACCGCTAAGCGAGTCGAATCTGACAGCACTTTTAGTTTATTCGCACAAGAAGGGGAAAAGTGTTTTGTCGGCATGATAGGAGAGTCAAAAATATGTAAAGAATATTACAAATATGAATAATTGTTCATATGAATGAATATTTATACAAAAATGCTATTAAAGTCAATCTCTTATCGGAATTTTGAGGCTCAAGGCACTCTTCGCATGAAATTAATATTTGGATGTGGCTGAGATACATACACAGATTCTTCACCTAGCTCTTTTGTGGCGAATCCTTCAAAATAGACCCTTTTCAGGTTTAATGAGGCCAAGGAGAAATCGTATGGCAACCGTCGGGCAATTAATGACACGAGATGTAAGTTCCATTGCTGAAGAAGCTAGTATTCAGGACGCCGCACAGACCATGCATACCAAACGCATTGGATCCTTGTTAGTGAAAAAAGACGAAGACTATTTGGGAATTGTGACGGAAACAGATGTGGTTCAGGCCGTGGCAGAGCAACCTTCTCAGGTTAGCCTGTTAACCGTCAAAGAGTTAATGTCTCGGCCGATCATCACCATTGATCGAAAAATGGCGCCACATTATGCACGGGATCTTATGGCTGATCGAAAAATAAGACATTTGGGAGTGACAGAGGAGGGAGAAATTATTGGAATAATTTCCGTGCGTGATTTATTGGCCTATTTTAAGACCGTATCCAAGGACGTCGATGAGGAGTAAAGAAAAAAT
>JAJDBR010000152.1 GCA_029261275.1 Nitrospirales bacterium
GTCAGATCAAGCTGCCTGGGATCGAGCGCACCGACCCAAACCGTGTAAGCTGGCTCAGCATCGTTCCTTAGCGAAGGTCGTCGCGGCTAAGCTCAACCAGCAGTGGTCTCCCCAGCAAATCGCCGGGTGGTTGAAGCGAACAGACTCTCATTGCGAACAACAACGCGTGTCCCACGAAACCAGCTATCGCAGCCTGTATATTCAGGCCAGAGGCGTCTTGAAGAAGGAGCTGCAGGCCTGTCTCCGAACCCAACGCGCCATTCGCCGATCGAAGTAGGCGAGTCTGAAGCAACAAGGCCTGGGAAAAATCACGAATGCTATTTCAATTAAGGACCGGCCCGCCTCCGTCGACGATCGCGCCGTCCCCGGGCATGGGGAAGGTGACCTCATGGCCGGCACTCACAACAGCTATATTGCGACATTGGTCGAACGTCATTCGCGGTACCTCATGTTGGCCAAAATAAAACAGAAGAATGCGGACACCGTGGCGGCGGCCCTCATTAAACATGCGCAACAATTACCCTCCGAGCTGTATCAATCCTTGACCTGGGACCGGGGCACCGAGATGGCGCATCATCGCCAATTCACACTCGCGACCAATATGGCGGTGTACTTTTGTGACCCCAAGAGTCCATGGCAGCGTGGATCCAATGAAAATACAAACCGGCTGCTCAGGCAGTACTTGCCAATAGGCATCGATTTATCGAGGTATACGCAAGCCCAGCTCAACAAAGTCGCACGGCAGTTGAACGAACGCCCAAGAAAAACATTAGAATACAAAACACCAGCAGAGAAATTTCAGGCATGTGTTGCAGCGACCAGTTGAACTCACCGTCAGTAGCGGACTGTTCACCTGTGACCCGCACTAACACTGTCTGTTCTGCTCCTATCATCAATATAAGTGGACCGCGTTGCAGTCCGCTCTACGAAATCAATCGTGGACGTGAAAATCGACACTGTTCTTTAGGAGGAAATCGGTCTCTTTGTAATCGGGGTAGAGTTTTTCCATTTCGGACATGGCCTGCGCTCTCGAATGAGCACTCGCGATCACCCGATTGAAGTTATCGATGTACTTGACCATAGTTGCGAACAATCCAACATCAACATTATTGGGGTCGCCGTGACCTGGGTACACGATTGGGCTGAGGTTCGCATACTTGATTTGCAGATCAACCAGCGCTTTCCGCCAATTTGCAATATGCGCGTCAGTCACGCCGGAACCAAACCAGAGGTGAACGTTGTGGTAGCCGAAGTCCGAGGTGAAGAGGCTGTTGATATCTTCAACGTAGACCGTTGTCGGATGGTCTGATTCGGCGGGTGCATATTCAGTTTCAACTTTCAGAGTCCCGCCGCCCTTAAGTTCCAGCGTATCGTCATCAAGAACGTTGATGTTGGCTTCATAGTCGAATCCACTTGGGTTGGTTTTGGATTTGGGCTTGAGGGCCGGTTCGGCATCGAGCCAGCCAATGCCTTCCATAAAGGTCGAGAAACTGATGATGTCCTTTTTGATATCTTCAGTCGCCACAACGATCTTTGCCTCAGGAGACTCCTTCATTAACCAGTCCATACCGATGTAATGATCAGGGTGACCGTGACTGATCAGGATGTGGGTGAGGGGAAGGTTCTTCGCCTTGATGACCTCACCGAGTTTTTTCGCTTCGCTCGTGGCTCGTGGCTCGCTGCACGTCCATGGCGACCAGGGATACACCGTTTGAAAAGATATAGGAATTCACGGTGGCGACATCGCCCTTATAAATGTCTACTTCAATTTTCTTTGCTGCCTGTGACTGTGAAAAAGTAGAAAAGAGCAGGATTACTATCGCTAATGTGGTGATCTTGATTTTATGCATTATCTGCTGTCTCCTATAATGTTTCTAAATGTTGTTATTTACCAATAACCACTTCGCTTTGACTAGAGACAGTCTCATCAGCAACTGTTCGCCCAACTCACTAAACGCAGTTATTTTCCTAACGCACCAAAGATGAGTGCTGTCATCCATACAGACATGGGTTTCATGAGCATCGCCCCACCTAAAAAATAATGGATGCTATAGTATCTATAATATCCCAAGTGTCAATTACGCACTTTAAGGAGACCAGGTATGCTTAAAGTAACTGTGCTCGACAAAAAGGATTCCATTAATTGTCCATACCGCGATATTATTGATCGAATCGGCGATAAATGGAGTACGCTCGTCTTGGTGATTTTGGAGCAAAACCCAACGAGATTTAATGAACTCAAACGAACGATTGGTGATATCTCACAAAAGGTGCTCACAAAAACACTGAGAGAGTTAGAGTCTGATGGATATATAGCCGGCCAGGTATATGATGAAAGTCCCCCAAAAGTAGAGTATCGATTATCCGACCTGGGGTGGAAAGTGCTAACGCCTCTTCGGCACCTTGTTCAATGGGCAGAAGAGAACCACGAAACGATTCGACACAATCGAGCGGTGTATGAAAACAGAAAACGCTCAAAAAAACGTGTCAGATGATAATAGAAGGGGACGATAGATGCGAAACTCGCGAATGACCGCTGTGAGTCCAGGCTGTGTGAAAACTCAGCAAGAAGGTATACTGCACCTTTCTAATGGAGGTGTCGGTGATGAGCGGATTTATTCAAGGCGACGATCGCCACCAAGCGACCTTGTTCCCCGAACGATTGGATGATTATATCGCCGAG
>JAJDBR010000153.1 GCA_029261275.1 Nitrospirales bacterium
CTGGGGCTCAAGAGGCTCAAGCACCGTGGCAATCTCTCCCACCATGGAATCCACAACGGGCTCGTCTTTTCCATTCAGGCTCGTTTTGTTCCACAAAGATTTTTTCATAACAAGGAGAGATATAATGCCGAGAATGGCAAATAGAAACCATTGGAGCCAGGCTGCATCAACAAGACCAGCGGAGGTTAACCCGCTTACCATTAGGGCGGCCATTCCGAAGAAAAGGAAATAAAAATTTCCGAGCCCACCTAAGGTGAGGATTTCGATGCCAATGAGACTGAAGCCTAGGACTGCCCAATGCCACCAGAGCATGGTGGGGATACTCCTTTGTGATGTTTAAATTACGTGTCGTTAGGACCCGTTAATAACGTATCGGTTTGTGGATAGTCTGAATTAAAGCAATTTCGCTGATGGATAAAAAATTTCCACTATTGAAATGCTAGCATATATTGATGAAAAGTTCTTGGATTGTTAGATGAATGAAATGGAACGGGGGCAAGGCATAGGCAGTCCGGTCTGACTTAAGCGTGTCTTATGATGGGGTTGGGGAGTGGATGATATGGTTACTTTATGATTTCCGCGTACTAACTGGAATTATGTATATTAATGATAAATGCCGGGTTTCGGCCCGGCAGCCGAGATCCTTTTGTTTCGGCAAAAGGACCCAAAACCATTGATGCCCCGCCTGGCTTTATTGGAACAGACGGACGCGGGGGTAGGGGAGTGAGCCAACTCGCTGCGCTCAGACAAGGCTCACCAGAAAATGAGGGCGTCCATCTGTAGGGCCAGACGGCAGGCACCTAGTAGCAGAAGAAGGAGGTTGAGAGGTCTGGTGAATGTTTTCAGGTTCTAATGGGGTAATCATTAGGTACGCTAATTATGTGGTAGTTCTTACACTATTAAGAACCCTTTAAGAATCGCTGGGAATGGTTAAAAGGTAGATTGGGCGTAACCGTATCCTAATAGGCACACAAATCTTGGTCAGAAAATTTTTAGGCCTGCAATACGGAAAATATTTGAATTTCTCATCTTTAAAGATATCTGCATGTTAATGGTTAGGTGTCTGACAAAATGATTAAGCGGCTTTTACTGCTAGTTTTTTTGTTTGAAATTACATTTCTGCTCGTCCGGGAGCTTATTGATAATCATTTTATTGTTTCACGTTTAACATCGTGGCAAGAGTTGCCATTTTTTCTGGAGATCATTTTTTTTGCCCCGATGTTTGCTGTCTGTGTTGCAGCTGGTTTGTGTGCTCAAAAGACCAAAGAGTGGCTACTATTCTGTTTGCTTAGTAGTTTAAGCTTAACAACTCTGCTATGGGTGGAGGGGGTTTTAAACTAGCCAAGCAATTTTAAAGCAGTAGAGGGAGGGCCGATTCATTTCTTTCTGCATTTCATTATTGTATTGCTCTTAACATTTGTATCTGTAGGCGCGGTTAGACTATTTCGTTATTGGTTTTTTCGCCATTCATTGCCAGGCTAACTGTTCTTTTAAGTGGAAATCTGGAAATTATCCTGCTTTTAAAAAAGAGGGTATAACTTACTCTAAGTGTCGACGTTCTTGGACATTATTATTTCAGGAGAGAATTATTTGAATTCTGAACTGCTGCTATTTTCATGTTAAACCCGGAATTGGCTAGGGGGGATCTTGCTGGAATTTAGAAATGAGATGTTTTTTGCAATAAGCTTAACTGTGATATTGTTTAAACGTAGGTTTTATGACCCGAACTGAGTACTCATCAGTTTGGCTCTCTAATGGTCCGTGCTTCAGCGTCATGCAGACATACGCTTTGGAATGAGACTGCTCAAGCATTTGGCCGAGTACCTATCCCTTTGTTGGTTTTCTCAAGCAGAATCACGCGAAGTATATTGTCTCCCTGAAGGTGTGGACGATTAGGGGTGTGTGAGAGCTGCTAACGTTAGTCTGCCGAAGCTAAATATTTTTCAATCAGGGATTCTTGGTGATCTATTTGACCGAATGAAATATCTTGTACGTGGCCGTTTCGGTCGAAGAGGATTGAGGAGGGGGTGCCTTGGAGAGCGAAGCGCTCAAAGGTTTCGGCCTTCATGGTTTTTTGTTTTAAATAATTTCTGATTTGATTCAGAGCCGCTTCCTTCCTCTCCTCAGATAGTCCATCAAATCCTGGGAGGCAGTGACGGGTATACCCAAGTATTCTCTCTTGTGTCAGTGGTTCGGTTTCCGGTTGCACGCGATCCATCCCGACTGGAAATGGTAGTCGCCACTCAAGCTTGCCATCAGTCAGCATCCCTTGACGAGTTAAGGCTTTGAGTGTTTCTCCTATTACTTCGCCAGATTCGACCAATCGTTGTAAGTTTCCCAAGGTGTTTTTGCCATAGTCCTCAAAGGCTGTTGCGAGGCCAATAATCTTCAGGCCTTTATCATGATAGTGTTCATGTAATTGGATCGCCTTCGGCAAGGCATATAAAAAACACCCAGGGCAATTCACTTGAAAGACTTCTACTAAGACTACGGAGCCGAGAAGGTCTGTAAGGCTCATTGGCCCACCTTGCACCCAAGTCTCTACAGAAATGTCGGATAATGAAAGGTCGTGCATGGTGCTCAAAGAAAAGGCCGTTAGTATGTATGTACTAACGGCCTTTATTTACTATGTGGAAAGGAAAGTTTAGCTGCCAGATTTTTTGATGTAGGTTTTGTAGATTGTTTTGTCCCCGCCAGGTTCTTCTTCCAGGCCAACCCATTCATGGCCGGTGGTCTCACACCAGGCAGGCATATCTTTTTTGATGCCTTCATCATCTGACGCCACTTCCAGTACTTGACCGGGCACCAGTTCCTTGATTTTCTTGGAGGTCAAGATAATGGGCATGGGGCAGAAATATCCGAGTGTATCGAGTTTGACATCGGCTGGTATCATGGTGAGTCCTTCTTGATGTGATTCAGGGGTTTTATTAAATAAATAAGTTGACGGAACCATGGCGGGCTTCAGCCAAATAGGTGCTGACGCCAGCCAGTTCGTCGACGCCATCAATCAGGGAATCTTTTGGTATGCCCAACATCCCTAACGTGGTGGTACATGCGATCAGTTTCACATCCAGGTCTTGAGCGGTTTCTAGAAGTTCGGCAATACCGGGCATACGGTTATTGCTCATGACCGTCTTCATCATGGAGGAACCGAGTCCTCCGAAATGGAATCGTGACAGAGGCAAATTGTCCGCCCCACCCTTGTTGATCCACCCAAAAGCTTTGCGCATCCAGTCTTTGGCAGAGCTCGTCGATTCGGGTTTACGAATGATATTTAGTCCCCAGAATGTAAAGAACATGGTCACTTTCATCCCCATGGCGGCTGCGCCTGTGGCAATAATGAAGGCCGCCATGGCTTTATCCATGTCGCCGCTGAGGCAGACGATCGTGACGCTCTCTGGTTTTTTCTCTTTTAAATCTGCAAGGGCTGCTGTGGGCTCAACTTGTGTGGCATTCATGGGAAGTCCCCTTTGTCTGGGAGAGAATTGTTTTATATCCTTTGATATGGTCTCTATTCCACTGAAAATGTGACAGGATTATAGCAGGTTCACAGTTCCTATTTGTGATGTTTTCATGGGATCTTCTAGAAAACCCTTGGAAATCAGCTACTTCGACTATAATATGCAATTTTTAGGGGTGTCAAGGAAATCTGCTTATTGATGAGTCAAACAAAAGGAGGGGTGGAGTGTTCAAAATATCTCGTCCAGGAAGGCTGCAGACGTTTTGGCGAGCAGAGCGTACACGGAGAGTACGTGAGCACGATAAAGGGGCGAGAACGCTGCTGGCGGATTTTTTCAACACTTTACATAGAGGAAGGTGATGACGCGGACATTAGTTGAGAGCGTACCCAATATCAGTGAAGGCCGAGATCAGACTGTAATTGCCCAGTTAGCCGCCAGCATTCAAGCCGTTTCGTGCGTGGCTCTCCTGGATGTGCATGTGGATCCGGACCACCATCGTTCAGTGTTTACGATGGTAGGCGAGCCGGAAGCGATGGGTACCGCACTATTTGGGTTAGTCCGCCAGGCGCAACAGCTTATTGATATAGGTCAGCATCAGGGAGAGCACCCACGGATTGGGGCAGTCGATGTGGTGCCATGGATTCCTCTGGAAGGGGTGACCATGGAAGATTGCGTCACTTGTGCCAACGAACTCGGGGCTCGAATTGGGCAGGAGCTTGGGATTCCCGTCTATTTATATGAACAGGCTGGAAAGGGTTCCCAACGGGCAAAGCTAGAGATTGTCAGGCGAGGTGGCTTAGCTGCCTTGGACAGGCGAATGAAGACAGAAAATGAATGGAAACCAGATTATGGTCCTCCAATCATTCATGCAACTGCTGGGGCCATCGCCGTGGGGGCCAGGTTTTTTCTTCTTGCCTTCAATATCGTACTTCAATGTGATGATCTTGCGGTGGCCAATAGAATAGCCAAAACGATCAGGACTTCGAGTGGTGGGTTGTCTGCAGTGAAAGCGATGGGAGTTTCTTTGATATCTCGAAGGTTGGTGCAAGTATCCATGAACTTAACGGATTATCGAGAAACCTCCCTGCGTCTCGCCTATAATGCGGTAAGTCGAGAGTCAAAGGGGCATGATGTAGAAATTCTAGAAAGCGAGATAGTGGGATTAATCCCTCGTGCTGCGTGGGATGAGCAGTTGTGGCACGATCTCAAGTTACGGCCGATTCAATCCGATCCAATCATAGAATCTCGCCTCAAGCAATCTTCTGTGTTTTGAGGTTCGGAGATACAATTGATCGACAATCCCTTGTGTCATTCGTGAGGGAGATTTTATCGACTAGTCAGGAGGTCAGTCATGAATGCCGTCGCTGAAGGAAGAACTGCATTGCGAGAGAGTAAGTTTGGACATTTAACGGTTGGCTCAATTATGGAAATGCAGGTACAAAGCGCCACAAAAAACACAGGGGCTGAACTGTTGGCGTCATATATGATGGAT
>JAJDBR010000154.1 GCA_029261275.1 Nitrospirales bacterium
GCCCAAAGTCCCTTTAAAGAGGCTATAAACCTCTAGGGCATAATCGAGGCCATAAAATGGAGGGGTCAAATCGACGTCTCGGAGACGACGATCTCGGCATCGAGATCATAAATCTACTGCTCAAATAGTGGTCTACAGCTAGACCCTTATTAGTAGTATTACAAGGCTATTTACTAGGCTAATTAGGCTTAGTAGAGCTCTAGAGCTGTACAGCATTCTAGGCCATAAATGGTGTGATCTCCTCGCTGAGGACGATTTTGGGACCCAAAATCAGACGATTTCGACGTCGCCGAGGACGATCTTGGCCATAAATCGTCTCTTTGGGGCCATTCTAGCTATAGCCTTATAAGCCTTATTAGTAGGGATATTAGGCCCAAAGTCCCTTTAAAGAGGCTATAAACCTCTAGGGCATAATTGAGGCCATAAAATAGAGACCCCAAATCGACGTCACGACGACGACGTCATCGTTCTGAGGCCACGATTTAGACGTCTCAAAACACCGCTCTAAAGCTCTAGGCTCTTTACTAGTACTACAAGGCTATTTACTAGGCAAATAAGCCTTATAAAGGTATAGAGCTCTGGGGCATAATTGACGTCATTTACCTCGAGAGGTCCAGAATATGACGTGAAATCGAGTGATTTTGGGTCAAAATCCCGTAAAATCGACCCCAAAATCGTGTATTTTGGGCCATCTTTTGGGCCCAGTCTGAACATCCTCTGGCTAGGCTGTAGACGTCTTTTAAGCCTAAACATGGCACAAAACAGGGTAGAAGATGCTCAGCATCGTCCCAAAACACTGCTCGAGACCACTAAATCTACGTCTCGAGGCCATAAAACACAGCTATAATTATGCTCTCCAGAGAGTGCTCTACTACTCTACTATACTACTAGTCTCTACTAGGCCATTTAGGCTTCCTGAGCATCTAAATTAGGCTCAAGATTGCTACGATTCTGCTGTGAGATCGCTCAAAACAGCGTGAAATCGACGTGAAAATGGTCGATTTTGGGGTCAAAATCGTGCCAAAATCGTCATATTTTGGGGTCAAAATCGTCCCCAAAATGACACAGATCCTGAGGCTAGTTTTGGCCTCCTAGCTAATACCCAGCTAATCTAAGGGAGGTACAGAATATGACCAATTTAGGGGCAGAATCGGGCAGAATATCGCTCAAAATAGCTGTAAAATGGGGCTCAAAAACACCCTAAATTATGTCGTATTTTGGGGCTAAAATCCTCCTCATTTTGGGGCCCATTCTGAGCCATATTTAGCCTGTATGGCCATATGTCTTGGCCTCAGAATGTGCAGCATTTTGAGGGCTATTTTGGGCAGAATTTGGGCCCAAAATCACGTCATTTTATGGCCATTTTCACGTCATTTTCACGCTATTTTGTCACTATTTTACGACTAATTCTCAGGGTATTTTGGGTCATCTTTTGGGCCACTATCCCCTATCTACGAGATCTAACGGGGTGTCAGAATAGCCCCTAAAATAGACACAAATTAGGGCTCATTTTAGCAGTCTTTTGAGCGATAATTCTACCCGATTTTGAGGCCATTTTCACCCTCTTTTGAGCAATGTTCTAGGGTGTTTTGAGGCCATTCTAGGCCATAATTGCCTTTAAACTAGGCATCTAGCTGTCTAAAATGGGTGCTCAAAATAGCCTCGATTTATGGCCCAAAATGACACGATTTTGACCCCATTTTACGTCGATTTTGCCCCTAAAATCGTCATATTCTGGGTCGTCTCGTCCTCTTTTAGACGTCTATGCTCTATAGCTCTAGAGCCTCTACTAGGCTTAAATGCCCTCTAAAGCCTATTAGTAGAGTAGAGTATACTAGAGCATTTATAGCCCCGATTTAGACGTCTAAATTACACGATTATTCTACCTCGAGGTCAGTGTTTTAGACCCCTCGATTATAAACAGTCGATTATGCCCTAGAGGTTTATAGCCTCTTTAAAGGGACTTTGGGCCTAATATGCCCTCTAAACAGCCTTAGAGTACTGTAGCTAGAGTGCTCAAATTAGGGCCCCAAAATGACACGATTTTATGGCCTCGATCGACAGAATCGTCGTAGAAATCGACCCCGATTTCGACCCCTCCAGAATAATCACTCGATTATGCCCTAGAGCTCTATACCTTTATAAGGCTTATTTGCCTAGTAAATAGCCTTGTAGTACTAGTAAAGAGCATAGAGCTTTAGAGCAGTGTTTTGGGACGTCTAAATCGTGGCCTCAGAACGATGACGTCGTCGTCGTGACGTCGATTTGACCCTCCATTTTATGGCCTCGATTATGCCCTAGAGGTTTATAGCCTCTTTAAAGGGACTTTGGGCCTAATAATGCCCTCAAAAGGGCTCTAGAGTACTGTAGCTAGAGGGCCCAAAAGAGGACGTTTCGACGTCATTTTCACGACCTCGGGGTCGAAATCGAGTGATTTTGCCACTCGATCGACAGGATTATCGGTCTCGAGGACACAAATATGAGCATCTTTGGGACCCATAGTTATAGCTATAATGCCTACTAACTACTATTAGTACTACTAGTATAAGACTAAAGGGCTGTAGACGATTATCAGCTGCTCAAAACATGACCTCGATCGTGTCATCGACGACGATGACACCGATGATCGTGTCGATCGAGGCCATAAATCGATCGTCTCGCGGAGTGTTCTAAAGGCTTAGTACTCTACTAGGCTATACTACAAGGCTCTACTAGGCAAATAAGGCTAATAAAGGGGTCTCTCTGAGGACACAAATATGACCGTTTTCAGACGATTTATGGGCAAAATCGTCCTCGGCGACGTCGAAATCGTCTGATTTTGGACACAAAATCGTCCTCAGCGAGGAGATCACAGGATAATGCCAA
>JAJDBR010000155.1 GCA_029261275.1 Nitrospirales bacterium
CCTAGAAAATTTAACGGAGTGATGCCGAGATCGTAATTTGACAAAGTTTAACAATCGCATGACTGAGGGCAGCTTAAAAGAAACCGACACCCCACGAATATCGCGATCATGAAATTCAAGGACTTCAACTTTCCCCTGCCATAATAAATTAATGGCTTTTTGCCAATGTACCACCCGTAAAGGCTCATAGGTGGCATTCAACAGTAAGGTCATTTCCATTATTGGCCGTTCAGGTAGAACCAGGAAATTGGCAAAACGTTCATCCTATATCATTCAGAATTCCCAGAATCAAGAGTACCATTTTTTAGTTGTTGCGAAAACGAGAACTTGATATATTATCCGTTTCGCTCGTGACATAACGACCATGTCCTCAGATTTTATCCCCATCGCCAACATAAACGACCTCCCTCCTGGCACATGTACAAGCATAGAGACCGAGGATTGGGGCGTAGCCCTCTTTAATGTCGATGGGCACATCTTTGCGCTGAATAATACCTGTCCGCATGCGGGCGGCCCGCTAGGAGAAGGCATCATAGAAGGAGAGCACGTCGCATGTCCCTGGCATGATTGGAAATTTCATATTCCGACTGGCATCTGTCAGAAAAACCCGACCCCCAGTTGGAATGTCGCCTGCTACGAGGTGCGTGTCGTTGAGGAAACTATCCAAATTGCCCGACCGTCTCCGCCTTCCTAGGCAAGAAAGAAATCTCTTCTTGATGCGGGAGTGGTGGCAAATTTTCAAATGGCATGAACTGTTGCGCCGCTAAGGAAATCACACGAATGGATTTCTCATTCATATCCACTCGCCACGCAAATTCTCGTTCAATCCACTCCACCGATCCCTTTTCTCTCACAATTTTCCGTACGACATACTTATCATCTTTTTGAACAGCCACCTGCCATTTTTCCTCTCGATGAGGGACACCTTTTGCTTTTAATTGCTCAACAAAAAGCTGAAGCTCTTGCTCTAAGGTGTACCCCTGCCGCGACAAATGTTTTTTGACCAATTCCAAGGCTTCTCCAGCCAAGGGGTCGGTGTCTTGCAATCGAGAAACAGTGGGCTGCATCGAACTATACAATACCCAGCCCCCTACCCCGAGGAGCAGCACCAAAACAACGCCAAGAGTCTTTTGTATTTGATCTTTCACGAGGAGTATCCAATCTGAACTGTATGCGGTTTAAAAAATGACTGAATAGTGTATGTATACCATAAAGATCTGATTCATCGCTGCCTCAGACCAAAGACGAAATCCTTAGGCCTATGCCTCAATCACAACGGCTGAGACTATCCTGGATTCAACAAATTTTACCCCTGAACATTTTTTAGCGTTCTCTTTAAGGCCTGAACCAGTCGATGGTTATCACGCCTTAGCCTCACCGCCAATCGAAGAGCTGGTTCCATGACGCCAGAAAAGGTTTGACAGTCCCTCACAAGCAGCCCTTGCTCTTGAAGTTGTCCCCAAATGCCCCCAGAGTCAACTCCAGGAGGTAATTCCACCATCACAAAGTTGGCCTGAGAGGGCATGACCCGCACTCCAGGGAGCATCCGCAATTGGGCCAAAAAGACCGCACGTGCTTGCTGCATATACCGCAGACTTCGTTGCTTAAAACGCCAATCTTTAAGGGCTGCCACACCTGCAGCCTGTGCCACATGGTTCACTGACCACGGGGGTAAGTGACTCTGAATTGATCCGACCACCACTGGCTCCCCAACGAGGTACCCGAGACGAATGCCGGGAATCGCAAAAAACTTCGTGAAGCTGCGAAGAATAATTAATCGTGGGCAGATGGAAAAGTCTTTAATCAGAGAATACGAAGGACACCAATCTATAAATGCTTCATCCACGATCAGCCAACATCCAATCTGATTGACTCTCTTAATAATCCGTCGAAGGTCTCGAGGTGAAAGACGGCGACCAGTTGGACTATTCGGATTACACAGAAACACGGCATGACGATGAATCCCAGGCTTGCGATCATCACTGGCGGAAACCAGTTTCCATTCGGCCAGGACGTCATGAATTTTCTCAATGGGCGGGGCATAGCGTTGAGTTGAAACGGCGTTCACCGATGTACATTGAACTCCAGCTATTCGAAGAGCATGTTCAAATTCCGAAAACGTAGGACCAACAATACAGGCCTGACGCAGTGCGAGGGCTTTGGGAATGATATGAATCAATTCAGCCGAGCCATTGCCCACCAGAATCGATTCTTCAAGAATGGTATGTTCCTGAGCCAACTGCGCGCGAAGTTCTTCCGAGTGCCGATCAGGATAATGCTGGCACCCGTTCACCGCATCATGCATAGCCCGTACGATCGATGTCGATGGCCCTAATGGATTCATGCTAGCACTAAAATCGAGCAAGGTCTCCACGGGACGACCGAGCTGTTTGGCGAGCTGATAGACTTGCCCGCCATGAATAGTCGGTTGATTCACCACTGCTGCAGCAGCAGCAAAAATATCATCATAAGAAAGATGGAAGCGATCCCCATTAATTGGAGGGCAAGAGGAATTAAAGAAGACGTTAATGGAGACCCAAGGTCACCAAGCGTCGCTCGTTCCTCAACACGTCCACCATATTCATTCACCCCACCCAATTGAATCCCAAGGGCTCCTGCCATCGCGGCCTCCGGCCACCCACTATTGGGGCTGAGATGTTTTCCCGAATCGCGCCAACAGATACGCCAGGCGGATCTGCCTTGGCCCGAGCGAACAGCAGCGGCCAAACTGATACCTACAGCCGTCAATCGTGCTGGAATCCAATTGACCAGATCATCTAAGCGCGCCGAAGCCCACCCAAGATCCTGATACCGGGCATTGCGATAGCCAATCATGGAGTCCAAGGTGTTGACGGCTTTATAGGCCATAGCTAACGACGGTCCGCCCAGCGCGAGAAAGAAAAGCGGGGCCACAATACCATCGGAGGTATTTTCGGAAACAGATTCAATCGTGGCCCGAACGATGTCAGACTCAGAAAGGTTCGCCGTGTCGCGCCCAACTATTTGGCTCAGGGCAAGCCGTGCAGCAGGGAACCCCTGTTCGGTCATAGCCCGATACACATGCGTGGCATGGTCCCACAAATCTCGAGCGGCTAACGTGGTATACCCAAGGACAATCCATGTGATCAGCCCAAGGGTTTCGCTCAGAGAGTCCATTAATCGAATCAACTCCCAAACAATGAAATAACATCCACAAGGTAGTCCTAGTGCCAACACTACCCCGGCCAGTCTTTTTGTTATAGGGCGCTGGCAAAAAAGAAAGATTCGCTCCTCACAACGAACAATCACGGCTCCCATCAAGCGAACGGGATGAGGGAACCAGCGAGGATCGCCAAACACCACATCCAAGAGAACGACGGCTAAAAATTTATACCCCTGGAAGAAATCCATGGGGATTAGGTTGGAATATCACTTGGGGCCGACAATGCGGGAGATTGGGTAATTTCCGCAAGGCAGGCTGGGCACAAACAATCATGATATTGTTTGACAATGTGCTCATATTGCGTATCGCTTACGGGGTAGTTGCCGCACCAGCAACGGGAAAGACCGCAATCAAAGCCTTTTCCACATCGCTCACATGTTTTGGGATATGTTCGACTCATTTCACCTTCCACATGAGTTCAGGCAAGCATCAAGAACAGCGGCACACACAACACAAATAGAATTTCCACGCCTTCATTGATCGACCCAAGAATATCGCCGGTGATTCCGCCTATCTTCCTGGCAATCCACCACACATATCCTCGTACAAGCAGGTATCCGACACTAAGCACGACTACGGCTGAGACCGGGCCGAACGCGACGCCAAGTCCAACCCCTACAATTAACGTCGCGACCACACTATCAACAGATGAACTGTTCCGAATAAATGAAGCGGCCAATCCTTCCGCCCGAGGATACACAGATTTCCATATCCCCATCACCAGCGACCACCGTCCAACCGCCGGCATACAGAGCAACACCATTTCGCGCATCCCGCCAGGTAACGCCATTAATCCGGCATATCTCAACCCGAGACTCAAAACCAACCCCGTTACACCAAGGGCTCCAATATGCGAGTCACGAAAAATCTCCAACCGCTGTTCAGGTGTGGATCCTCCGGCCAACGCATCAACCGTATCGGCCAACCCATCCTGATGGAGTCCTCCCGTTACAACGACATAAAGGGAAAGGAGGATCAAATTCAATATCAGAGGCGCGAAGATTTGCTCTAACGCCTGGTCAATCAACACCAATCCTAAACCAAGAAGGAAACCCACGACGGGAAACCACCGAATGGCTATCGCAAAAGTAGAAGGAAGTGTTTCTGCAATCCATCGAGAAGGGAGAGGAATAATGGTTAGAAACTGCCAGGCCAAGGCGAATCCAGCCAAGACGTTCTTCATAGTGACTCCGGAAATGCAGCCTCAGCTCCGTCGACACCGGCGTTCTCAAACGTCGCCATATCCCTTAAACATGAAATGGCCGATTTCAATAATCCAATTGCCAGGCAAGCTCCGGTCCCTTCTCCAAGACGAAGATCTAAATCAAGCAACGGGTGCAATCCCAAATGTTCCAGAACACAGCGATGTCCAGGTTCGGCCGAGGAATGCGACGGAATGACGTAGTCATGGCAATCAGCGACCAATGCCTGGGCTAACAACATCGCCGCACCAGTAATAAACCCATCCAACACCACGGGCATACGACAAGCGGCCCCACCGAGAATGAGGCCAACCAACCCACCAATTTCAAAACCTCCTACTTTGGCTAACACATCCACTGGATCCTTGGCATTGGGCTGATTACGTGTGATACCCTGCTCAATGATCTGAATTTTTTTGGCGAACCGTTCGGCATCAACCCCCGTTCCTTTTCCCGTGACCTTGGCAATCGATTGTCCGGTCATGACCGCCACAATCGCACTACTAGACGTGGTATTCCCAATACCCATTTCGCCAATACCCATGACTCGTAGACCATCAGCGTGCGCATCCCGAGCCAGATGTATGCCAACCTCTATACTCTGGAGGGCCTGCTCATAAGACATGGCAGGACCCTCAACAAAATTATTGGTGCCCAATCCAATTTTGTGATCGAGCAACCCAGGAAGATGCCCAAGGGCAGATTCGACACCCATATCCACCACGCGAACCTGAGCACTAACCTGTTTCGCCAACACATTGATCGCCGCACCTCCATTCAAAAAATTCATCACCATTTGCGCGGTCACGGAAGAGGGATAGGCACTCACTCCTTCTCGAACGACACCGTGATCGGCCGCCAACGTCAACACCACCGGTTCAGGCATCAGAGGTGGAAGTTCCTGTCTAATGGCCACATACTGAACCGCCAATTCCTCTAAACGCCCTAAACTCCCGACGGGCTTCGTGAGCTGATTCAACGCCACTTGTGCGCGAGCCTGGAAATCTTTACTGACAGGCTGAATACTGTCTATCGTGTCCTGAATCAAC
This sequence comes from Nitrospirales bacterium, assembly GCA_029261275.1. GTDB lineage: Bacteria > Nitrospirota > Nitrospiria > Nitrospirales > UBA8639 > Nitrospira_E. The sequence continues at coordinate 5,454 of JAJDBR010000155.1, forward strand.
TGAGAACGTTTTGACATGATGTTATTTCAATCGAAGCGGGAGACCACTCACCAAAAAATGGACTTCATCAGCTTCAGCTGCAATCAATTGATTCATCCGACCGGCCACATCACGAAACTCCCGACTAACGGCATCGCCCGGCACGAGCCCCAAACCGAGCTCATTGCTCACCATGACCACTTGGCTAGGACAATCTTTTATGGCTTTTAACAATTTCCGGATATGAGATGGGACTTGTCTCGGTCGAACCTTGCCTCGAAGAAGATTATTCAGCCAGAGCGTTAAACAATCCACGACCACACTGGAATAATTCGCCCCCTCCCCTGCAAACCATTCGGTTAACTGAATGGGAACTTCGAAGGTCGTCCACCCCTGCCCTCGCGATCGTTTGTGCTTCTGAATACGAGTCGCCATTTCTGAATCCAACGCCTCTGCGGTTGCAAGAAATGCACGTGGGGATTGAGCTTTCCCTTGTTGAAGCGCGAAGGAGCTTTTTCCCGATCGTGCCCCTCCCAAGACAAAAATGAGTTTCGATTCAATCGGAAGCTTGGCTGGTTTAGCCTGAATACGAGAAACCTTCGATAATCGAGAAGCCAAAGCTCCCATGGCGCCAGAGGTAGATTGACGAACAGAGTGCATACAAAAACCTTAGTTCTTAGTCGATGGCGCTGATACTCGCTCCCACAACAATTCAGCCTCTCCTTGTTGTTTCGCCACCCAACGGGCAAAGACAAACAACGCATCACTCAATCGATTGAGAAATTTCACCAATTCCGCAGACACCGCTTCTTCCTTCGACAATGTCACACACAAACGTTCGGCCCGCCGGCAGATGGTACGAGCGACATGTAACAAAGATGAAACCTGTCCGCCACCTGGCAAAATAAATTCTTTCAAGGGCTCAAGATCTTTTTGACATTCATCAATCAAATATTCTAAATAAGCGACGTCCTCTGGAAACACGGTTGGCATATTGGGAAACGATTCTCCAGGGGCTGAAGCCAGAATGCCACCCAAATCAAATAATTTATTCTGCGTCCACTTCAGCGAATTCTCCATAAATTTGACCACTTCCGCTTTCGTTCCCGATTGTTCATTCGACGCACGAATTAAGCCCAGCGTGGAATTCAATTCGTCCACAGTGCCATAAGCTTCCACCCGCACAGAATCCTTCCAAACTTCTTGTCCGCCAGCTAACCGAGTTTTCCCGGCATCACCCGTCCGTGTATAAACTTTTGAAATTCGCATCGCGTTCATCTCCAGGAGAAAAGATATTATCTGTTTTGAGCCGGTCGTGCCATTCCAAAAACATCACCCCTCGCATAGGCAGGAAATATGGGAACATCACAACTAAGACGTGGCAAACCCGGCTATACCCTCAGTCACCGATGCATACACCGCACGTCCAATCATTTCGCCGAGAACGGTATGAAGACCACATTGATCCTCTTCAATTTCACCACTCGCTCCCACCACCAGACAATCTGTTCCGGTTAAGTCAGCCGAACGTTCAGACTTTCGACTCTGAACGCCAGCATCACGAAAGGCAGCGGCTTTCGCTGAGGCGGCGATATGGATCGCCTGAGAACGCCCACCAATTGTCGGAAGAGCATTGGTCGCAACCACAAGGTTCACCGTTCCAAGCGAAAAACATCGAGCCCCCAACTCCACGTCGGCTGCATCAAGAACCGAACGAGTATTGGTGAGCCCAACAGTCGCCACCGCATGCACCCAGGCACCAGATGCCATCAAAAACCATTCCGTAAATGCCTCGACCTTCGCGGCAGTCATCAAGCCTATCGTCTCGTCCGGTACAAGGGAAATCTCTTTAAACAACCGCCGAAAATCCTTAGGGATCGTCTCGAAGGAGCAAGAGCCGTGAAGGTCCACATGACGGTTGACCACAGCAGACACCAATGTTTCCCCACCATTCCAAGGGGCCCAACTCAGACACTTGAATACCGATGGAAATCGTATAATGAGACAATCGGGCCCGACATCAAGCTGAAGAGGAGAACTCATGGAACTCACAAGTTTATTTCGCCGGAGCATCAAGTGAGGAGAGAGCCCTTCCGTCCTGCTCAGGATCGGAAACGCCAAAGCCCTGTCCCGTGCGCTTTCCCCATGTCTCATAATGAACCAGTTGCTCCAAAGGCATTCGTTTTCGCCACCCGGCCTTCTCCAAATCGGGTTGATCGGCAAACCCGCTCACATATCCCACGCACAAATAGGCAATAATCCAGACTGGCTGAGGAATACCTAAGACCTCCTTCAACGCCGCATAATCTAGTATGGAAACCCAACCCACCCCGATCCCTTCTGCCCGTGCCGAAAGCCAGAGGTTTTGAATTGCACAACAGGTACTGTACAAATCGGTCTCAGGAACCGTCGCACGACCTAAGACTGCAGGACCGCCCCGTTCACGAGTGCAGGTCACGCAAATATTGATAGGAGCTTCTTCTATGCCTTCAAGCTTCAAGCCTCGATACAGACCTGCTGCTTCTCCTTGATAATGTAACGCGGCAGCATCATTGGCTTGAAGAAACAGGTTTTTTACGGCCTGTTTGGTTTCTGAACGTTGAATGACCAAAAAATCCCAAGGCTGCATATAGCCCACCGAGCCCGCATGATGTGCAGCCATGAGAATTCGACGAAGGGAGTCTTCTGGAATCAGGTCAGGTAGAAAATTCTTGCGAACATCCCGTCGTTCAAAAATGGCACGGTACACCGCCTCTCGTTCTTCGAGAGAAAATGCCCCTCCATTGTTGGTGGGTTTTTCGGTCAAAACTCAACTCCCTTTTGAGCCTTAATTCCATTCCGGAATGGATGCTTGATCATTTTCATTTCCGAGACCAGATCGGCGACTTCAATCAGTTCGGGCTTGGCCCCTCGTCCTGTTATCACGACATGCAACATCGGAGGCCGTTTCGCAACAGCGTTCAGCACTTGTTCAAGCGAGACATACTCATGATGAATGGCAATATTCAATTCATCCAAGACCACCATTCCGAATGTTGGGTCTTGGAGAAATTTCTCGACCTCTATCCAAGCTTCTTGAGCCACGGACTTATCCCTCTCACGATCCTGCGTTTCCCAGGTATATCCTTCACCCATGCGAAGAAACACCACGTGATCGCCAAAGCCTCTGAGGATTCGTTCTTCTGCGGTATCAATGGCACCTTTAATAAATTGCACCACAGCCACCTTCATTCCGTGGCCAAGACATCGGATGGCCATACCCAAAGCTGCGGTCGTTTTTCCCTTTCCAGCTCCCGTATGGACCACCAAGAGGCCCTTTTCGTCTTGCGCGGCCTCGATTCGTCGATTCACCGAGGCTTTCAATCGTTCCATCTTAGCTTGATGATCCGTATCAGTCATAACTTGAGGTCCTTATCTTTTTTCGCTGAGCTCGTGCGATTTGCAGTAAGGTCACAGGCACCTGAGGATGACTGGCAAAATGCAGGTGGGTATACAACGCCACAACATTGTCAAGGATTACCCCATCGCTTCCATGGTCTTTCCCCTGTGCATCAGTGATTCTTCCTACATAGTCGACATCTCCCAGATTTTCAAGATGAGAATAGTGAAATTCATGCCCACGAATACGCTTTCCCTTTTCCCCCAACAATCCCGTTTGAGTCAAGGTCAATTCACGGTAACCCAATGTCATCTGAGTCCGACTCATCACAGCATCACAGGGGAGCACACCGACCATTTCAGAAATCTTCCCATCAAAACCTTTCAGGGACCTGGACAAGTACATTAATCCACCGCATTCCGCATAGACGACCCCTCCTTGTCTAACAAATTCGGCAATACTGTTTCGCATCGTCGTATTCTGTTCTAACACAGAAGCATAGATCTCCGGATAGCCGCCCCCCAAATACAGGATATCCACCCCCACAGGTAACTTGGCATCCTTGAGAGGAGAGAAACGGATCACATCTCCGCCTGCTTGTTCAAGTAGAGAAATGTTCTCTGGATAATAAAAACAAAAGGCTGGATCATGAGCCACTCCAACTCTGACAGGTTTCTCAACGACCTCCACGGTAGGCAATCTGGTGGATACGACAGATTCCTCCCAATCCTGAGCCTTCTCTGCTTCTTGTGCAATGGCCTCAAGATCAAGAGTCGCAGTCGCCGCCTCACCCAATCTTGTGTAGAACGCTGAGTCATTGCCTTCCAACGCTGTTCGCAGACCCAAATGGCGATCAGTAATAGTCAGATCGGAATTTGGTTGAATATACCCGACCACCGGTACGTTGGCTCCTTTTTCTACCGCCTTCTTCAACAACTGGTAATGTCCCACCCGTTTGATTCGATTGAACACCACTCCTGCAATCTTCACATCCGGATCAAAATGTGTGTAGCCAAACACCATAGCGGCGGCTGATCTGGCCATGGCACTCCCATCAATAACTAACAGCACGGGTGCATTCAATTGCTTAGCCAATTCAGCGCTACTCCCGATTTCATTAATTGGCGAACTTCCATCAAAGAGTCCCATCATCCCTTCTATGATTGAGAGGTCGGCATCCTGAGCAGCGCATTGAAACGTAACTCGATTTAAGTCTACACCTAGCATCCATCCATCCAAATTCCAAGATTCTCGCCCACTGGCCATCTGGTGGTGGCCAGGGTCAATAAAGTCAGGCCCAGCCTTAAATGGCTGAACCTGTTGGCCCTGGCTTCGAAACGCAGCAAGGAGCACCAACGTCACCGTCGTTTTCCCAACGCCACTATGCGTTCCTGCAATTAATAGGCGGGGAAGCTTCATGAATTCGTATCACCCACGGGGAGATCAAACTGCACTCGAACTCCCCCAAAGACTGAGCGAACCGGTGTCCCAAAGAAGAGAACTTCTTCATACTTTTCATTAAAAAGATTGTCGATACGAGTATAGACCTCTACTTGTTTCATCACGTCGTAGCTCACGACAAGATTCACAACTTTAAATGAAGGGACACGTTGAGAATCATCTTGTGCTGTACTCGGACGATTAAATTGTGAGCCCACCCATCGAAAATCAACCACAACATTCAGAGGATCAACAGGTTGATAATGCACTCTGATACTCACCTGATCCACCGGCACCCGCGCTAGCCGTCGATCCGTATCAAGATTCCGAGTCGAGGTGTAAGTATATTTCCCAAAAATGTCCAGAAGCTTCATAAATGGCAGGTCTTGAGCCAAAACCAATGCTGCCGAAGTTTCCCATCCTTCGGTCCGTGCTTTGGACACATTGACCGGACAAAAATTTGCGCCGAAAGGCCCTGTTCCACAAACTCCCGCATCTTGAATCGTTTCAATCAAATCTTTATAACGATTCCAAAAATATCCTACACTCAGCTTGAGTCGCTTGGAAAAAAGAAACTGATCAACCCCTACATCAAAACTTTTACTTTTCTCAGGATCCAGATCGGGGTTACCAAAATCTGGAAAAAATAATTCGTTAATGGTCGGCGCACGAAAGCCCGTCGCATAACTCGATCGAACTTTCGTATCGGTCTCTTTGAACAAATACCCCCCGGTTACCCGATACGTGGTCGCATCACCAAACGTATTATAATCATCATAACGAACACCTGCCGTCGCAAAGAATCGCTCAAAGAGATTCACCTGAAATTGTGTATACCCCGAGTGAGACGACAATGTTTCCTTTGATAATCCCGTATCATTTTTCCCATTCTGCTGACGAAATTGATACCCTAAATTGAGGGCCACAGACTCATGGAGTTGGAAATTATGCTGTGTTTCAATGCGATTCGAATTCACCTTCGTCTCATTCGGCCCACCAAAGGGGACACTCACAACACCTGTGGAAAGATTTCGTTGCGACACTCCCGGATCAAAGGGGCTCTTCTCTTGCGAGCGAGCGAGCGTCAACACATGAGAATACCAATCCATTATGGGTTGGTCCCAAATCCCAGTAAGGACAAGCCCATTACTATCATTGCTGGCATCACTGACGTCTGAGGGGCCAAAAGAACTGTCAATGGAAGTATCACTATTCCACCAGCGGAAATTTACATCGACACGACCCTCCTTAGGCAAAGCAATCCCCAAACGTGATGAAGCTTGCCAATTTCTAAACGAATCACGTTCCGTAGCCCCTCTTCGATAATTAATTGCTGAAAACCCTGATGAATCCCAACGGGAAAGAGCCATTGACAGATCAATAAGACCCTTCTGCCCAGATACGGTGAGCCCTTCTCGCAAGGTATTAAATGAGCCATATTCAAAAAATGCTCCAGCGCGAAAGGGACCTTCGCCACGTTTGGTTCTGATGTTCACAACACCACCCATCGCATCAGAACCCCACATCATGCTTTGTGCTCCTCGAAGGATTTCAATGCTTTCAATATTGTCCGTCGTTAAAGGACCAAAATTGAAAGATCCAAGTGTCCCACTATTCACAATGGCTCCATCAATCAAGACCAACGTCTGCTTAGAAGAACCACCTCGGATTCTCACAGATGCATTCGTACCCGGCCCACCATTAGACTGAACGATTGTACCTTGGCTAAGACGAAGCGCCTCAGTGACGGTTCTTACTTTTCGAATTTCGAAATCTTCAGCAGTAAAGACTTCAACAGCACTCGTCACCTGACTAATAGGAACAGGGGTCTTGGTGGCGGTTACCACCATGGGGTCTAATGTGTGGATTGGCTCTCCAGGTTCCTTATCAAGAGCGAGAACCCAAGTTGGAAAACCTGCATACAAGGCAAGAGAAACAAGTACCCAAGAACAGACCTGCAGAGAAAAACGGCAACAAGATTTCGTGGACATCATCCACCTCCCTTTAGCTCGAAGGGGTTTTATGGAAGAAACAGCTGTTGGGTTTCCTGACTTGCGGATTATCGTTCTTCTGCGCCTTCTCATGGGCTCACGCCCACAATGGCCCGTTGCAGAATCACTCCCCGCTTACAGTGGCGGCACCGTGCTGGATTTGCACCAGCTTCCCCATTACAACCATTCAAATTCCGCTAAACAAACCCTCCTCCTTTGTAAAATGATGAATAAATAGTGAACACCGACTATTGATTACACGGGCAATGACACACGCGGCAGCCCAGATTGTGGATGCCGATCAACAAGCACCGAACATCCATAGACCGACTCAATAACGTCTGGCTTCATGACAGCCTGAGGTGACCCCATAGCTGCAAGACGACCATGATTTAACATCAAGACTTGATCGCAGTATTGGCTCGCCAAATTCAGATCGTGCGAAACCAACACCACCGTCAATCCTCGCTCCCGATTCAACCGTTTAATGATACGAGCAATATCCAATTGATGGTGGAGATCCAAAAAGGCGGTTGGTTCATCCAGCAACAGAATCTGCGGTTCCTGCACCAACGCCCGGGCAATGACCGCTCGTTGCCGTTCTCCACCCGACACCTCGGTCACCAAGCGATTACTAAGATGGGCGACATCAAGCTCTTCCATGGCATTTTGCGCTACCGCCCAATCTTGGGAATCTTCCCAATGCCATCCTCCCCAACCCTGATGATGAGGAGACCGGCCCATCAACACCATCTCAGCAATGGTAAAGGGAAACACCTGAAGCGTTTCTTGCGGCACAAGCGCCACCCGCTTGGCCACCTCCAACTGGGACAGGCACGAAAACGATTCGCCCAATAGTTCAATGTTGCCTTGTTGTGGCTGAAACACTCTGGCTAAGAGTTTCAATAAGGTACTTTTTCCTGACCCATTCGGGCCAAGAATTCCTAACACACGTCCAGAAAGAATCAGACAGGACAGCCCTTCTAAGACAGCCTCCGATTCGGCGCGTTTTCCTCTTGAATAAGAAAAGGTCACATCTTTCAGCGAATACGCCACGTTGGAGGTAAATTCATCGTGTATCATATGGGTTATTTCATACCTAACTGTGTTTGCCGAGTCGTCAATAACCATAAAAAGATGGGCCCACCAACCAAGGCGGTGATCACACCAACGGGAAATTCACTGGGACTCAATGCGGTACGAGCGACGGTATCGGCCAACATCAAAAACATTCCTCCCACTAAGCCAGCGACGGGCAGTAAAAGGCGATGATCTGCCGAAACCACTAACCGCACCGCATGCGGAATGATCAGACCGACGAAGCCAATGATGCCGCTAAAACTGACCACCGCACCCGTAAGAAGCGCAGAAGCCAAAAACACACGCTTTTTCACCCGCTCCACCTCGACACCTAACGAGCGCGCCGTTTCCTCTCCAAGGGTCAACAGATTCAGCGACTGTGCATGCATTCCCAATATGATCAGGCCCACGCCCAGATACAACACCAATATTCCCAATGTTGGCCAACTCGGACCGGTCAACGTGCCCATCAGCCAGGCATACATCCCAAATGCTCGAATCGGATCAGCAATACTGGTGAGGAACATGATGAAGGCCGAAAAAATGGCATTCAACACAACTCCCGCGAGTAAGAGGGTATACACAGAAAAGCCATATTGAGCCGAAGAAATACGGTACATGATCATGAGCGACAACAACGCGCCCGCAAAAGCACACACCGGCAGAGCTGCTAGACTCCCTACCGATATTCCAAGACCAAAGAGAATTGCAATCGCCGCCCCAAGAGCAGCCCCACTGGAAATACCAATCACGAACGGATCGGCTAAGGGATTCCGCAACAACGCCTGCAACGCCACCCCAACCATAGCCAAACTCCCACCGACCAAAAATGCCAAAAGTACGCGAGGCATCCTGACCTGAAGAAGGATGACGGAAGTCGGATCATTGAGACCAAGCTCCAGAGACGAGCCAGTCACTGCCCCCATGAGTACGGCAAGAATTGTTGAATAGGAAATAGTTTGTGTGCCAAGTCCCAAACACGCCAGGAAAATGATCATTGCCGCAACACAGGCAGCGCTCACCCATAAGAGCCAGCGCCTTCGTGTAAGGGCGCGCCGCGATGCCAGTGCCACATTGAGTGCGGCCCTGGTTGCTATTGAAGGCTCCGACGAGAGCGCCCCTGGAGACGAGGTCAGCAGTGGGGCATCAAGAATTGGCTTCATTAAGGGTTTCCCCGAAGAGCATGGTTGAGGATCATGACAGAGTTGGCTGTTTAGCAAATCTATGGACTGGATTCGACGACAGGATCTTCTAGAGAAACATCTGGATGTAGTAATTTGACCAAATGTCGCAACCCTTCGAGAACCCGAGGACCAGGACGATTCAGTAAATCACTTCGAATCTGAAATAGTTTTCCCTCTTGCACGGCTCGTAACGAATCCCAACGTTTCCATCCATCTTGTTCGGCTTGAGGGACCCCTTCAAATTCTCCAATCGGGAAAAGCAAAATGTCGGCATTTTGCGTCAACACCTCTTCCATCGTCAGCCGTGGGTAGGGAGCATTTGCCCGCTCCGCCGCGTTTCGCCCTCCAGCCAGTTCAATCAAATGATGAATGAAACTTCCAGGACCTACCGTAATTAATGGTTCTGAACTTAAGACATAGAGCATGGTGGGACGAGGCCGACCTTCAACTTTTTTTGTGAGATTTCCAACTTGCTTACGCATCACAGCCGTAAAGGCATTAGCCTCTGACGCCCGGCCAACCATTCTCCCTAATAGCTGAATATGACCGAAAATACCTTCCACCGTTTTTGATTCGAGCACAAATGTGGGGATTTTGAGCTGTTCCAACTTGGCCAATAAATCTGCCCGAAGAAAAGAGGGGGGAGCCAAGACGAGCTGAGGTTCAAGCGCCACGAGTACTTCCAAATTCGGTTGTGAATAGCCAACCTTCGGTTTTGCTAACGCCGGCGGCGGATAATTACAAAAATCAGTCACACCGACAATTTCATTTTCGGCCCCAATTGCAAAGAGGATTTCCGTAATGCTAGGCGCTAACGACACGATCCGTTTCGGTGGTTTCGCGAGATACAGCTTCCGATCCAAATCATCGACAAACGTCCGAGGCGCAATATTGGCCATGAATGGCATGCCCGTTAAAATGCCCTGCTGTCGACGTCTCATAGGATCCGTCTCATCAGAATAGACTAGAGAAATGGGATAAGAGGCCGTAAAAAAACACGTCACTATTACAAAGAAGAAGACTCGAACAGTTTTGCTACGGTCAAGTCCCCTCTCTCTCGCAGGGAGAGGGCTGGAGTGAGCGTAGAGACATCGTACCTGCTTATCAACCGTACCCGAGCAAATGGAAAGACCTGCCAAAATAAAAAATCCCCAAGGCTTCATGAACCTTGAGGATTGCACCCGTTTCTTCATCCTCACCACTTCCCCAGCCCACGAGGGATTATTGGTCTTGGAACAAACGAGGTATTCTGGCTTCTGGGGTTCAGCGCCTCTTGAGCTGACCTACTGCCCGCGCCTTCCCATCCGAGATTTGGTGAGGAGTAAATCATGAGTAGTAAGAAGGTTACCTCTCCTACCCTTCACTCCAGCCTTTTTGCTCCAAACTTCCTCGAACAGTGGCATTGCGGGGCTCGTCCCCAGTTACAGCGGCGGGACCACGCGGGATTTACACCCGCTTCCCTTCATCCGTTCCGTAATATGTTGGAGGTGACAATAAGAAGGCCACCCCTCAATTGTCAACTTAGGGCAATTAATCACAACGAACGTATTTGCCATATTAAATACTAATCACCTAAATGAGCATTGTTAGACGGCTGCTTCAACCATGTCGCGATATCGTTCCCAAGTGCCTTCACCGTTCGTCCCAAGACAGCGCATGAACCTTTAAAACCCGCAAAGGCCCCTCCTCCAGAATTCCTGGCGCCAGTAAATGAAGCCAAGAGTTTCCCATTATCAAATAGTTTCCCTCGGACAGATGTAAATTTTCGGTGTCCAATGAAAGCATTGCCCATACTCACGGCATCAGTTATTTCGATTTTCAGTACATTGCCAGGTCCACTCGTATCGAGAACATCCACCCCTCGCAACTCTACTCCTTTCTCTGTGGAATATTCCTTAATAAAGACAGCAAGTTGTTGATTGAGATCGCATTCCTGTTTGATATTATTGGCGATGTTATGTCCTGGGCTAAACGGTACAGTATTTTGAACCGTAATTGGCCCAGGGGAGAGTGTGACGGGAGTTCCTAAGCGAGCACTGCCCCCTCCACAAGCAGCCAAAACTAAAAAAGAAAGGAAGACCGCAGTTTTCATGGTTAACCTCCTTAAAGATTGACGTATGAATACGCAAGAAAACGTGAAAAGTTATGGCAAAATACTTCTTCTTCCTCGCAAACAATTGGTCGTCTTTCGCTTGAAAAAAACGGTTATTTCTGGGGAAACAAGGACCAGAGCTAATGCCTCACGAATTCGTAACGTTTAACCCTTTATCTGAAAAATTTCTGAAAATAATTCTTAGAGTCCCTTTGGCAACCTCCCAATAGAGGCAAATATAGACTTTATATTAAGGTAGGTACTGACATGATCGGCCCAGTGATCGAGAGCATGAACTAATCTTTCGGAAACGGCTTGAGACGTTTCAACTTCAACCGTATTGAGTTGCTTTCGAACCCGTGCACGATTCAACCAAGCCCGCCGAAAACCTGGCTGATCAAAAACCCCATGAATGTAGGTGCCCCACACCAACCCATCCGCTCGCATCGCCCCATCCGCTCTTTGCTCATTTTGCCCTGAATTAGGTTGAGCCTCATCCAAGAGAATTTGAAAACAGGGTGATACCGTCCTCGCACGAGTCGTGCATCCCATATGAATTTCGTAGCCTTCAACCATACATTCATGACCCAAAAACCCTGCAAGAGACTGGGCACGGACTTGCACCGTAGCCTTATGAGATTTTAATTCCGTCTCAAGGTCAAGCAAGCCTAAGCCTTTCGACGAACCGCCAGTTTCGACATGCTGTGGGTCTGTGATGGCATTTCCTAACATCTGGAATCCCCCACAGATCCCTAGTATTTCCCCACCCCGTTGCACATGCGTCATAAGTGGTTCCTCAAATCCCACTTTCCGGAGGTAGTTCAAATCTTCAATCGTGGTTTTGCTCCCTGGAAGGATTACGACGTCCGCTCCATGAAGCTCTTGAGGAGAAGCCACATAACGGAGAGCCACATCAGGTTCCGCAACGAGTTGATTGAAATCCGTAAAATTGCTCATAAGCGGCAGCAACACAACCGCCACATTGACGGTCTCTGTTCCAAACGGTGTCATACGGAATCGCTCAATGTCCACGCTATCTTCCTGGTCCAATTCCAGATTTCTCAGGTACGGCAACACACCTAGCACCGGCACACCAATGCGTTCTTCGATAATCTTGATGCCATCCTCAAACAGGCTGAGGTCACCACGAAACTTATTAATGACCACACCAATCACCCGTTGCCGTTCTTCTGAAGTCAACAAATCCATCGTTCCGATCACCTGAGCAAACACGCCGCCTCGATCAATATCGGCCACGAGGATCACTGCCGCATCAGCCATCTCCACCACAGGCCAATTCACAATATCTCGATCCCGAAGGTTCATTTCCGCAGCACTCCCCGCCCCTTCAATGACAATAACTTCATACATCTTGACCAGGTCTTCATAACTGGTCTTGACCAAATCCCAGAGCACCGCCTTCTTGGAGAAATATTCTTGTGCTTCCTGTCGTTCCCAGACTTTTCCTTGCACAATAACTTGGGACTGACAGTCCGCCTCGGGCTTCAGAAGAATCGGATTCATCAACACACTTGGAGTAATTCCGCAAGCCTGGGCTTGCAGCACTTGCGCACGCCCCATCTCTCCGCCATCAGGGGTCACAAAGGAGTTCAACGACATATTTTGCGCTTTAAAAGGCGCAACCCTCACACCTGCACGGAAAAGCAAGCGACAAATACCCGCCGCCACCAAACTCTTGCCCACATCAGAGCCAGTGCCTAAAACGGCAAGAGCTTTAGCTCTTTGTCGAAACTCATTCATTTCTATGCCTCAGACTCATGGGCCCTTGATCTCTGAACGCTGTCGAAGAGAAAGAGAATATGGTAGATTCACTGGCCGAGTAAATACTAACCACAATCAGGACGGAAACATGAATACACACCAAACGTTTTGTCGGATGCTCCTGTTTGGTATCGCGGGCCTTGTGGGCTGGTCTTTCATACAACTCCCCATGGCTCTGCCCGTAACTGCGGCTAATGCACAGACTGGAACTCTGAACAGTATCCTTGAAAAGGGAACATTACGTGTTGGCGTCTCCTTATTTACTCCCTGGACCCTCAAAACTAAAAAGGGAGAATTAGTCGGATTTGAAATTGATGTGGCCAAACAATTAGCCAAAGACTTGGGAGTGAAACCGGAATTTTATGAATATGAATGGGAAGACATTGTTCCAGCACTCTTGAAGCGAAAAATGGATATTATCGTGGCAGGTATGGTGATCACGCCTCAACGAGCACTTAAGGTGAATTTCAGCCAACCCTATGCCTCCTCAGGGGTCGGCTTGGTTACCAATATCGCGCTGACAAAAAAATTTACGGGGATAAAAGATCTCAATGGGCCAAACGTCATCATCACCGCCGTGAAAGATACGGTGTCTGATGCGCTGGCTAGACGTGTCTTTGCCAAATCCACCATCAAAACCTTTTCGTCCAGTCAGGAAGCTATTACGGCTGTCACAAGGGGAAAAGTTCATGGCTATGTCGAGCTCAATCCTATTCCCACCTTCGCGGTCTTAAACCACCCAGGGATCGTGGATGAACCCTTATCGAAACCACTGCTCACTACGAAAGCTGGCTTTGCTATCAACAAAGGGGATCCTGACTTTTTAAACTTTCTCAATGCCTGGATTATTAGCCACGAAGCCGACACCTGGCTCACCTCGGCACACAAGTATTGGTTCGATTCCTTAGCCTGGCAAAAAGAGGTTG
>JAJDBR010000156.1 GCA_029261275.1 Nitrospirales bacterium
GGCGAATGGGAGTTCATTGTGGTCCAGTCGGTTATTGATGTAACTCCAGGTTTCCGTAAACCAACGCAAATGGATGCCGCCGGGAAAGGCAATTTCGGTATACAAATCGAATCCTGCGAACATTGGTGCCACAGCTCTGACCGCGGGATGTTGGTTGACTAGTAACATTTCAGCAGTTCCACCACTGTAGGAGATTCCCATGGCGCCGATCTTTCCATTGGACCAAGGTTGGGCAATAATCCAATCCACAATTTCTGCGCCGTCTTTGATCTCGGCGGAGGACCAGGCAATGGGGCGCGTGCCAAAGGATGCGCCTGAACCGCGGACATCCACATCGACCCAAGCATAGCCCTGTTCGAGAAAGCGCTCGGCATAGTTTCCCATGAGCCCACGTGGGCGGTCGTCTTTAAATAATGCAATCAGCCAACGATACTCAAAGGCTCGCCAATAGCGAGTTTGATGCAGAATGGTCGGAATCTGCTGGCTTGGCTCTAGTCCGTCAGGTACGTAGACGTCTATGGCAATTTTGACGCCATCTCGCATCGTGAGATACTGCGACGTACGGTGCTTTGAATAGCTGGTTGGTTGGTTTGAGGAAACGGTTGAGTCAGGGGATGTGTTCTGTGCATCCGATGGGTCTCTGGAAATTGGTGAGCATCCACTGAGAGAAGCCAAGACAAGCGAGAGAAAGACGAGGATGGCCAAAATACGTAGAGAACGTTCCAGGATATTTTGTCTGCAACGATCTTGAGTTCGATTCGGAAAAGTTTGTGACTCACGACCCATGAATCGTCTTGTAAAATAATCGGTGATCATAGGATGTGCAGGCCTTGAGATCATTTTGACGGCAACCGTAAGAGACTGAAATTTTTCAATCCCAACGATAGCTGAATGGAATGAGCTTGTAAGATGATATCAAGAACTTAAGTAAAAGGAAGCGGGATGGCGTCAGCCTTTGGACATGTGGCAGTTGCCTATGCGATGGGCAAAACCTTGAACTCGTCTTTTGCCTCAACGCGGTTTTGGGCATGGACGGTCTTGTGTTGTGTGTTGCCGGATGTCGACGTGGTGGGATTGGTGCTTGGGATTCCCTATGATCATGTGTTGGGCCATCGAGGACTGACTCATTCAATCGCATTTGCGATGTTGATAGGAATCGTCGTTCCTAGGGTAGCGGTTCCGACTATTCCTTGTTTCAGTATCCGGTATGGAATATTGGGTATCTATTTTTGGCTTGTCACTCTGTCCCATGGTTTCTTGGATGCGGTTACCGATGGTGGTTTAGGCATTGCCTTTTTGGCGCCATTTGACACCACCCGATACTTTTTTCCCTGGAGACCAATCGCGGTTTCTCCAATTGGCCTGTCGCAATTCTTTTCTTCTTGGGGTCTTGGAGTGCTTCTCAGTGAGCTGATCTGGATCGGAATCCCGGTCGCCTTTTGGCTCATGGGCTACAGGATAATAGGAAGGGCTAATAGGTCCAAGTGAGGATCATCGTCCAGGAGTTTTTCGTATAATCGTATACCGGAATATCTGATTTGTTCCAAATGCCTTGATATTGGGCTGTGAGAGATAAATTATACGGAAGCGGTTTTGTCAGTTGAACGAGATGTGTTTGCTGACGATCATCCCGCCTTGAAAGATTCCCATCGCTGTCTGTAAATACAGCGGTGGTTTGGTTGCTTTTATAATTTCGCCAATGCACATCGTAGTCGTACCGCAATGACATCTTTCCCCAGGGAAGTTGAATTTGAGCTCCAGTGAGGAGGCGATTTCCGCGATAAGAAAACGCGGAACCATCCGTGCTCTCGTTATCATATTGATAGCCAACTCGAAGGATGAGGCGATCGTTGATTAAACGAAAAGCATGAATGAGGCCGAGGGTGTTGTTATAGCCATCGCGCACATCACCCTGAAACCGCACATCCTGGTCTGCAATTTCCCGGAAAAATGTCTGGACTTGATAGCGGTACAAGGCAGTGGTGAGGTTGCCTACGACTCCCAGCCCTGGCAGAGTAAAAGTGGGCCCCACGACGGTTGAGCTGATGGTTGGTGTATGGCGTGAGAGAAAACCGTCCCCATCCAAGAATAGATAGTCATAGGTATATTGAGCACCCAATTGAAAAGGTAAATCCCAAATGACCCCTCGGTAAAACCCTGACAGACCAACCGAATGGTTCTGTATATTAAATTCATCAAATCCTTTTCCATGAAGAGTTTGTAAGAAAGAATAGGTGGCGGTGGCCTCGAATGGTCCGCTTCGCAAAAAAGAGTAATCAGCTCGTAATGAGCCGATAAACCCCGGTGCTTTGGTATCCCGATTTCGCAAATCATTGATCACTAGATTAGGATCGTTGGGAGGATTCAGGATAGGAATGGTACTAACGGAGTCCGGATTAATTTTAACATTGTCGTCGTAGAATCCCCCAACACTTACCTGAAGTCTGAATCGTTTTTGTGTGCCGAAAATTTGTCCAGCCGAAAGAGCGTCACGCATTCGGATCGACGCCTGAGTGAGAGGAGAAATCGTTTGGGTCCGTTGGACTTGCTCCAACTCGCTCAAGGCTTCACTGGGTAAACCTAGAACGCCCAGTGCTAAACCCCGATAAAACCCATTTAATTGTCGTATGTCAGGATTCGGCGTCTGGTTCTGATCAAAGGCTCCGACCGCTTTTCCGTATTGCTTCTCGCGATAATGGAGAAATCCAATGTAATATCCCAAATTTTCTTTGTCGGGATTCTGTTCGAAAATTGGCTCCAGCAAACCTTTGGCTTTGTCATATGTTCCAATGGAAAAATAAGCTATTCCTAGATGATGTTGAACGTCTAGATCCGCAGGTTGAAGCTGATGGGCGGTCTCTAGGGGACCAATGGCTTCCTGAGGATTTTCCTGGGCCAGGTGGACTAACCCTTTATAGAAGAGCCCTCGTTCATGTTTTGGATTGAGAGCCAACGCTTCATTTACGAGAGCCAAGGCTTCTTCATACCGTTTATCCTCATAAGCGATGGCGGCCTTAGCGGTTAAAACATTGGCATCGGCAGGCTGTCCCCAAGCCTGTAAAGGTCCTATTCCACTGATAAGTGTCAAGGCAAAGCTAAGAGAGATGAAAAACTGATAACATTTCCACATTGGTTTAATCTGGATTACATAAAAAAGTGCAAGAAATAGATAGCGAGCGTTGTTGTGTAATTCTGAAAGTTGGCAATCTCTCTAGAGATTAGGGACAGTGTGGCTATGATGTGGACTATTCCATACCAAAAGTAGTGGGTAAATATTTTGCGGATTTTAGTCCAACATGCAAGGCATGCTCAATCAAAATCATATAGTCCAGAAGAATTTGGAACAATAACAGGGCACTTCTCTGAAAAGACTTCCTGTAACAGTGGTGGACGTTAATTACATAGACACGTAGGTGAATGTACTTTAGATTTTTTTGTGAATGCAATGGTTGTAAAAGGTTGTTATCGTTTTGTCAATGTTCTTTGCCATTTTTGAAAGGGGTAAGACCGTCTGGAGACCATCTTCCCTAGCAGGAAAATTTTGGGAATAGCGAGACTGGAAAGAAAATAAACAAAAGAAAGGTGCATGATAATTCTTTTGAGTCTTGCAGAAACAATTATCTGTTGAGAGAGTTAACTTTTTCCCATCATCAAAACTTGAGGAAGATGATTGGAGGATTTCCCCCATATTTTTGGTTCTGCGTGTAAAATCTGCAGCCCTGGCAGGGTCAAAGCATCCTTTGCTTGAGCATCTGGATTTTTGGGGGAATCAACCTGATCTGGTTGAAGCAGCTGGATTACGAGCCAAACATGTTCTCAACATGGCACCTATCTCTTACACATGCTTTTTTTGGGGCATTTTCATTCAAACGGGATTTCCTGGAACAAATCTTCGTTCAGATGGCAGTTCTCGCTATCTTGTGACTACTAGGCTGATGAAGCGGTTCTCAGTTCTACGATGATTTGGTGAGATAAATAGATTCAGTTGGCGGTGAGCTAGAGGTTGGGAGATTTGAGAAAACACGGGTTGCCATTCTTATAAAAGTCTGGACCCATGATGCTTCCTAAGTTCGGCAAGCCTACGATCAGTTTCAACCGTTTATACAGGTCAACCCAATGATCCTCCAAGGGATCTTAGTGCGTGACAGGGTGGTGGATGTGGTAAATTTGTGTTGTCAATGGTTGGGATGAAAATGTCCCAACGCGGCGTGATGTAGTTCGTGGCCACAGACTTCATAATTCCATTTAGGGCAATAGAGGGTTTCCGATGAAAAATCATAAAATCCACGGACGGTTTTTATGGTAGCCAAATTTCCTTGAAGCCATGGTTGAAATTGTGTGCCAGATTGTCCCGTCTTTGTTTTCCACATCTCTTCTAAGCTTTGAGCATCTAAAAACACCACTTTAAGATTGGAAATCTCATGGGTCTCCATATAACGGCCTTGTGGGGTGCAACCGATCAAATTGACTCCGCCGAACCAAAGCCCCCCTGCGATTAATAGCCCTTTAAAAAGAGTCTGAACGAGTTGATTTTTTTTGCGCCTTGCACTGCCGGAGAAATGAGGGATGGAGAATATCATGCAAAGCTTTGTCGGGTGGAAAGAGAAGAGAATGAATTGTTGGGTCAAATTTTTTAGAAAATAGGACCTGAGAAAGCGGATGATCGTTCACAATTCCTTTGTCATTTTTATAGGCATATGGGTGAAAATGCATAAGTAAAAATATGCATACTCAAGGAGATTGTGCGCAGTATCAAAGGAATTTGTAACTAGTGGGAGGAAATGGTAAAGATTTGGTTTAGATAGACAAGAAGTTTAGAAATTTGCTAAAAATCCTTAAAGATTTTCATGAATTCGAACAAATCGACGGGGATTTGAGTTCTAGACGTGATTCCAAAATCTACCCAAACACACATGGGGGTGAGGATTATGGTGATTCTTCAAAAAATTCTTCTGACATCCTTAGTTGCCCTACAGATTATTGGAGCAGTAGGGCTCGCAGTTTTTCAAACATCTGAAGCTTTTGCACAAGAAGTATCAGAGGGCTCGGCAGTGATTGCTGGGTTGCGGGGTGTAGTGACGGTCATTCCTGGAACCAGTGTTAGCTCAGGGTATGCGCCTAAGTACCGGTCTCTCCTTTCCAATGGAGATGTAATTATCACCGAGGAAGAATCAGTTGCGGAGATTTTAATAGAAAATCAAGCGTTGCTCACAGTCCATGAATTTTCAGAGGCCACGCTAAATAAGGAGGCCAATGGTAGCTTCACGGTGGCCTTACAGGTTGGATTGGTGGAATGGTCTCTTTCCAGACAAAGTCAAGGGGATGTTCCGTTGATCCTTACGACACCAAACATTCGTGCTACCTCCGATGGAGGCTTGGCGACGGTAGAAGTTCAACCGATTTTTGAGAACATAGCTAGGGTTCCGAAGCCTCGTAAGTCATTTTTGATCCGAACCAGCTTTCAGGCAGAATCAACACCAGCTCTAGATATTGAGCTCTTGGAAACATTTTGTGCCCATGAAGGAAATTTAACAGTCGAATATCCTGGCGTACAACAGGGGTTGAGGGAACAGAAAACCGTTGAATCTGGAGAATGCCTGGGATTTTTAAATGGTCAATTGCACCCTATGGAGGCTGGAATTCGTCTGGATGCTCGCCGAGCTTTCATTTGTGTAGTGAAAAAACATTGTGAGATCCCAGAATCCGCGAATAAGCTGATTGTGAAAAAACTGACCGGTCAAGCCCTCGCGCTTGAACGCGCCTTTGTAGGTTCTGACTTGGAATATCCAAAGGCTGAAGGGCAAGTGGTGCTTGGAACGACTGGTCTATCTCCTGGGACTGTGTTTTTGCCCCCTTTAATACCGCCAGGTGGCGGTGGTTCTATGCCCCCTAAGTGAAGCTCTCTGTTTACCAACAATGACACTCATTGAGTGTTCCGTTGTGTCTTTTTCATTGTCAATTAATGAGAGAACCAGACCGCAGAGAGCTTCATTGACGTGCTTGTTTTCCCTTCCTGCCTAAGATGTTTTGGCTGAGAGCTTTTCTAGTTCATTTTTCAGGTCCAATTTTAAGTATGGATCCAATTGCTTGGCTCTTTCAAAGATTGCCTGAGCCTGTTTCGTGTCTCCCTGCTTAGCTAACTTCTTCCCTTCTTCCAGAAATGTCGGATGCAATGGCAAGTTTGGGCAGGTCCGTTCATACGGAATTCCCTCTCCCGCAATTTGTTTCCATTCAGCATAAGGGAGATTTTCTTTGGCCGTATCGCACACCGTATGAGCCAATTGCCCTGTGCCAGACCAGAGGGTCACATTTTTTCCACTCCCACCGACAGCAATGGTTCGTCCGTCTGGACTGATGGCCAAGGCCTCTAAAGCTCCCTTGTGTCCAGGAAATTGAATCGGGGATTCTGAAGGTTTAGTCCAATTCCAAATGCGTAAGGATTTATCAGCGCTGGTGGAGGCCACAGATGTTCCATCGGTACTGAATTGAACCTGGGATATTCGTCCCGAGGATCCTGTCAAAAAGATCGGGGAACTCAGTGATTGGCGAAGATTCCACAGGCCAATTTTCCGGTCTCGGCTACCCGTGGCGACCATCCATCCGAACGGGTGAATGGCGATCGTAGAAATACTTTGTCGGTGTCCTTTCAAGATTTTCGGTGGACTATTTGGTCGTTGAAGATCCCATACCCGTAAAGTGAGGTCATCTCCGCCAGAGAGCAGAGTTTTGCCATCAGGTGTATAAGCGACGGCATTCACTCGTGCCGCATGTTCCCCCAACATAACAGACTGTGGTTGGCCTCGAGTCAAATCCCATAATCGAATCGTGCGGTCTTGGCTGCCAGAGGCGAGTTGTTTCCCATCTGGTCGAAAAGCCAGACTGGTGGCTCCTTTTTTATGGGCCGGAAGAACGCGAGGTTGGGCAGTTGGCTTCCCTAGGCTCCATAAGCGAATAGTCGAATCTAAGCTTCCAGAAGCAATGTGTTGTCCATTGGGACTCACTGTTGCTGATAATACCCCGGCGGTATGCCCTTTAAATATTTTGGGTGGCTCCAAGGGCTTACTTATGGACCACATGAATAGCTTTCCGTCACCCGTTCCAGCAATTACATGATCTCCAGAAGGATCGAACGTTAATGTCTGAATTTTGCTTGATGTCCCTTTAAGTTGAATGGGCGATGTGTGCAGTTCGTCACGAAGGGAATGATCGATCGTATTCCATTGTGTTCCTTGCGTTTGAAGATTCAATAAATAGGCTTGTCGAGCCCAAAGCAATCGAGCCGTTTTTGATGGTATGAGGCTAGGGGATTCCGCGAGTTTAGCGGAAATTCTTGAAACCGTTTTGACAATTTTCAGGGAGGATGAGGCGTCCGGCCCCTTGCCCTTGGCCGCGGAAGAAACAGCACTCAAAGATTGTTCCAGACTCTGGATATTGCTTTGGGCCTTTGCCAATTGTTGTTCTGTATTTTGAAGTTTCTGGGAATATTGATCGCGTTCTTCCGTAATCTTTCTGAGGGTGTTCTGAGTTTCGGAAATTTTGGATGAGTTATTAGAGAGTAGACGAATCTCTTCCTGAGCATGGGCTAAGGCTTTCTGACTTTCCTCTAACTGTTTGGGAACCGTTAAACGGAGCAACGCTAATTCGGTTGCCTGTTTTTCTGCGCGACCAGCCTCTTCCGAGGATGAGGCATGAATCGCCTGCAACTCAGTTTGATTCTGGGCAACTTGAGATACGGCTGTCGAAAGTTGACCATCCAAGGCGGCCATTTGAGTTTTAACTGAATTGAGCTCTTGTTGTGCTTGGGTTAATTCCGTTTGTAGATTATCTCGTTCTTGTTGTACGGAGACCAAAGATTGACTGTTGTCCCCACGTTCTTGGGCCAATGCTGCTTCAAGTTGTTTGATGCGATTGGCCGTTTGAGATTCTCTTGACTCAAGGTCATTGATTGTAGCCGTAAGTTGGGCATGTTCCCTGTGCGCCTCTTGGAGAGCTTGATTGTTTTGCGTCACGGTGCTTGTAAGTTGAGCACGTTCCTGTTCCACGTCCTGAATCGCTTGATCTCTTTTGGTCAAGGCGCCTTTAAGATTAACGGCTTGAGTTTTGAGGGCAGACAACTCTTCTTGGCTGGTAGCCAAGAGTTCTTGGTATTTGGTGCGGTCCTGTTGAAGGCGACTTAGTTCGGATTGGGCAAGTTTCGTTTGCTCGCGGGCCTTCGCCTCTGTGGCAGAAAGTGTTTGGCGAGTATCTGCAAGCGTGGTTTCAAGACCTTTGATGGTTGTTTCCAGACGAGCCCGGTCTTGTATGAGCCGTTGATTCTCAGTCTGGACCAACTGTTTCTGTTGGACGAGGAGAGAATCCAACTCCCTGGCTCGTTCATGGGCTAGTGCCAGTTCCGTGTTGGCCGATTTAAGCTGAGTTTCTAACTGTGAGCGATCAGCCATTAGCTTTTTGATTTCTGAAGGGTCTAACGAGGATTTCTTTAGAACCGCCAATTGCAATGTTTTCACGGTTTCAATGGCAGAATGTAATTCTTTAGCAGTTGTCGTAGCTTTGGTTTGAAGGTTAGTGCGCTCGATTTGAAGGCCGGCAAGTATGTGTTCATGAGCATCTCGTTGGGCAACAAGGGATGACTCCAGAGTTTGCACCTGGTCGCGCAGGTCGGAAATCGCGCCCTCTTTTGAAGCAAGTTGAGTCTCTAACTGTGTACGTTGGCTTATTAAGCTTTCAACTTCACCTGTTGACAGTTGTTGATACTGCACAATGGTGGCCTCAAGTTCTTGGATTTTTTCCTGGGCTTGTGCGAGTGCCTCTGGTTGCAGGGGAGTTTTCGCTAGCTCAGTCGACTCAGAGGGTGTTGAAGGTGGTTCTATCGATACAGAAGGGGGTTGTTGTGACGTCACGGAGATGGGCATAGAAACGGGAGCACGGAAGAACCACATCAGCAGCCCGGCGCCAAACAAGAGGAATAGACTGGCCGCCATGACATAGGAACGCGGCGGTGCAGAAAGGGGCGCTACAATAGAAGACTTGGGTGCCGGAGTTGGAGGGCGAAGATGATGCTTCGCCCAGGAAATGGGAAAAGTTTCCTGGTAAAGGGCGTTTCGAATAGCAATCTCTTCCTCATTTTCACGAAGAACACCGACTAATCGTAATTGTTCCAAGGCGGTATCATTCGTTTGTAAATTTTCTGTCTTGCCTTCTAAGAGGTTTAAATAGGGTTCAAGCAACGAGAGCCCATTGGCCGCTGGTTCCGTTAAGGCGGTTCGAACGAACTGAAAGTTTGGTTCTCGAAAGCCTTGCGGGCTTACAATGAAATATCGGATACATTCATCAACCTCTGTTTTAAGCCAAGCCGTTCGGTTTTGTTCTTCTAGAAGCTGGCAGAGTAGCTGAGTGAGGTAGGGATGCCCTTGGGTCCAGCGGTACACCCATTCCAAAGATTCGGTGGCATTTTCTGTGGGAAGACTGAGGCCCTCCGCCAGAGGAAGCACCTCTTGAAGTGTAAAATCGGAGAGTTTGACCCTGTGGCTCCATTGGAACAATGATGGCTGCCCATCAGGAATTAATTGGGAAGGAGTTGCTACACCACAGATCACGAATGAGACGCGATACAAGAGAGAATTTGTGGCTCGTGATTCATACAGTGTGGTCAGCCATTCAAAAAATGATGCACGGAAGGGCAGAGGCATTGTTCGTTCTATTTCATCAATAAACAATACAAGTGGCCCTGTAATTTCAGGTAAAACGACTTCAGTAATCAATTTCGTCAATCGCACCTGAAGAGGGAGGGCAAACACGGATGGGTTTCCCCACCAACTCAATGCATCGGTCGTGAGGTCTAAGCTGTCATTCAGAATACGGACGATGGCGAGAAACCATTCTTCTTTTCGTGGAGGAAGGGGGAAATGGCTGAGATCAATGAGAACGGCGTGCTGAGAGTTGGCATTGAGCAGTTTGGCCGTATTGGCAATGAGGCTGGATTTCCCCATTTGCGGAGAATGGAGAATAAAGGCGGGCCTTCCATTCTGGCAGTGATCAAGCAATTCAGCATCTGCCGGGCGTTGGATGTACTGTAGATCTCGTGCCTTGACCGTACGACCGCTGGATGAACCTGGATGATTTTTAGGTGCCATAATTATACCTAGCCGGGGGTTTGGCAAGATGGTTGTAAGGAGTAAAATCTGGAGGACAATTTATTTTCAGCTTTCATATTGTTGTACCGATTATTGGACTAGTTATTAGACCTAGGCTCCCTAAGTCGGTCGTTTCGAGAAGGGACAAAAATGCAAGTCTTCTGGAGACGTCTATTTTTGGAGAAGACCTGGTATTTTTTTCAAAACATTACTACATGCGAAATATTCAGAGGAAGATGGTAGCCTTGCGAGAGAATAACAACCCTGGTCACTCTAGATTGAATAGTACCAATTTGTTTGCTGGAAACTCGATGGTGTGGGGATTTTACCTCTTACTCACGGGAGAAGTCATTAATCGACTTCCTGGCCTTAGCGAATACAAATTTTTTTTCGCTAGATTTGAGTCAAAGTTTATTTTCCAAAAATGTATCGGAGTTCAAGTTCTGCACTATCCATAAAACGTCGGACTTCTTAACTCTGCTACAAAACGGCCCATAGGTTTGAGTCACGAGGCCCATAAAGGCGAGGTCAACAATATCTAATGGTCCAGTCTTATTTTGGGCATTGAGCGGTAAAAGGCAATATATCATGGTCGGCGTTTGATTGTGTTGTCATTCTGTGGCGCCTACCATTAACTTGCAAATAGGTATTAATAGCTAGCCTGTAGAGCCTAAAAAATTATCTGAAATATGATGGTGCTGTTAGGCCATAGTCTCTACATGTAAGATTTGTGAATATATTTTATGCAATATATAGTTTCAAGGATGATAGTGTTGGATGATTTCACGCGGATTTTGATGTGAGGCAGAAAGAGAGAAGAGCCCAGCTGGGATCTTTCCACCACACTTCAAAAATTGGCATACAAGAAGGGTCGTCTCTGACAGGAACAATACTAGAGGGGCGTACAGACTTTCGTTTGAGAGTTTGAGTAAAGTCCAAAATCTTGTATTTGGATAGGATTGTTCGAGTCACTGATTATGCGATAACGAGTTCTTATGGCCTCTTCCTCAAAAAAAGTTATTTATGCCGCACTGATTGGCAACGCGTTAATCGCGGTGACTAAATTCGCGGCCTCAGTGGTCACGGGGAGTTCCGCGATGTTGGCTGAAGGCATCCATTCTCTCGTCGATACTGGGAATCAAGGGCTCCTCCTGTATGGGCTGCATAAGGCCAAAAAGCCACCCGATGAAAAATTTCCGTTTGGCCATGGTAAAGAAGTGTACTTTTGGAGTTTCGTGGTTGCGATTCTCATTTTTGCTTTGGGATCGGGGATTTCGCTTTATGAGGGAATCCTCCATATTTTCCATCCAGAGCCTGTGAAGAATCCACTGATCAATTATGTGGTTTTGGGATTGGCCTTAATTTTTGAAGGTGGGGCCTGGTATTTTGCCTTCAAAGAGTTTTCTCGGTCCAAAGGCCAATGGTCATATCTGCAAGCCGTTCAGCGGGGAAAGGATCCCACCATTTTCATGGTGTTATTTGAAGATTCGGCAGCAGTGCTGGGATTGATAGTGGCGTTTTTGGGTATTTGGTTAGGACAGGTGACCGGGATTGTCTATTTAGATGGGATTGCCACCGTGATCATTGGATTGATATTGGGCGGAACGGCGGTCTGGTTAGCCTATGAGACCAAAGGGCTCCTCATCGGAGAGAGCGCCAACCGAGAAGTCGTGCAGAGCATTCGGGAGATGGCCATGCAACTCTCTGGTGTGACCCATGTGAATGAAGTGCTTACGATGCATATGGGGCCTGAATTTATCTTGGTGAACCTGAGTGTCGATTTTCGAGATGGGGTGGCCTCTGAAGTCGTCGAAGATTGCGTGGCTCACTTGGATGTGAGAATCAAAGCCAAACATCCGTTAGTCAAACGAGTCTTTGTAGAAGCGGAGGCCCGTCGAGTGAGCAAGGCAAAGGAGTCGGAAAGCGAAAAAACGGGTGAGGTCTGAAGGAATATTTAGCTACAGGTCGTACTAGGGTAATGGTGACTTGTTCAGTTCCTCATCACGATCGGTATTAGTGATTTCCAACACAAGTGGGCAATGGTCGGATAGCCGGCGATAGGCAAGCGGATAATCTCCTCGAATACGTTGGCAGCCAGCCAGAGCACAATACCCGGTGACCTGAACTGACCGGACGGCGATTTCTTTCATATCATTCGCGACCAAAACATGATCAAGTTGCCCTCCGCGGCCCCGGAAATAATGTGAACACTGAGGTTGAATGGGGAGGTCCGAAAAACCAGGTTTTTCTTTGCGGACGAATCGACGAAGGTACTTCAGTTCAGATGTTTGTGATTGTCGATCTCCCGCGCCCATCGTATTGAAATCCCCAAGAATCACCACATCCTGATCTTTGTTCAGTAAAGGGGCCACGGCCGAATCAATACGGTTGAAGGCCTTTTGCCGCTGTTCTACCGCCAACACTGTTGGGCCAGATTTTAAATGCACCGCAATTAGATGAAAGTCCACACCACCATTCTGGCGAGATTGCACGTAGGCATATTGGCCGGGCCTCAAACCAGACTTGCAGGGGTACTGACTTGATGTAGCTTTAGAATTGAATTGCCAGAGGCTATCAAATTGAGATAACGCGACTCGGGAATCATTCCATAACAATCCAACGTGGTGGTTGTCTGGCCGTCCACAAGATTGCCGCTGCGATCTCCAGGTATTGCCAGTTTGTTTGGATAACTTGCTGGTGAGGGCTTTCCAGGCTTGGGAGGCTTCGGGAGTGGCCAGACTTTCTTGAAAGGCTAAAATATCCACCTGCATCCACCGAATGGCGCAAACCAACCAATCCAGATCCGTGGGCTCGGCAGAGGCTTGCAACTGGTCTGGTGCGGCTCCAACAGGGAACCATCGTAGATTCCATGTTGAGACACGTAACTTTTCGGACGAGGATTTAGCCATACGACGCCCGTTTTTGATAGCCGCCTGACATTGAGCTTTGTTCGTCCACACCTCATCTTCACCTCCCAACTTTGTCGTTGATGTCGCAGGAAGCGCAGGAGCAGAAGGTGTGCTGGGAATCTTGGGAAGAGATTCGGCAGTGGAGGTCTTGACGTATTTCTTGTGCACCCAACTCGTGTCACCTGAAGCCAATTGGACGGATACCCAATGGCCATCTTGAGCCATCTTTTGGATAGTGGCGGTTGTGCCGCTGGGAACATGCCTGCGGTAACTTGGGGAAGGTTCCCGATGCAGCGGGACGCCTATGGCTTTCTTGGCCTCAAGAATAACTGGTTGACCTACTTGAAAATCCTGGGCAGAAGCCAAGGTGAGGTTTCCGACCAAAAGAAAGGAAATAAGACTTATGAAGGTTAGGGAATTTCGCATCCCTTATTCCTAGCAGAACTCGGCGGGTAATACCAAGAGAATATAGGACTGTTGAGAAAAATGTTGATGAAGAAGGCGGAGATATCCTGCTATGATCCGAATTCAAAGAGAGGCCGCCCATGAGTTCTTCTTCTATTAATCTTGAAATCGCCAGCCGCACGCCTTTGCGTCCTATTGCGGAAATCGCACAGGGTAAATTGGGATTGGATCCCGACACCCTTGATTTGTTTGGCAAACACAAAGCCAAAATACCTCTCTCGGCGATGGCCTCGCTTCGCGACAAACCAGATGGCAAGCTGGTTCTTGTCACGGCTATTTCGCCGACCAAAGCGGGAGAAGGTAAAACCACGACATCTATCGGATTGGCGGATGGATTGAACCACATTGGGGCTAAAACCATGGTTGCCATCCGCGAGCCAAGCTTGGGCCCCTGTTTTGGGATGAAGGGTGGGGCCTGTGGCGGGGGCTATGCACAAGTGGCACCTATGACGGACATCAATCTGCATTTCACTGGAGATTTCCACGCGATTACGGCGGCCCACAATTTACTCGCGGCCATGGTCGCCAATCACCTCCATTGGGAGCACAAGCCGCAGATTGATCCGCGACGGGTGACGTGGGGGCGGGTGCAGGATGTCAATGATCGATCGCTTCGGGCCATCGTAACGGGGTTGGGTGGAAAGGCCAATGGCTACGCGCGTGAAGGTCGTTTCGACATTACCGCAGCCTCAGAAGTGATGGCGATTCTGTGCTTGGCTACCGATCTCAAAGATTTGAAACGCCGATTGGGGAATATCAAAGTGGGAAGAACCGCCGGCAAGCAGATGGTCTTTTCACGGGACATCAAGGCAGAAGGGGCCATGACTGCCTTACTCAAGGACGCATTTAACCCCAACCTCGTGCAGACGTTGGAGCATAATCCCGCTTTGGTTCATGGCGGGCCGTTTGGGAATATCGCCCATGGCTGCAATTCCATCGTGGCGACGAAACTGGCTTTGAAGCTGGCTGACTATGTGGTAACGGAAGCCGGGTTCGGAGCAGATCTTGGGGCCGAAAAATTCTTTCACATTAAATGTCGAAAAGCGGGACTGACGCCAGCGTGTGTGGTCGTTGTCGCGACAATCAAGGCGTTGAAACTGCATGGAGGCGCGCAGGAATCGACGTTGGAGCAAGAAGACCTCGTAGCCGTTAAACAGGGCTTACCGAACTTATTGCGCCATGTAGAAAACGTCAAAAAATTCGGGGTGCCAGCCGTCGTGGCGATCAACCAATTCACCCATGACACTCAGGCTGAATTGGACTTGGTCGAACGGTCATGCAAAGACTTAGGGGTACAGATGGTGCTCTCCAATCATTGGGCCAAGGGGGGAGTGGGGGCGGTGGCTTTGGCTGAAGCTGTGAAGCAAATGGTTGATGCGGGAGATTCAATGTTTTCCCCATTGTATGCCGATGATCTTTCACTGGCGGAAAAAATGCGGATCGTGGCCAGGGAGATTTATGGGGCCGATGATGTGGAGATTCCCCAAACAGTTCAAGCTCGTCTCACCGAACTAGAAAAAAATGGCTATGGCCATTTCCCCGTGTGCATGGCCAAAACGCAGTATAGTTTTTCTACCGATCCTTCCCTTAAAGGTGCACCGACGGGATTTACTGTTCCGGTTCGGGAAGTGCGCCTAGCCATGGGTGCGGAATTTGTCGTCGCGATTACGGGGGATATTATGACTATGCCTGGTCTGCCGCGTGTGCCTGCTGCGGAAGCGATTGGGCTAGACGACGACGGCCACATCGTTGGTTTGTTTTAGAAGAATATTGAAAAAGCCCATCAGTTTTTCTCGTGCTTTTCCTGATATCCACCTGTTTTCATTGATACCTATCTGCCTCCTTTCCTGTGCCTATGGTACATTGCCAGCAGGCGAATCATGAGCATATTTACTCTCAAATCTGACTACGTTCCAAAAGGTGATCAGGGCAAAGCCATTTTGGCGCTGACTGCTGGGCTTGAGCATGACCTGAAGCATCAGGTGTTGTTGGGGGTCACGGGGTCGGGCAAGACGTTCACGATGGCGAATGTGATTGCCAATGTACAACGGCCAACGTTGGTGGTCGTACACAATAAGACCTTGGCGGCGCAGCTATACCAGGAATTCAAATCCTATTTCCCCGACAATGCGGTGGAATATTTTGTGAGTTATTACGACTACTATCAACCGGAAGCCTACATCCCCACCACCGATACTTATATCGCCAAAGATTCTGCGATTAATGACACCATCGATCAGATGCGGCATGCAGCGACGACGACCCTGCTGCAACGCAATGACATTATAATTGTGGCCTCGGTGTCGTGTATTTACGGATTAGGTTCGCCAGAGGTTTATCATGACATGTTGTTGTATCTCGAGCCGGGCATGGAAATGCGGCGGGAGAAGCTTCTTGCGAAGCTCGTGGATATTCAATATTCGCGCAATGATCTGGAATTGCAGCGTGGCATGTTCCGGGCACGCGGCGATGTAATAGAAATTTTTCCGGCCTCCTCCGATTCCAATACGGCGCGAATTGAACTTTTTGGGGACAAAGTTGAAGCCATTCATGAAATCGATCCGTTGACGGGCACGGTGTTGCGCAAGCTCCCGAAAATCGCGATTTATCCCAAGAGCCATTACGTCATTGCACCGGATCGGTATCAGGAAGCGATCACGGGAATTGAAGAGGAATTAGAAGAGCACCTTGCCTATTTCCGCAAGACCAATCAATTGCTGGAGGCCCAGCGTATTGAGCAGCGAACCAAGTTTGATTTGGAAATGATTCGGATGATGGGTTATTGCCACGGCATTGAAAATTACTCCCGACATTTAAGCGGACGTTCGCCGGGCGAGCCGCCGCCCACCCTCTTGGATTATTTCCCCAAGGACTTTTTATTGATTGTGGATGAATCACATGCCACGGTGCCCCAATTCGGTGGGATGTATGAAGGCGATCACTCACGCAAGAAAACTCTCGTGGATTATGGCTTTCGCTTGCCTTCGGCGATGGATAACCGGCCACTCAAGTTTCCAGAGTTCGAGGCCTGCATGAATCAGGTCGTGTATGTGTCGGCCACTCCAGGTCCGTATGAATTGAGACAGGTGCAGTCGGCACCGGTCGAACAAATCATTCGACCGACAGGGTTGATTGATCCAGTGATGCACGTGAAGCCAGCCAAAGGACAGGTGGAAGATTTACTTGGGGAGATTCATCAGCGTCTGGCCAAGAAGCAGCGGGTGTTAGTGACCACGTTGACCAAGCGGATGGCGGAAGACCTTACGGAATATTATTACGAAAAGGGCTTAAAAGTTCGGTACTTGCACTCAGACATTAAAACGCTAGAGCGTGCCGATATTATTCGAGATTTACGGCGCGGGGTCTTTGATGTGTTGGTGGGCATTAATTTATTACGCGAAGGGTTGGATTTGCCCGAGGTCAGTTTGGTGGCGGTGTTGGATGCCGATAAGGAAGGGTTTTTGCGCGGCTATCGAGCGTTGGTGCAAACGTCTGGACGTGCGGCTCGGCATAGTGAAGGCACCGTGATTCTCTATGGCGATACGGTCACGAAGTCCATGCAGATGACGTTAGACGAAACGGGTCGTCGTCGCACAATTCAGTTGGCGTATAACAAGGAACATGGCATTACGCCTACGAGCATCAAAAAACGTATTCACGATTTGGAATATCAATTGGCTGACGCTGATTATGCCGAGCTTTCGGTGGCGGCGGAAACCGAAGCCGCGTATGCTTCAGGAGGGGATTTAGAAAAACGAATTGTGGCGTTAGAAAAAGAAATGAAGGCCGCAGCCAAGGCATTGGAATTCGAGCGAGCCGCCAAGCTGCGCGATACGGTCCGACTCCTTCGCCAGAAGCTCCTGCAAGTCGGCATCTAAAATAGGCTTGAGGTTGCATGGTGTAATTCAGTAATGGTCCTGTATACGAATTAAGTTTTAAAAAATCATCCTTGCTCCAATTAACTGGTTTTGAATTTTTGTTGTCCTCCCCCTAGGATACATTCACATCTTTACCTTGGCTTAGCAACCATCATGGCAAATCCCTAGTATTCCAAACCCTAGAGATATGGTTGCTATCAATAGTAGTTGCAACCATTCTGCTGAGTTAAAATCTTTAAAAGGGAAAGCAAAAGGTTTTAATCCCGCCCACCAAGATTTTCCAAGTCTCCTATGGTGTCTAGCGACCACAATATTCCCACCTACCAACCACGTGAACATAAAAAGAGATACGTAAACAAGAGTTTTAAAGGAGTTGTGTTCGATGAATTTTTTGAAAATCTCGATTGAGTCTAGATTCGTGCTTTGCATTTCTGAGGCTTCTCTCTGCCCAACGACGGAGAATTTCATCCTTTCAAGGTAGCAATATCAGAAACTATTTACTGAAGAAAATCGAGTTTATAAGCAGGGGTGTCGATTAAATGTGCTTGTAGAGGTAGGCGCCTAATAGCATGCCGAGAATGCTGAGTAAGTTGATATTGAGTAGAAAGCCCAGCGTGAACTTGAGAAGAACCAAATTAACGGTGACTGGTGGATCAAAGCCTAAGCTGAGGGCTTCACCAAAAATGCTCCGAACCATTCCCTGTGGGGACACAATTTGAAGAATTTCTCCAAGAATACTCCCTAACAGGCCGCCGATAAAAATGAACAGGAGCAGGTACCCGCCGCTTTTTTTTAGCATGGCCTTGCTTGGAAAACTGTCTCGATTTGAAAAGTAGCCTTCATCAGAAATGATCCCAAAAATTCTTAGAAGAACCTTACTTCTCCTTAGGGTAAACTCCTCAACACCTTAAGGCAATTTTGAAGATCCGTCAAGAAAGACGATTTATTTTTACAGAAGAAAAATTGACGGGTTTCTAAGGTTCTAATGTGGCGGGTTGGCGCTCCTCATCTATAGAAAATCGCATGGTTCCCATCTTATTCATGGTATTGACCATGTACCCTACATAGACATCCACTCGATAGCGACCGGGTTTCCACTTTCCCTCTGGGGCAAAAAATTTGAGGTAGCCGCTTTCGTCTTCTAACGCTAAATCTGCACGATCTTCGTCAATCCACTGGTTGGCGTCAGCATGTGGAACCTGCTCAGGAAAGAGTCGCCCAATGATTTGGAAAGGCGCGAGATGTTCGTGGACGGCAAATACCAAATGAACGGCTTTGGCTAAGGGCGAAAAGGTGTTTGTTGGATTGACAGGTACGAGGATGTGCCCGCGCCGAATGGTTCGATCTTCCTCCACACTTTCAGCAAAGACTAAACTCGCAAAAAGCCCTCCTGGTTTATGATCGAA
>JAJDBR010000157.1 GCA_029261275.1 Nitrospirales bacterium
CAGTATGAATGACTAGACTGCCGCCATGGCGCGTGCACTGGTTCTAACAGTCATCGGCAAAGATCGGCCTGGACTGGTCGAGACTCTGGCGGATTTCATCGCAAAATATGAGGGAAACTGGGACGAGAGCCGTATGGCGCGGCTTGCCGGACATTTCGCAGGGGTTGTTCAGATTCACCTCCCGGAGAATCAGGCAGAGGGTTTCATTACGGCACTTTCTACGCTGGACGACCGTGGTCTTTCCGTGAGTGTCGTGGATAGCGACTGGGCACTGGTGGATGTCGATCATCGGAACTCATGGCTGCTGGAGCTAGTTGGACAAGACCGTCCTGGGATTGTGCGGGAGATTTCGAGGAAATTGGCCGCCCTTGGGGTCAGCATGCAAGACCTGAGAACAGTTGTCGAAAGTGCCCCCATGTCAGGAGAACGGATTTTTCGGGCCGAGGCCGAGCTCGTCCCATCTGCGCAAACCGATTCCGAACAGATCCGCGCTATTCTCGAGCAACTCGCTGACGAGATGATGATCGACATCACCTTGAAACAAGGTTAATAGGACTAAAGATTTTTCCTCTCAACGCCCCCTGACGATTGCCCAGCAGCTCTGTTCACGAACCTATCCTGCTCGATACCGTTTACTCCCTTTCCTTTGTTCCGATAACCTTCATCTCCCTATCAAAACATCGTATTGTCGTGAACTGATGTCTCTGGAATGATTTGTAACACATCCCAGTGTTCCACTATTTTTCCGTGTTCATCAAACCGGAATATGTCGATACTCGCATAATCATCATCCCCTGGCCATTCTTGATAACAATGAAGGACAACATGGTTCCCTTCCGCTAATACACGTTTGAAATCTATTCGCTTTCCAGGGTATTCTTTTGCGATTTTTTCGAAAAAGGCGATGAAGGCCTGCTTCCCATCACCTACCAGAGGGTTATGTTGAATATAGGTGTCGCCAACATATCGTTCTATCGCTTCAGCAGGCTGACATTGATTAAACATCAAATCGTAGAAGGCCATAGCGTTCTTTTTATTCTGTTCCAGTTGATTATTCATGGTCCTAAAACTCCTGTCTTCTGTCATTGGTAATCATGAGCCCTGATAGTGAGGATTGTATTTAGGCGGTCGGCTGATTGCCAGTCAAAAAAAAAGAGAGAAAACGAACAGTTGGGAATGTGGTCTCAAATACATCAGATGCATTTGTGGGAACCCATGAGAAGGCTCTGGTCAAATGGGCGCAAGTCTCCTGATACTCATGAACTTCAGGAGTGGCGGCCTTGACCGTTGGAAGGGCAGGTCGGATTCACGGGTCAAAAGGGAAGACCGAAGCCGACGGAGAAATTGAGACCATCTTCCGAGAACCCGAAATCGGCGCGAAAGATCGCCGCGCGCTCCATGGTGAAGCGACCGCTGACCCCGTAGCTGTGGCGCACGCGTTCCTGGAAGAGCTCGACTCCGTTTTTCGCGACACCACCGACTTCGTAGAAGACCGCCAGCCCGAGGCGCTCGATGCGAATATGCCGCCAGACCGTGAATCCGCGTGGGAAGACCCAGACGCGATATTCCGTCGCCGCCTCCCAGGCGGCATCGTCTCGCCACCGACCCGCGATATACCCACGTAGCGCCCGGTTGCCGCCGAGCGTCGGCCGAGCGAAGAAAGGCAGGTCGCCGGAGCTCAGTTGGCTCTCGAGGTGAATTGCGATGCTGTCAGTCGGCGGATGCTCTTCGTCCTCGCCTCCTCCGTTGTGAAAGAGTCCTGGGACGGGGATGAGCTG
This sequence comes from Nitrospirales bacterium, assembly GCA_029261275.1. Lineage (GTDB taxonomy): Bacteria > Nitrospirota > Nitrospiria > Nitrospirales > UBA8639 > Nitrospira_E. Next base: position 1,779 of record JAJDBR010000157.1, read on the forward strand.
GTCGCCGAAGAGTCGGTAGATCACACCCAGGTTCCAATCGTTCTGGAGCAGCGCGGCATCGATTCTCGCACCCAGGACTGTCCCGCGGTAGGGATTGCGCTGGCTGTCACGCGTGTCCCAGCGAATGCCGCCATTCAACCAGCCGAGGCCATAGGGATCCGCTTCGGCGAAGAGCTCAGGAAACTCGTTGCTGGTTTGCCCTGCGCCCCCGACTTCGCCTTGGCCGAGCCAGTGGTGTTCTCCTCGTACACCCAGCTCTAGGACGACGTCGTCGAATGATCCCTCGAGCGAATGCGAGAGACCCAGGTCGAGAAAGGCGATTTGATCGGTATAGCTCGTCTCTTGGCGTTCTTTGGTCGAACCCCCGATCCCAAAGAAGCGGCGGGTCAGTGTTTTGCGATATCCCCCGCTCACGCCGACAAAGCTGCGTTCCTCCTGGAGCACACCACCAGTGGGAACTTCCAGATGCTTCAGCCAGCGTCGCCAACGCAAAACATAATTCTGTTGACCCTTGGTGGTGTAGGAGAGGAACAGGCCCATGAACTCGCGACGACGTTGGGCACGAAAATCGATGTCGGTAAGGGCCACGCCCAATCCCGTTCCGACGTCGGAGTTGGCGAAGAAGATGGGAAACAAAAAACTCGAGACTAGGAAGCGCTCAAAGAACCTGCCGGGCTTGAGTCGGCCCTCGGGCACATAGCGCCAACGTTCGGGTCTCGCGACCAGAGCAGCCTTGTCGATCCTAGGAATCCGGCCATCCTCATCCACTCCGCGATAGGGGTCGTAGACCACTTCCTTCTCAATCGCGGCCGAATCGGACTCGCTGTTCTCGGCCATAACTGGAAGCGCGAAAAATATGAGCATCGGCACGAGCCAGGACATGCCGTACGAGACGAAGCGAATTGGACGACCGTGCGAACTCTGCGTCGCCAACGGACTCGTCACGAACGCCCCCCTCGACTTTCGACTGGGGTCCTCATCCTGACGCATTCTCTAGTGGGTCGGTTGAAAAAATGCGCCAGCTGCGTTCTCGCCAATTTCCCGTGCGTACGGACTACGTGTACTTTCCGCGCGTTCAACATAGGTCGTGCCCTGCGGGACAATTAGGCAATTTGCGGCCTTGCTGGACGATCTTTTTTGAACCGACCCAGGGTTCTGGCATTCAACGTATTCCTGAGGCCGCTTTGCCCCTCGATATCTTCAATATTCAACGCGTCGATAGTCTGTTTGATAGAGGCCTCCTTGTGCTCCTGAAGGATTGAATGGGGGCCAGATCTTTTCTTGTTTATCGTCGAGAGCGTTTCACTTGTATGTGAAAATGGGGGTTGTTTGGTCCCGGTGTTGAAACATCATTTTCGGGTCCCCCTTCCCAGGTCACGGGATTGGGTTTTGTCGTAACGGACTTTCAATATTTCGAAGGTTACCTGCTAGTTCATTTCAGTCTCATATTTTCTATTGTGTCCCCCGCAATGATAATTTAACCCTCCTAGTCATGCTACCCAATTAATAACCTAAAGGACAGATTTTTGTTCATGCCGTGTTGCCCTCGTGGTGCGGTTTGTTTGGTGTGTGGTTTGAAGAATGAATGGAATACAAGAAGAAGGCGTTGGCCTATTAGATTGTTGTGTGGTTCAACTTCGCGTCGATGGCGATGCCGACGCTAAAGCGTTCGTTATCCTGCCTTGGGCTTCCTCTTGGATGTGTCGGAGATGGGTTTCGCTTCGAAAGCTTTCTCGAAAATTTTAGGGACAGCTTCTGCCCCCGAAGGGCGGGCGGCAAACTATTTGTTCTCCCTCATCACTTGCAGCCCGCCAACGGCGCTCCCGGTTCCCAGCGCTACGTCAGAATACCACCAATTTTCTCTCCCGCTAATTGGGGTGTCTGAATGTGTCCTGGCGTAAGCCGTTTGAGAATCGATTTTTGCGCAGAAGCGGCCGAGGCATTGTTGCGTTCTAGGGTGGAATTCCTAATTTCTTTGTCAGGTTTTCATCTAAAGGGTGGTCTCATTTTTGACTAGAGAGCTATTCATATACGTTCCCAAAATAATGGTGTTAGTCCTGGCGAAGTCTAACAAGAACACTCACTAAGATGAAGGTTAGCGAGGTAGGCCAACATACAAATCCTAACTCGGGAAGGAGTCAGGCTCGTTGAGGGAATGCAGATTTGTTAGAGGGTGCGCTAACCCTGTGGTTAGTTGAGGATTTTTGAAATTTTCGAATGGAAAAACCAGGCTCAGAGTTTTTCGAGATCTTGACTGCCTAACGGTGAACGGAGAGGGAGGGTCAAGATTTTTAGTATTCATCGTTCCGGTCTGCCAAACTCAGGGTAACTTGATAATACTATTTTGCTTACTGACCTGAAGCCACTAGTATTTTTTAACTGTAAGGGATAGGCAAGAATCTCTGAAAATACACAAGCTACGCACTCTGTCCAATTGCTTGGATAAATGGAATGACTTCGTTGTGTGAGAGGATGAAGACCTTTCCGTCCGGACAGAAAACGGTAACCGATTCGGTATTCGGCTTTGAATGGTCGTGTTTAACCCATTGACGGTCAGGGCCGTGCTGAACGAGGCCGAAGTCCGTACCAAGGCCTCGCATGGTATTGATCAAGATATCCAGTTCGCGCCGATTCTTGATTCCTTGGGTTGGGGTGCCCCCTCGCCCAAGTTGGACCTGTCGGCCGGTGGTTCCATTCAGTACTTCGTACAAATCCATATCGGAAAAGAATCGTTGCCCCTTTTTGTTGAAAAGAAAGTGCAGAGGACGACCTTGGATGAATGTGGGTTTGGGGGCGATGTGCAAACCATTAACCCTGGCATAGCCAGGGTCGATGCGCCCATCGCTTAAGGCCCGTTTAAAATCAGCTTCATTTTTGAGCATAACCATACCGGTAGACGGATGGCACTTGGCCTTTATGGCCATCGGCTTGGGCAACTTATTGAAATCACCGACGTGAAACATCGCACTGGCCTTTATCGGTCGCACCATGATAAACCAGTTGAGCTTCGCGGCCGCGCGTCTGCAAGGCCCTAGTACGTCGGGATGTACGCCGCTCTTTTTCGATAATGCAGCAATATCCTTTAACGGCAGGCGGGGAAGCCCCCTAATCTCATACGCACCCGCTCGTTCTAGTGGAGGACGGGCCGCGAACCTTCTGGTCCACTCCCGAGCAGATATTTCCTTATCCATGAATATCGCTCCTACTAATTTCTAGTTGAATATATGAATCACGTATGTACGACTAGAGATAATATGTTGTGGAAGTCGATGGCATGGACCATCAGAACAATTAAACGGAACATTTTTCAATGAAGAAATCTTCAATAAAGATCTTGGGTGTTTGCTAGCAGTATTGTCATGTATGGACGCTCCCGAGAATGCAAGGATTTTTGAACGAATACAGCGAGTCAGGATTGCCGTCATGTATCCGGCCTGTTTGCGCGGTCTCGTGACCGCTGGCCTTGATGGAATCCGCCTCTTGAAAAGTCGGGG
>JAJDBR010000158.1 GCA_029261275.1 Nitrospirales bacterium
TTCCTGCAATTTCCAAGGTCACTTCGACCAGTGCACCTCGACATCGACTACAGAGGTGTCGAGACGGCACAATTGTGCGACGTTGGCGATGATAGGCCATTCCACAACGAACGCACTCCCAGGCATAGCGGTTCAATGCATTGACCGTCTCATTCAATTGATGGCGAATCGTAATCCCTAACCCTGCCTCATTCATCCGATTCATCATTTCTCGAAACGTCGGTCCATGAGACGGACGTCGTTTCCGAATATCAAATTCCCATTGATGAATCATCTCATGAGCCAACGTCCCCTGAAGCTCCTCCTCTGGTTGCCCACGAAGTAACGGCGCCGAAAGCCTAATTACTCGGGCCTCCCCATGCCGATAGGCAGCAGACACCCACCGACTTCTCGGCCCAACTTGGCTCACAAACAATCCCGTCGATGCGGTTAATCGTGAACTCCATTCAATCCTGATCGCCGGTAGCCGATTTTCAAAAAACCGGCAAGCTAAGTCGTGCCACATCGCCTGCAAATGCGGCAACGGCACGAGATCATGAGAAGAAACAGAGGTGGGAGCGGTCACCAAACGTACCGGGAAGGTTGGCTATACATGAGATAGTCGCTATGTTACCATTTTTTTTTGCGGTTCGTAACAACTCTCAGTCGTAAAATTCGATACCCTCTTCTCCACACAATCACACAGTGATGACGTCCAAACTTCCAACCATCGACAGAGATCTGGTATTTATGGGGATGGCGTTGGAGGTGGCGAAAGAAGCCTATCGGGCAGAAGAAGTGCCGGTCGGTGCAGTTCTCGTCAAAGAGGGAGCAGTCATTGCCACGGGATACAATCAGCGAGAAGGTTTACAGGACCCAACAGCCCATGCAGAATTGTTGGCCATTCGTTCCGCCGCTCAGGCAAAAAAATCTTGGCGCCTCACGGATACAACCCTCTATGTCACCTTAGAGCCCTGTGCAATGTGTGCCGGAGCGATCATCCAGTCCAGAGTAACTCGTCTGGTCTTTGGTACACATGACCCCAAAGCTGGCGCCTGTGGTTCAATCTGTGATTTAACAACTGAAACGCGGTTCAATCACCACGTCATCGTCCAATCAGGAATTTTGGCAGAAGACTGCCGAAATCTGTTACAACAATTCTTTCAGCAACTTCGCGAGGCCCAACCAGTCCCATCCTAAAATATGTTTGTCGGAGAGGTGCGAGAGTGGCCGATTCGGACGGTCTCGAAAACCGTTGTCCTGAAAGGGACCGTGGGTTCGAATCCCACCCTCTCCGCCAGCTAGTCCACAGCAAAATCGATCTCTCCTAACACTGCAGAAATACTCCTAATAAATCGGCGAGTTAAGGTTCCATTGAGCCATCATTGACACTCTCTCCCTCGCACACTATCCCCTGATTGTTCCATTATTCCTGCAGTTTTCTCTGAGGGGATTTTGGCGGTCCCACTGTGTTCATTGTAGTGGGACCGAGAGAGAACAAGGCCGGTGCCCTACTTAAGACTTCGACACTCTCTGGGGTCCCGCTGACGAGGAGGAAGGAACACTCAAGTACTGACGTTGGATAGCCCACTCCAACGGAATCGGACGACGAAACCGTTCAAGGGTCAACTCGGGAGGTTGCCAGCCCAGCAGGATGGCTTCGATCAAGTCAGGAGCCAGAAAACTCAACCGTAACACGCGCATGACATAACGACGGTCCAACTGTTCACGTTGGGCCAAGGTCTTGATGCTGGTGACGCGACCTTCTATCAAATCATCTTTCCACTGTAACGCCCGCACAACTGCCGCGATCAACCCCTCATGAAATTGACTCTTCAGCTGAGGCGATGCTCCTTGTAACCGCAGCTCCGTTCGTCCACCTCGTCGCACCATGGTCCACGGCACATCAATTACACAGACAGGTGATGACGTCATATCATGCTCAGCATCAACCGCCATCTGAATGGCGTCGTTTTTCTTGGCATTTAAATTAGCCACGGTGATACGCAGGTGATCAGACCCCACGTCCACTCGTTGGAGCCGTTGACGCCATGCCGCATGCTGAACCACCGGATCATGATCGAGACCATCATGGCCCCACATGTGTTCTTGCTCGTCATCTTTCTCGCCTGGATGACCGCCTTCATCACCGCCTGCTCTAACGACTCGGCGGGCAAGCGGCGAATGGCCTGAGCCGGTAGCTCCTCGAACTGAAAGACTCGTTGATTCACATAGTAGCGATAGATGCGAGCCCCTTTCCGACTCTGCGTAGGACTGAATCGGTTCCCTTCTGAATCAAACAGGACGCCCTTTAACAGAAAGGGCGTTCGCACAGAGGCCTCCTGATGCCAGGCATGATGATTCGCTTGGAGTAAGGCTTGTGTCTGCTGCCACAGATCGTCATCAATAATAGCCGAATGATTCCCGGGATAGGCTTCCTTCCGATGAACAATCTCTCCAATATAGATACGATTATGTAACAGGTGATACAGATGTCCACGGGAAAACGGGCGTCCTCCATGCACATGTCCCGCTCGACTGGTATACAGTTTCGTGCGAATGCCGTCTTGTCGAAGTGCTTGAACGAGAGCTGTCACCGATCCAACCGCCAGATACTGCTCAAAGATCTGGCGCACGGCGTGAGCTTCGGCCTCATTCACGACCAAGTGTCGATCCTGAATGTCATACCCAATGGGTGGCAACCCACCCATCCACCACCCTTTCTTCTTTGACGCTGCGATCTTGTCGCGGATGCGTTCCCCTGTGACTTCCCGCTCAAACTGCGCAAAGGAAAGCAAGACATTCAACACTAAGCGTCCCATGGAGGTGGTGGTTTGGAACTGTTGCGTCACCGACGCAAACGCGACCCCGTGTTGGTCAAAGAGATCAATGAGTTTGGCAAAATCTCCCAACGACCGCGTGAGGCGATCAACCTTGTAGACCACGACCACCTGAATACGCTGCGAGCGAATATCGCTCAATAACTGTTGCACGGCAGGCCGCTCTAATGTTGCGCCGGAATACCCGCCATCATCATAGACCGTCTCCACGAGCTGCCACCCTTCCTGTGCTTGACTCTGGATATACGCGACACCTGCGTCACGTTGCGCATCCAACGAATTAAAGGCTTGCTCCAACCCTTCTTCCGAGGACTTGCGCGTATAGACGGCACAGCGTCGAAGAGGAGGTGGCTGGTTCATTCGTTGGATGCCTTCTTGTTCTGATTGGATGATGTACGCCGTAATCCAAAAAAGGCCGGGCCATTCCACCGCGTGCCTGTGATGCGCCGGGCAATTTCCGAGAGGCTGTGATAGACCGTGCCTTCAAAACAAAAGCCGTCGGATTGCACAGTCACGGTATAGCGCGTGCCCCGATAGGATTTGATCAGCACCGTCCCCACGGGCAAGGCGGGATTCGTCTTGGGCGTTGGTCCGGATTTTTTGAACTGTTTGATTGCAGATTCGGTTCGGTGGGTCAACCCTCCAAATTCCTGCGCCTGTTGATGCCACGCCACCATCGCCACCAGAAATTCCCGGCTGAGACAAGAGGGAGGTGAACCACCCACCACGTCCTTCCATAATTTCAGCACCTGTTGAGTCGGCAATCTCTGAAGCATCGTCAGATCGACATGCGATTCAGCCATCACGTCTTTCCCTCCCCGTTCCTCTATCCACGCTTGCGGAGAGGGAAGAAGTCAAGGGACAACATCGCTCGGAAACTGATGAGACCTAGTACATCCCCACAACACTCCGCTGGGGAATAGGCTGGCGTCGCGGATCTGTGATCCACGTGAGAAATTGTGAGAGACTATCGACTTGATCATCATGGCGACTCTGGGGAAACGCTAACAATTCTGACCGGAAGTCATCCAACCACTCCGCCCTACAAGGGAGAAAGACCCGTCCCGCCTCAATCACCGCCGACTGTGTGGCTAGACGCATCGCCTTCTCCAACTTGGGTGTCACCCCAATCGGGGGCGGCACCCCCGCTTGAGTCCGATAGCGGAGCTCTTGGATCAAGGCCGTGCCCAAAGCGGTATCCTCCATCAAGAGCGTACGTACCCGGTATTGCCGAGCTTGCGTAATAACAGCATGTCGTAACCCAGGATAATCCACGCGTGCCCGGAAAATGTCTATTAAATAATAGGAGGATCCTTTCACGTGCCAGGTAGTACACACGGAATAGTCGGACAGCTCCGTGGTTTTGTTGGCGGTATCCCATGACTGCACGATCCGATCGCCAGGTTCTAGTCCGGGCGGGCGGTCATACTTCTGAAACCATGCCCACTTCACGAGATTCCCCTCTTCGGGCACAGGCTCTTGTTGGTATTGCGCCGAAAAATTATAGAGCCCGATCATCGTTCGAAGGTTCTCCAAAATCGCCATGGGTTCCCGTTGTGCGTGTAGCACTGATCCCGCTGGTCGAATGATGTGCCGACCATCGGCCAGATCAAATCGCTGTTCCGTTTCCGCGATGGCTGGAAGATTCAGATGGACCCACTGCTCCTTGCCTAAGACATGCGCGGCTAAATCATCGACATGGAGCCGTTGCATCACCAAAATGATCGCATCGTTGGCTTTATGATCCAGTCGCGAATAGAGGGTCCCATCAAACCATTGCTTCAGCGCCTCGCGTTTCACTTTGGACAACATGTCGAGGGGCTTGGCCGGATCATCAATAATCAGGAGATTCCCTCCGCGTCCCGTCAACGCTCCGCCGACGGACGTGGCATAACGCCCTCCCCGTTGCGTCGTTTCCAGATCCAGTTCGGCAGTCCGAATAAGCTGGGTCTGAGGAAACACGTGAGGATACCACGCACTCTCCATCACGGCTCGGGTATCCCGCGCAAGTTTGGATGAAAGCTCGTTGCCATAACTCACGGTAATGATGCGTTTGGTAGGATCTTTGCCTAACAACCATGCCACAAACGCCACTGACACACAGATGGATTTCAGACTGCGTGGTGGTAAGGTAATCAGCAATCGCTTGATGTCCCCCTGATGGACCCGCATCAAGCGATCTGCCAGTACCTCAATATGCCAATTGGGCACAAAGGGCTCTCCCGGTGACACAATCTGAAATACTTTCGCAATAAACGCCGAAAGAGCCTCACGTAACACTGCGGAAAACACGGCCTGCTCATCAATCTTTTTCATTTGGCACCTCCATTCTTGGGCTGTGGCACCTCCGCTGGCGGTACCCGTTGTTCAAGAAATTGAGCCAGAATGGCTCGATCATCTGCACTCAGAGGAGCGGACGATTCTTCCGTTTCGTCTATTGCCAGATACCCGGCGATCAATTTGGTCACCAAATGCGTCGCCTGGATGTTGCCTTTTAACGACAATTCAATCACGCGTTTCACGATGGCCCGCTGCTTGGAAATCACCACCGTTCGGCCGCCTTCGGTGACACGAATGGATTCCAACAGTTCCTCTTGCAGGTCTGTTTTTAAATTCTTGGTGCCTTTGGGACGGCCATGTGGATTGCCTGATTGGCCCTTGCGAAATTGACTGGACTTGGGAGGATTTTTGTATCCCACCGTGTAGTCCGGCACGTTGATATCTTCTTCAAGGCCGTCTTCGGTCTCCGGGTCTTCATGGTGCTGCATCATGGCCACGCTCCTTTCGAACGGCATCAAAGGTGTGTCCGGTCACGGCATGCATCACTTCTTGTCCGGTGTATGCCTGCCAGCGATGGATGGTGGTATCGACATAGCGTGGATCGAGCTCCATGAGGTACGCCTTACGCCCCGTTTGTTCTGCGGCGATGATGGTTGTGCCACTGCCAGCGCAACAGTCCAAGATGATTCCGCCTCGATGCGAACAATCTTTGATGGCGTCCGCAATGAGTGCCACAGGTTTCACGGTGGGGTGCATCGCGAGGGCTTCCTGCCGACCCTCTTGAAAAGAGTTCAGACCGGGATACGTCCAGATGTTTGTTCGATGGCGCCCATACTGCCCCAACTCAAAATTATTGATATGGGAAACCTTCCCCTGTTTGACGACCAGTATCAGCTCGTGTTGTGAGCGATAGAAGGTGCCCATGCCGCCATTGCCTTTATCCCAGACACACAAGTTTTTGATGTCGGTGTAAACCGATCGGGCTGCGGTGAAGAGCTCAAGCAAATGACGCCAATCCATACAGATAAAATGGATTGCCCCATCTTGGCTATGTGCCACCAGATGTTTAAAGAGCGTAGCTAAATACTGCGTAAACTCGGCTTCAGAGAGTTCCCCCGAGGCCATGACAAAGTTCTGATGCTGGTTATTCCCTAAGCCACAGACATGCCCGGGAATGCGTACATTGAACGGAGGATCGGTGAAAGTCATTTGCGCCTGTTCAGATCCCATCAAGCAACTGAAGGAATCCGACTGTGTTGCATCCCCGCAGTACAGCCGATGCGGACCCATCTGCCAGAGATCACCCTGAATACTGACGATAGGAGCGGTGGGTTCTAACAGAGGGAAGATGTCCGCCGCCGGATCATCTGTCGGCCCAGGCACCGTGTCCAAGAATAACTCAATCTCTTTCATGTCAAAGCCCGTCACGGTCAGATCGAAGTCAATCTCGAGGTTACTGAGATACTGGAATTCCAAGGTTAAAAGGTCATGATCCCATCCTGCGAGCTCCGCCAATTTGTTATCGGCTACGACATAGGCTCGCCGTTGCGCCTCCGTCAGATGTTCCAGACGAATGGTCGGCACCTGATCGAGTTGCAACACTTTCGCCGCGGCGAGACGACCGTGACCGGCAATAACCTGTCCATTGCCATCAATCAAAATGGGATTGGTGAAGCCAAAGGTTTTTATACTTTCCTTTATTTGCCGGATCTGTTTCGGACTATGTGTTCGAGGATTCTGTGCAGCCGGAGATAATGAGGCAGTGGGTCGGAATTCAATCTGAAGATTTTGGGTGATGTTGTGCATATCATGTCCTTCCTTTTATTTGGAGTCTTGAAAAAATGTGTTCATGGAACAGCGTTCCTGAGATTGGATGTGATATCTGGATGATGAGAAGCAGGGGCCAATTGAGACAGGCCACAGGACGACAGACCGTAATCAGAGCACGATCTGAGATCAGATAGGCTTCGACGGCATGGGCGATCATGTGGCAACACTGCTGAGAAGGTGAAAACGTGAGGAGGCATGAATCTGCCCCACACGGAATGATGCAGTAGCAGGAGAGCTGATCTAGCAAACTGACACGGAGGATCGGATGGAATGAACAAACATGGAGCGGTCGACTCAGGGATTGACCCTGTTCGATGTGAAGAATTCGCACAACACACCTCCTTGAGCTTGAACTCAGGATGGAGAGATGTGTCTACCTTTTTTGGAGAGTTGCCGTCGGGTTGCACACTCGAAGAAAGATAGACGGTGAACGTCTATTCCCTTCGGGCCCGTGCCCTGTGGCCTGAGGAGTGAACTGTAGAGTCGGGGTCTACCGGACTTCCTGATAGGCTGGCGATCAATCCAAGTGGTGAACGTTTCCCCGTGGAAATCCACGTTGTTTGATTACCGAGAGTACATACAAACTAATGCAACTCGAAAAACATGTCAAGCAGAAAGTTGGTTACTCAGGTTTTCCCTTGTCGTATTCCATAGAATGTGAACCCTGCTCATCATAAATCTATCTCCTTCAATTGGCAGCCGTTCAAATGACACCAGTTTTGAGATTGGCGATTTTAGCCCTTATTTTTTGTGCCCTACCTACCTGAGAGGTGCCAGTTACACCAGATAGTCACATGGTGCCTCAGTCATTCCTAAACTTAGGTATCCCCAAAAAACAGCTGCCGGAACTATATTAGTATTGTGAAGTTTAGAGCAGCTGACTATAAATCAGTTGCTCACATGCTCGATTCCTGTACGACCCACCAATTAAATCAACGACTTAGGTCGTTCACGCCAATAGCCCGTTCGGGGCAAAGTCTGTTTTAAACCTGTTTCTGGAAATCGGCTGCTTGTTTCCCTGTATTTCACCCGCAGCTATTGAGTTGTCTGAACACCCTTAAACAGGTAAGGAAGTCTCATTTTCTGAAAGTAGAATCCCGCTATGCCCAGTTTTCTGAAGTCGAGATTAATATAATGGAGTTATGGAACAAATACCCCGGAGTGAAGGAACCACCAATTCGGAACGATATTTGGCTAAACTCGCCGATCGTACCTTTCTCAATCTCTGGTCATATCCCAATGTCCACCGAGATGTAATTGTAAATGGTCAACGTTCAGGGAAGGAGATCTGTGATTTACTGGTCGTCTGTGGAAACAATGTAATTATCTTTAGTGATAAAACCGTCAAATGGCCGAAGAATGATGATGTTAATGTGGCATGGCCACGCTGGTATAAAAAGGCAGTAAAAAAGTCGGTCCATCAAATTCGAGGTGCAGAGAGATGGATTGAGCAAAACCCAGATCATATCTTCCTTGATAATGTCTGCACAAAGAACCTACCGATAAAATTACCCCCAAGGGATACTCGGAAGGTATATGGGGTAGTGGTAGCTCATGGTGCCCACAAAGAGTGTAATACGTTTTTTGGAAGGGACAGCGGCAGCTTCATGATTCAGACAAGTTTACAAGGTGATGCCCATATGAAACCTTCCTCTTCAGATTTTTCTCCTTTTACCATCGGAGACGTGGAACCGTCTGGCTCATTTATTCATGTTTTGAATGAAGTTTCCCTAGAAATTCTAATGAAAGAGCTTGATACTGTCACAGACTTCGTAGACTACCTTGAACACAAAGCAGTGTTTGCTCGTTCGGGTAACTTAAATTGTTCTGCCGGAGAGGAAGAATTGCTGGCATATTACCTTACCCATATGATTGATAATGACAGGCATGGTTTCATTCATCCCGAAAACCGCCAGTGGAAACCAGATGAAAAGTTCAATCTTTCTGCAGGTCACTATGAGGGTTTAGTTAGGAATGCTCAGTACAAAAACAAGATCAAGGCAGATAAGAATTCTTATTTTTGGGATCGTCTTATTGAGGCGTTTACCAATCATATGTTGTCAGGAACTGCAATCGTCCCAGACGGCAGTCCGTTCAAGGTAGCTGAGCATGAAATTGGTATACGGTACATGGCTCAGGAGCCTCGAATCAGCCGGCGATGGTATAGCGATGGGTTTTTAGAGATGCTACAAATGGCGAACCAAAAAGATCGCACTTTTCGATGTATGCTTCCGAGCCAAGAACAGCTACGAAATGAAACTGGCTATGCGTTTTTGACTCTTGCATATCCAAGAGTGGAACTTGAAGGAGGCTACGAGCAGTATCGTCAAGTAAGGATTACAATGCTTTATGCGGTTTGCATGGGGATGTTAAGGAAATGTCGGTGGGTGAAACGAATTATAGGCATAGCAACTGAGCCCACTCTAATCTCTGGTGGTCCTACTATTACATCGGAAGATATAGGAATGGTAGAACAACCGATCGAATGGACACCGAGAAGAGAAGCAGAAATAGATAAATTGTGTAACCACTTGGATATTTTAAAAGACGACAGGGTTAACACTAGTAACTCAGGGGTAGAAGAATACCCAAGATAGGGGGGCAAGTCTTTTGTTGTTTGTAAATGGGATGCAACCGATTTGAGTAGACCGAGAAAATTCCCAATTCATTAATCACAAAAATCATCACGGCCTATTTCTATTTCAAAACAGATCCCCCAACAGGTTTTACCCAACTAATCCTGACTGCAAAGCCTTCACCGATAAGGACTTTTCTCTTGAAAGTCCACTGACTGTTGATCAGCTGCTCACAGGTTCGACCCCTGTACGACCCATCAATTAAATCAACGACTTAGGTCGTTCACGCCAGTACCCCAATTCCCGTAAAGTCTGTTTTAAACCTGTTTCTGGGAATTGGGCGGCTTCGTTTCCTCCGTGCACTCGCTTTTTTCCTATCCAGAATAACGTTGAAAACCTAAAATTCCTCATCCCATTGGTAACCAGCATTAAATCAAAAAGGAAAGGCTGTGGGATTCTCCTTTTGGGGCACAAACTGCAGACAAAAGACTTGAATCTATTTCACATTCGTTTATGATGTATCGTCCCTGAAGATGCCTGAGAAACAAGGCAAGAGTAAATCGATGTCTACTTCGAGTAAAGGCCCTCTTGATAGAACTTGTAGTTCTGCTTGGCTGCTGCTATGGACGATAAAATGACTGAGGTGATGAAATGAAACTTATTAAGGCGCATGTCACGGAATTTAAGAGCATTCAAGACTCTACTGAATTCGACATTGGTGAAGTTACCTGCTTGGTCGGAAAGAATGAAGCAGGTAAAACTGCACTGTTGAAGGCTCTGTACCGCCTGAACCCCATTATTTCATCCGAAGACAAGTTTGATGTGACTGATGACTATCCACGTCGAGCCGTCACAGATTATCAGGACGAAGTCGACGCGAATCGTCGATCCCCAGCTCAGGTTATTGCAGCCACATACGAACTCGAGTCCAAAGATATTGCTGCAGTAGAAGAAAGCTTCGGTCCGAAATGTCTCAAAGACAAGAAGCCTACACTATCCATTAACAAAGGGTATTCAAACAAACGATCGTTCAGTACGTTCACAGTTGATGACACGGTATCTCTGAAACACCTCATAGAGTCTGCAGGTGTGCCCTCGACGCTCGCAGGCGAACTACTCAAAGAGCCCACGGCCCCAGCCATTACGGGGATTCTCTCAGATGCCGAGCAGACACCAGAAGTAAAAAAACTTGCAGCCACTATCCAGGATATTTCTAAAAATGGCCTCTCATATGTCATCTATAACCAAATCCTTCGTGATCGTATTCCTAAGTTCCTCTACTTCGATGAATACTACCAAATGAAGGGGCAGGACAATATTGACTCCCTCAAGCAACGTGTTAATGCTGAGAATCTTCAGGAATCCGATCACCCACTGCTAGGACTGATCGAATTAGCACGTCTTGACCTCGACCAACTTACAGATCCCAGGCGGACGGAGGCACTACTTGCAAAACTCGAAGCTGCGGAGAATCAGCTTACAGAGAAAGTACTTGCTTACTGGTCACAGAACAAACACCTTCGGATGAAATTTGATATTCGTCCGGCGCAGCCTGAAGACCCACAGGGCATGACCAGCGGTATGAACATTTGGGGGCGTGTCCATGACACAAATCATATGGTGAGCACAGCGCTCGGAACACGCTCCCGTGGCTTTGTCTGGTTTTTCTCTTTCCTTGCCTGGTATTCACAGCTTCGCCGAAAGGGCGAAAACATTATATTGCTTCTAGATGAGCCAGGACTTTCTCTTCATGCGAAAGCTCAAGAAGACCTCCTTCGTTACTTTGAAGAAGAAATTAAACCGTATCATCAGCTTATCTACTCTACCCATTCACCATTTATGGTTGACGCCACGCGTTTCGACCGCATACGCATAGTCCAAGACCTGAGTATCGAACCAAACTCGGAGAATCTTTCCGAAAAGCAACAGGGTACCCAGGTCATCACCGAGATCCTTGAAGCGACCCCTGATAGCCTATTCCCACTTCAGGGTGCTCTCGGTTACGAGATTTATCAAACTCTATTCATTGGCCCTAATAGTCTGGTCGTCGAAGGAGTGTCAGATCTACTCTTCATTCAAGCAATATCAGCCCTCCTTCAAGCAAAGGGCGAAACAGGGCTAAGTACCGACTGGACTATTACGCCTGTCGGAGGATCCGATAAGGTCCCAACTTTCGTGGCAATGATTGGCGCCCAAAAGCATTTGAATGTTGCAGTTTTAATTGATTATCAAAAGAAGGATCGCCAGAGCATCGAGAACCTGTACAAGAAAAAGTTACTTGAGAAGAAACAAGTCCTAACTTATGCTGACTTTGTTCAAAATGAGGAAGCAGATGTTGAAGATATGTTTAACCCAGGGTTTTACCTGAAACTAGTGAACGGGGAATTCGGTTCGTCTATAACCGTGGGGAATCTACCAGAAGGACCTCATCGGGTCCTTATTCGCCTTGAAAAGTATCTGGAGAATAATCCACTCCCCAAGGGAGCCACTTTCAACCACTACCGACCTGCACGTCACTTCACCGAGAACATTGGAGCATTTGCAAGTGAGCTAACAGAGCCCCAACTCGACCATTTTCGTCAAGCCTTCACAACCCTAAACGCATTGCTGTAAAAAATGCAGTTTGTTCATTGAAGTAAAACACGACTAATGTACAGGGCAAGGCCTTGCCATAGATATTCCCTCCACCACCCAATTAACATCAAATAACAGTCTTCCGTAAACAGGTTCAAAACAGGTTTTACGACATTGATACTTGATCAAAAACCTTCACTGGCAAAGACTTTTCTTCCCTAAGCCCACTGACTATAAATCTGCTGCTCACTCCCTGCCCATCCCGGCTACACCCTACCATGTAAGCTTCCCCGTCAAGTGGACAGTTCATAACTAGAGTTTTGAGGCGGTGATGGGGCATACGTACAGGGTGCCGCACCCTGAAGAGAAGCATGAGGACGTTGCTCATTGTAGACAATCATCCAATTTGCCGTGAGCTCTCGCACCTCCTCGAGGCTTCGAAATAGATAGAGATTCAGGCCTTCGTTCCGGTAGGTGCGATTGAAGCGTTCAATAAACGCATTCTGCGTGGGTCGACCCGGTTGGATATGATAGATCAGCACTCGGTTAGCCTTGCCCCAATCCAGGAGACTTTGAGCTAAAAATTCTGGCCCATTATCGACTCGAATCATGTGCGGTAACTCTCGGTCCGTCTTCAGGCGATCCAGGACCCGAATGACTCGCTCCGCTCTCAGAGACGTATCGACCTCAATTGCCAAGACTTCTCGATTATAGTCATCGAGAATATTGAAGGTACGAAAGCGGGTGCCGTGATACAGGGCATCGCTCATGAAGTCTGCGGACCATACCTCGTTCGAGGCTTCCGGCACAAACACGGGGAGCGAGGGCCGAGTCGGGACCCGGCGTTTGGTCCGTCGAGCCTGATTTAGTCCCAGCTGACGGTAGATCCGATAAATACGTTTATGATTCCAGGGATGGCCTAAGGCCTTCAACCGATCAATATACTTCCAGACGCCCCAGCGTGGATGTTGATCCACTAAGTCATTGAGGGCCTCCATAATTGGCGTATCTCGAACCTGCCAATCAACCGGGGCCTGGTAGTAAGTGGAACGGGCTAGGCCCATGGACTGACAACTCCGAATCACCGATAGCCCGTGGCTCTCATACATGGTCTTGACCGCCGTCCGTTTCTCAGACGGCGTTAGAGCTTTTTTTCGATCAAATCCTTGAGCGCGCGATTCTCGAGCGCCAAATCGGCATACATGCGCTTCAGCTTCGTGCACTCACTCTCGACCTCTTTGAGTCGCTTGAGATCTGATGCTTCGAGACCTCCGTATTTGGCTTTCCAATTGTAATAGGTCGCATCACTGATCCCATGCTCCCGGCAGAGGTCTTTGACTTTGATGCCGCTCTCCCCCTGTTTCAAGATCGTGATAATTTGCGTTTCACTAAATCGACTGGTTTTCATAGGAACCTCCTGGGTGAGTATGCCAGAAAGCTCTACTTTTGACCTGTCCAGATATTGGGGAAGCTTACAACCAAGCGAGTCTTAAGCCTGGATTTTTCTACTAACTTGTCGCTCAAACTGCTAGAACCGAACCCCTATTCAAACCCAAGCCTGCTAACTGTAGATTAGTGGGTCTCCCCAACTCCATTCCTTGGGATGTGCTGCGTTCTGCCTCTCCACAAAACGCCTTCCCCATAACCCCGTCGAACCATTTTTTCTTGACTTTCTTTTGCAACAGAATATTGCAACATAGAAGTGATTGATTTCATTCAAATTGGAAACTGGTTGCAAAAAGGATCTATTTTGAAACCATGTCATACAACCAAATGGGCAAAATAGTATGGCAAAGTATTAAAATCATCTTTGCCAAATTATTCTTTTGTGATACTTGATGCCATTATTCGTGACCTTACTTTCTCCAAAAGATATTTCTCTGGTCGTATGGTCAAAAACCCAAACTCCGTGTTTGGTGAGGATTTACCTCACAACCTCAACTCTCCCCTCCCCCGCCTCCAGATACTCCACTCCAAGAAGAATGTCATCATTACCAGGCCGGGAAGCTATGAAGTGGAAAACTTTACTCGCCAACATTTCACAGGAGCGGTAGATCAAGAACTATTGTTGCTGAACGAATACCTGGTCCCAAAAAACCCCATTTTGCGAAACCAGGTCAGAGGACACTACGGTTCCCTGACGGAGAACGCAGCACGCGGCATTGTCATGTATGGACTTTTTCTCCACAGGCCCTCTGAATGTGATTGGAGAGTCGCGACCTCATCATTCCCCACTTATCCCTTTTCTCTGAGTAGGAGTTTGACATCCCTATTACTTTCCCCTTTATTTCAGGATATGCCATGCCAAACTGAAATAATGTGACTAAAAACCCTGCTCAGTTGTCTAAATATATTGAATAGCCCACGTGCGCTAAAAAAAATCCCTACCCCTTGATAAAAAAGGTAAGGAATTCGTGGCAAAAGGAGGTGAAGGCAAATGAACGTCAATAGATCAGGAAATGAGAAAAATGGTCGGAACACACCGACCGTTTCACAAGATCCAAGTAAAGAGGAACAGAACGGTCGTCCAAAGAAACCTGTCCGTTATAAGCCGTAAGTCGTTAGGGCCGCCACAAGGAGGGTCGTTTCATAGGTAACCCAGATTAGTTCTTTTTAGAAATGATTCACAATGTTCTACTTTTAGTTATGAGGAGATACCGCACAATGGAAGACGAGACCACACAAACAGCAAACTATTTGACGCTAAGTCTTATTGCTCTGTTATCAGGAACTACCCTTGGATTAGTTTGTGGACTGTTACTCGCTCCGCGGTCTGGAACAAGGACACGGCGCCGACTTCATAATATGGCGTTAGACGCAAGAGAACGAATGGATGATTGGACCGAGGATGCAAAAGAAACTGTTGGACAGGCTGTCAAACAGGGCAAAAAAGTTATAGGAGCATAAACCGTCTGGCTAACAATTGAAATAGACACACGCCTTGGGACCGGACATACTTGATCCTCAAATACGTCTTACATCGATGATTTAGAGAATTTGACGGGCTTTCTATTTTTGATTTTGGCCTTTTTCTGCGCCTACTGTAGGGGGTGGAAGCCAATTACAGATAAGCTAAAATATAGATACTCGTTGGGTATTTTCCTGGAAAATTTCCTATACAGGTTGTTTCATCCCAAAACCCTCACAGGGTTGAGCTAGATAATCCATGGGTCCTCCTGAGAAGTTTCTCCTTTCCTTCAAGACACTTGGCCTTCACCCACTTCCCTCAGTAAGTTTTTACAAAGAGAGTGGGTTGTATATGCCAGGACAACCATGTGGGAAGAGTTGGTCAGTGTGTAGAATCTTTTTAGATCGAAATGGAATTTTGGAAAATGGATGATTTTCATAAACTGGCCAAAGGAGAACATGCTCATCCTTTGTCGATATTGGGCCCTCGCCCCTTCAATGGTTCTGGCGATGGTGTGCAATTAGTGCGAGCGTTCTGGCCGGAAGCAAAGAATGTACACATTATTCCAATGAATGGGGATAACACTCCTTACTTCATGCATCCGGTTCATCCGGCCGGTATTTTTGAAGGAGAAGTTCCACGGGATACGTTTGGCTTGGGTTATCAGATTCAGGTGACCGACTCGGGAGGGAAGGTGTTTACCAGACACGATCCCTACGCTTTTCCTCCCCAGCTTTCAGATTTTGATTTACATTTGTTTAGGGAAGGAACGGATTACCGAGCGTATGAAAAATTCGGGGCGCATTTTCGTACGGTAAATGGGATCAACGGCGTTCATTTTGTTGTGTGGGCCCCCAATGCGATTCGAGTCAGTGTTGTGGGAGATTTTAACGATTGGGATGGACGTGTTTTTCCGATGGAATCTCGAGAAGACCAAGGCCTGTGGGAGTTATTTGTCCCTGATATTCCTGAGGGGACGGCCTATAAATATGAGATTCGATCAAAACAGGAACCGGCCCCCTTTTTGAAAGCAGACCCGTACGCATTTGCTGCAGAACTTCGTCCTCACACCGCATCAATCGTCAAAAACCTTTCTGGTTACAGCTGGCAAGATCATGCCTGGCTAGAGAGTCGATCTAGCAATGACCCTTTAACTCAACCGCTGGCGATCTATGAAGTGCATCTTGGATCGTGGAAACGAATGTCGGAAGAAGAACAACGGTGGTTAACCTATTCAGAGTTAGCACACGACCTTGTGCCCTATGTGAAAGAGATGGGGTTTACGCATATTGAGTTGATGCCTATAACGGAGCATCCCTTTGACGGTTCCTGGGGATATCAAACGACAGGGTATTTCGCGCCAACCAGCCGGTTCGGTTCTCCGGAAGATTTTATGGGTTTCGTCGATACCTGTCATCAAGCCGGAGTGGGCGTGATTTTAGATTGGGTCCCCGCCCATTTTCCTGATGATCCTCATGGGCTAGCCTGGTTTGATGGCACACATTTGTATGATCACATGGATCCCCAAAAGGGATACCATCCTGAGTGGCATAGCCGAATTTTTAATTATGGCCGAACCGAGGTCAGGAATTTCTTGATCAATAGTGCCCTTTTCTGGGTAGATAAATACCACATCGATGGCTTGCGAGTGGATGCGGTGTCTTCCATGCTGTACTTGGATTTCAGCCGAAAGCCAGGGGAGTGGGTGCCCAATAAACATGGAGGCCATGAAAATCTGGAGGCTATGGATTTTCTGCGGGAATTGAATGTGAAAGTGCACCAGGACTATCCGGGAGTCATCATGATTGCGGAGGAATCAACAGATTGGCCGGGAGTGTCTCGCCCCACCTATGTGGGCGGTCTCGGCTTTACGTTTAAATGGAATATGGGATGGATGCATGATACCTTAGATTTTTTTCAAACCCCTACGGTCTCTCGAAAGAATCACCAGGACAAGACGATCTTTGGCCTCACGTACGCCTTCTCTGAAAATTTTGTGCTAGCCCTTTCTCACGACGAGGTGGTACATGGCAAAAAATCCTTACTAGAAAAAATGCCCGGTGATGATTGGCAGCGTTTT